>JBJMWE010000112.1:0-4076 GCA_045810285.1 Vitreoscilla sp. | reverse complement strand
CTGCCGGGCCGCCGCGTGCGTCATGGACCCGGCTGCTTGCGGCAGCCGCACATGACCGACGAGACATCTTGGCAGGGGTGGCTCCTGCGACTGCGCGCAGGATGACGGGGCAAAGAATCGACGTTCCGCGCAGCGTCCCACACCAGGTCTGGACGGACGCGCTCCCCGCACTTCGGCGATGAACCAAAGAAAAGGGCCTGGCGCGACGCCAAGCCCTTGAATGTGTTGGTGGAGATGAGGAGGATCGAACTCCTGACCTTCGCATTGCGAACGCGACGCTCTCCCAGCTGAGCTACACCCCCAACAGCCCGACACTATAGCAGACATTCCGGGTCGTCCAGCTGCGGGGCGGTCAGTGGCGGGTGCCTGCGGTGTCCTGCCCGCCCGCGGCGGCGGCGCCGTAGAAGCGCTGGGTCAGCGTGCGGGTGTCGAGCTGCAGCAGGTCGAGGTCGATCTCCTCGTCGACGACGTCGCTGACCTCGCGGTCGAGGGCCTTGCGCAGGCGGCCGAGGAAGCGCGGGGCGGCCGCGATGCGCAGGTGCGCGAAGCGGTGCTGGCGGTGCGCCTCCGTCAGGCGCAGCGCGAGCCGGCGCGCGAACAGCTCCGCTTCGTGGTCGAGCTTTTCCTCGCCGGCCGAGCTGGTCGCGCTGCTGGGCTGCGCAGCGCCGCCGGGCGCGCGGCGGCCGTACGCGTCGTGGCGGAAGTCGGCGTTGTGCGCGTGCGCGGCAGGATCGTCGAGCACCTCGAGCTCGCGCAGGTCTCCACCGTCGGCCTCGCGGCTGAGGATGCGTGCGCGGCCTTCGTCGGCAAGCACGATCCAGGTCGTGTCCATTTCCATCGTGGGCTCCTTGTCGATTGGCATGCCCCGGCGCGGCAACCCGGGTGCCATTCGAGGGCAGCATCTCGCGTCTGGCGGCGGACAGTGGCCGGGCCCGCCGCGCCGTGACGATGGCCGAGCGCGCTGCTGGCCGCAGGGGGTTCTCGACGAGCCATTTGCACTCTGCCGGGCGGCTCGCAAGCTCCGCGCGGCGACACGTCGTCGGGCCGCGCCGTGTGCGGTCGCAAGGACGAGTCGGTCGCGCATCGAGCCCGCGCTGAACGATCGTTCCAAGGTGCGATTGCATCCAGCCTGATGCGAAGAACTCCAGGACGTTGTTGCAGACGTTTGAAGTTCCTGCATCGGGTCGCGCGGCCCGCGGTCGATGCCGCGAAGCGGGCGGGAGCGCAGCGCATGAAGCGCTTCCTGCCTATGACAAGCGCCTCGACGCGTGAAGCTTGCGCCGCGCCCGCGGCATGAACGGCACCGAGTTTGCACAGGGAGCGTCCGCGCGATGGTCGCGCCAGGAGCAAGCCGAGTGAGTCGAATCCCGTTCCCCGCAGCCGCCGCCGCCGATGAGGGCGCCGTCCCGTTCTCGCTCGACGCGGCGTTGTCGGCGTGGGCCGAGCTGCCGCGTCCGCGCGTGTTCACCAACGGCGTGTTCGACCTGCTGCATCGCGGGCACTGCGAGCTGCTGGGCGAGGCGCGTTCGCTCGGCGGGTCGCTCGTGGTGGCGGTCAACTCCGATGCGTCCGCGCGCCGTCTCGGCAAGGGCGCCGGCCGTCCGTTCAACTGGGCCTTCGACCGCGCCAGCGTGCTGGCGGCGCTGCGCGACGTCGACCTCGTCGTGACCTTCGACGAGGACACGCCGCGCGAGCTGCTCGCGCGGCTGCGGCCCGAGATCTACGTCAAGGGCGGCGACTACGACGTCGCGCGCCTGCCCGAGGCGGCCCTCGTCGCGAGCTGGGGCGGCCGCGCGCTGGCGCTGCGCTACCGGCCGGGGCTGTCGACCACGGGCATCGTCGACCGCATCGCGGCCGCGCATGCCGCGACCGTGCTGGACGGAGCAATCGCATGACACCGCCGGCAACGCGACCCATCCTGGTGGTCGGCGATTCGATGCTGGATCGCTATTGGGAAGGCTGCGTCGAGCGCCTGTCGCCCGAGGCACCGGTGCCCATCCTGCGCGTGACGAGCGAATCCAGCCGCGTCGGCGGCGCCGGCAATGTCGCGCTGAACATCGCGGCGCTCGGCGCGCCCGTCGGCCTGCTGACCCTGGTGGGCGCCGACGAGGCCGGCGACGTGCTGTCCGGCCTGCTGCGCCGCGGCGGCGTCGCGCTGCATGCCGTCGGCGGCCACCGGCATCGCACGACGCAGAAGATCCGCTGCGTCGCGAAACGCCACCAGCTGCTGCGCACCGACTTCGAGGAGCAGGCCACCGACGACTGCTGCCGCACGCTGTTGCAGCAGTTCTCCGAGCTGCTGCCCGAGCGCGCCATCGTCGTGCTGTCGGACTACGCCAAGGGCGCGCTGCGCGACTGTCCCGAGCTCATCGCGCTGGCGCGATCGCGCGGCTGCACGGTGCTGGTCGATCCCAAGGGCACGGACTTCCGGCGCTACCGCCACGCCGACCTCGTCAAGCCGAATGCGGCCGAGCTGCGCGCGGTGGTCGGGGACTGGCGCGACGCGCGCGAGCTGCAGCGCAAGTGCGCGAGCCTGCGCAAGCGGCTGGCGGTCGGCACCCTGATGGTGACGCGCGGCGAGGAGGGCCTGACCCTGTTCGGCGCCGACGGCGTCCGGCACCATCCGGCCGAGGCGCGCGAGGTGTTCGACGTCTGCGGCGCGGGCGACACGGTCATCGCCACGCTGGCGCGCTTCCTGGCCGCGGGCTGCCCGCTGGACGAGTCCGCGCGCTGGGCCAACCGCGCCGCGGGCGTCGCCGTCTCGCGCTTCGGCACGACGGCCGTCACGCTCGCGGAACTGGGGCTGGCGGATGTGCCTGCGGCCGCGGTCGCCGACGGGCGTGCGCGGGTCGAGCGTGCGCGTCGTCACCCGGCCCTCGGCCACGCGGAGTACGCGCAATGACCGTCGCACTGCTGCATCGATACATGGCGGGACACCGCGGCGTCTTCGACGCCATTGAAGTCCTGGCCGGCGAGATCACGACGGCTGCCGAGCGCCTCGCGCAATGCCTGAGGGACGGCGGCAAGATCCTGCTGTGCGGCAACGGCGGCTCCGCGGCCGACTGCCAGCACCTGGCCGCGGAGTTCACGGGCCGCTTCCAGGCGGAGCGCGCGCCGCTGGCGGCGCTGGCGCTGACCACCGACAGCTCGGCGCTGACCTGCATCGGCAACGACTACGGCTTCGAGCACGTATTCGCGCGTCAGGTCCAGGCGCTCGGGCGCCCGGGCGACTGCCTGGTCGGCATCTCGACCTCGGGCCGATCGCCCAACGTGCTGCGCGCGGTGGCCCTGGCGCGCGAGCGCGGGCTGTCGACCATCGGCCTGCTGGGCCGGGACGGCGGCGACATCGCGCCGCAGTGCGACCTCGCGGTGGTCGTGCCGGGCAGCGACACGGCGCGCATCCAGGAAGCCCATCTCTTCATCGAGCACGCATGGTGCGCGCTCGTCGAGCACGCGTTGAGCGAGCACCCCTCCAAGCAAGGACACCTTCATGCGCATCGCCATGATCAGTGAGCACGCCTCCCCGCTGGCCGTCATCGGCGGCGTGGACTCGGGCGGCCAGAACATCTACGTGGCGCACATGGCCCGCTGCCTTGCGGAACTCGGCCACGAGGTGGACGTGTTCACGCGTCGCGACGACCCCGCGCTGCCGCCGGTCGTCGAGATGGCGCCGCGGCTGCGGGTCGTGCACGCGGCGGCCGGCCCCGAGCGCTTCGTCTGCAAGGAGCAGCTGCTCGAGCACATGCCCGAGTTCGCGCGCTTCTGCGAGAGCTGGATGCGCGTGGCCCCGCGCTACGACGTCGTGCACGCGAACTTCTTCATGTCCGGCTTCGTCGGGTTGCGGCTGCAGGAGGCGTTCGACCTGCCGCTGGTCACCACCTTCCATGCGCTGGGCCTCGTGCGCCGCGAGCACCAGGGCGACGCCGACGCCTTCCCGCCGGCGCGCATCGGCATCGAGCGCCTGCTGGCCGCGCACAGCGACCGCGTCGTCGCCGAGTGCCCGCAGGACCATGACGACCTGGTGCGGCTGTACGACGCCGATCCGCGCCGCATCTCGCTGGTGCCGTGCGGCTTCG
>JBJMWE010000111.1:0-15974 GCA_045810285.1 Vitreoscilla sp. | reverse complement strand
CGCCGACGCCCGAACAGCGCAAGGCGGCCCGGACGCAGGCCCTCCGCCAGGGCGCGCTGCTTCTCGTCGTGGTCGCCGGCGCCCTGTACGGCGCGCGCGACTTCGTCACGCCCTGGTTCCTGGGGTCGCAGTTCCGCGAGGCCGTCGATCGCCATGGCGACTGGCTCGACCTCGGCGTGCGCCAGCAGGTGCGCACGGACATGGCCTGCCTCGGGCGCACGAAGACGCTGCGGGTGCTGTCCTGGCTCGGCGTGGAGGGCCGCGCGAGTCCGCGGGACGCGGCGCTGGGCTGCGCCGCGTTCCATGGCCAGGTCGATGCCGTCGAGACGCTGGTGGCGCTCGGCGAGGACATCGACCGGCCGGCGGACGCCATCGACAGCCCTCTCCCCGTGGCCCTGCAGACGCCGTTGCAGCAAGCGGTGCGCGCGCCGGCGGGCCTGCCGGCCGCCGAGTGGCTGCTCGCCCACGGGGCCAAGCCCCGCCCGGCCGCCGCGGTCGCCGATCCGGTGCAGACCGCCGCGGCCGCGAACTGCCTGGCCTGCATCGAGTGGCTGCGGCAGCATGGCCTGCCGATGGACGGTGCCGAGCCCGCCACGCCGCTGGCGTTGTGGCTGGATCGGCCGGCCAGCCAGGGCGGGGCGGACGTCGCCACGGTCACGCGGCTGATCGGCTTGGGGATGTCGCCTTCGGCCATCGGGGCGGACGGGCGCTCGGCCCTGCATGCCGCCGCAGCCGCCGGCAATGGCCCGGTCGTGGAGCTCCTGCTCGCCCGCGGCGCGGATCCGGCCCACGCCGACCACGACGGGATGAAGCCGCTGTTCTATGCGGCCGCCGGACTCGGTCGGGACCAGGGCGCCGGCGCCGACGCGCACGAGCGGCGCCTGGCCGTCGTCCTGCGACTGCTGGCGGCCACGCCGTCGCTGGCCGGCCAGGGCGTGCCCGCCCCCGCGCACAGCCATCCGGTGATCGCGGCGGACCCCTACATCCACCAACCCTATGACTTCGACCTGACCGCCGCGGCCGAGCCGCGGATCCGCTCCGCGGCGGACGAGGCCGGCAAGACCATCCATTACACCGATGGCGCGTTCCTCGAGGGGTTGCCCGCTCCGGAGGCGCGCGCGCTGCTCGCCCGCATGGCCGACGCCGACATCGCCCGCGTGATGGCGCCCGGCGCATCCTTTGCCGCGTTCGCGGCAAAGGCCGGATGGTGGCCGGAGCTGCTGCGCGGGGTGCGCGGCTGGGCGCCGTCGACGTCGCACGCCGACTACCGCTGGCGGCCGGACTGCGAGGTGCTGCGCGCGGCGGTCGAAGGCCCCGGCGACGCGTCCCCCGGCCGCGCGGATTCCTGGGCCGTGGTCGACGCGTGGCTGGATGCCGGCATGCGGCCGTCGGGCTGCAACGCCGGGACGGGCAGCGTGCCCAGCGCCCTCGCGCGCCGCCCACCGGCGCAGCAGGCGGATTGGGCGGCGCGCACCGGCAGCGGCGGGTCGTCCGCGCGGCCCTGAACCCGCCCGTGCGGGTTCAGTGCACGGCCGTCGTGCGACGCGCGCTCGCGTGGGCCCGTGCGCGCGACGCGGGCGCGGCCACCAGCTCGCGCAGGCGGTCGCCCGTCAGCGCGCCCAGCTTGCCGGCCAGCGCGAGCACCGGCGGCGCGGCGAGCATGCGCGCGAAGGCGTCGCGCACCTGGTCGGCCGACACGGCCTCGACGCGGGCGCGCAGTTCCTCGGGCGAACGCACGCGCCCGTGGACGAACAGGTCCAGCGCGGCGTCCTCGACGCGGCGCACGGGGCGCTCCTGGGCGCGCACGCGGCGCACGGCGATCTGGTTGCGGGCGCGTTCGAGATCGAGCGCGCCCACCGAGGCGGCGTGCTCCTGCAGCAGGCGGTGCGTCTCGCGCAGCAGTTCGTCGACCTTGTCCGGCGTGGTCGACGCCTCGATCACGAACTGGCCGCAGGCCTCCATGACGTCGGCCGAGCACGCGGCGTAGTACACGAGGCCGCGGCGCTCGCGGATCTCGGCCATCAGCGGCGAGCTCATGCCCTCGCCGAACAGCGCCGCGGCGACGCTGGCGGCCGGCTGGTCGTCCTTCATGGAGGCGATCGGGTAGCCGAGGACGACGTGGCTCTGGCTGCAGCCGGCCAGCCGGTTCGCCTTCACGCCGCCCAGCCACGTGGGCGCGTCCATGACGTGCGGCCTGCCCGCGCGCATGTCGCCGAACGCGGCCTCGGCCTCGCGCACGATGGCGTCGTGGTCGACGTTGCCGGCCACGCCCACCACCACGTTGGCGCCGCTGTACTGGCGTTCCACGTAGGCGAGCAGTTCCTCGCGCGTGAAGCGCTCGATGTTGCGCCGCGTGCCGATCACGGCCTGCGCCATCGGATGCGCGCCGTAGCAGAGCTTGTCGAACTGGCGGAACGCGGTCGACATCGGGTCTTCCTCGTCCTCGATGAATTCCTGCAGGATCACCTGGCGCTCGCGCTCGAGCTCGAGGGCCGGGAACGTGGGCCGGCGCACCAGGTCGCCCAGCATGCGCACGAACTCGACGGCGTCGCGCGCCATGCCGCTCAGGTGGTAGGCCGTGTGGTCCTTGTCGGTGTGCGCGTTGACCTCGGCGCCCAGGCGCTCGGCATCGATGTTGATGCGCGCCGCGTCGCGGGTGGTGGTGCCCTTGAACGCCATGTGCTCGACGACGTGGCTGATGCCCGCGTCGCGCGCACCCTCGTGGCCCGAGCCTGTGCGCACGAACACGCTGGCGCTGGCGCTCGCGAGCCACGGCATGTGGATGGTGACGATGCGCACGCCGTTGGGCAAGGTGGTGAGGCGGGTGTCCTGGCTGTCCTGGAGGGTCATGCGCGTATTGTCGGCGACCCGGGCCGTCGCGGCCGCGGCGGGGCCTTGTCTTCGCCCGCTCGACGGCCGCCGTATGATCGCCCGCGTCGCCTTCAGCACCGGAGCCGTCCATGCATTCCTGCTTTCCCCGATTCGCCGTCGCCGCCACGCTGCTGGCCGCGAGCGTCGCCGCGCACGCCCTCGACAAGGTCGTCTTCGCCACCAACTGGAAGGCGCAGGCCGCGCACGGCGGCTTCTACCAGGCCGTGGCCGACGGAACGTACAAGCGCTACGGCCTCGAGGTCGAGATCCGCCAGGGCGGACCACAGGTGAACAACCGCCCGCTGCTGCCGGCCGGCCGCATCGATTTCCTGATGACCGGCAACCTGCTGCACAGCTTCGACAACGTCAAGAACGGCGTGCCGGTGATCGCCGTGGCCGCGATGTTCCAGAAGGATCCGCAGGCGCTGATGGCGCACCCGGATGGCGGCTACGCGAAGTTCGAGGATCTCGCCAAGGCGCCCGTGGCCTACATCGCCAAGGACGCGCAGTTCTCGTGGTGGCAGTGGCTGAAGGCGGACTACGCGTTCAAGGACGAAGCGCTGCGACCGTACAACTACAACGTCGGCCCCTTCCTGGCCGACAAGAAGAGCCTGCAGCAGGGCTACGCGGTGGAAGAGCCGATCACCATCGCCAAGGAAGGCGGCTTCAAGCCCGCCGTGTTCCTGCTGGCCGACCACGGCTACAGCACGTATTCGACGACGATCGAGGCGCGCACCGACACGGTCAGGAACAAGCCGGATCTCGTCAGGCGCTTCGTCGAGGCTTCCATCATCGGCTGGAACAACTACCTGTACGGCGACCGCAAGGCCGCCGACGCCCTGATCAAGGCCGACAACCCCGAGATGAACGACAGCCTCATCGCGCAGAGCATCGACCTGATGAAGCAGATGGGCATCGTCGATTCCGGCGACGCGCAGGCGCTCGGCATCGGCGCGATGAAGCCCGAGCGCATCAAGGACTTCTACGACAAGATGGTGCGCGCCGGCCTCTACAAGGCGGGCGACGTCGACCTGTCCAAGGTCGCCACCACCGAGTTCGTGAACAAGGGCGTGGGCGTGGACGTGCGCAGGAAGCTCACGGGCAAGTGATCAGGCGCGGCGCCGGCCGCCCGCCATCACCAGCGCCACGCCGGCCAGGATCACGGCCATGCCCGCGACGATCGGGGCGCTGATCGTCTCGCTCGCGAACAGCGCGCCCAGGCCCACCGCCACCACCGGGTTGACGTAGGCATAGCTGGTGGCCAGCGCGGGCCGCGAGTGCGCGATGACGTAGATGAACGCGGTGTAGGCGACGAGCGATCCGAACACCACGAGGTAGGCCAGCGCCCACCACGACGCCGCCGGAACCGCCGACGGCGCGAAGCGCTCGCCATGCAGCGCGGCCATCGCCACCAGGCTGCACGCGCCGCCCAGCATCTGCACGGCCGCGGACATCGGGCCCCGGGGCAGGTCCAGGCGCGGCTGCAGCACGGTGGCCAGCGCCCACGACGCGGCCGCGAGGAACAGCACCGCGATCGCGCCGGGGTTGGCCGCCGCGTGCAGGTCGAAGTTCAGCAGCGCCATGCCGCCCAGGCCGAGCCCGACGCCCAGCCACTCGAGCCGCCGCGGCCGCGCGCCGAACAGGCCCCAGGCGAACAGCATCGCGAACAGCGGCACGCCGGCGACCACCAGCGACGCGAGGCCCGACGGCACCCGGGTCTCGGCCAGGCACACGAAGCCGTTGCCCAGGCCCATCATCATGAAGCCGATCAGCGCGCCGTTGCGCCACTGCCGCCACGTGGGCCACGGCGTGCCGCGCCACTTCAGGAACGCGAGCAGGATCGGGCCGGCGCACAGGTTGCGGATCGCGGACGACGCCAGCGGCGGGATGCCGTCGACGACGACATGGATGGCGAGGTAGGTGGAGCCCCAGACGACATAGACGATGGCGAGGCAGGCGGCGAGCAGCGTGGAGCGCGAGGGGTTCGGCATGAACCGCCCAGTGGAACAGAAACGTGCCGGCCCGCGCCGGCTGCGGGCTACTCGTCGGCCTCCGCGAGATCCCCGCCGAGCCCGGGATGCGCCTGGGCGGGGGTGGATCCTGCGACTGCGCGCAGGATGACCGTTTGGGGGGCGCGGCGCGGCATGCCGTGCCGTGCCGTGCCGTGCCGTGCCGTGCCGTGCCGCGCCGCGCCGTGCCGTGCCGTGCCGCGCCGTGCCGCGTGCCGCGTGCCATGCCATGCCATGCCATGCCATGCCATGCCATGCCATGCCATGCCATGCCATGCCATGCCATGCCATGCCATGCCATGCCATGCCATGCCGTGCCGGGCCGTGCCGTGCCGGGCAGTGCCGCGCCGCGCCGCGCCGTGCCGTGCCGGGCAGTGCCGCGCCGCGCCGCGCCGTGCCATGCCGTGCCGTGTGCCGTGCCGTGCCGTGCCACGCCATGCCATGCCTGTCATCCTGCGCGAAGTCGCAGGATCCACGCCTGCCGAAACGGCGCCTATTTCTTCAGGTCGTACCGATCGAGGTTCATCACCTTCGTCCACGCCGCCACGAAGTCGCGCACGAACTTCTCCTGGCCATCGCTCGCGCCGTAGACCTCGGCGATCGCGCGCAGCTGCGAGTTCGAGCCGAAGACGAGGTCCGCCACCGTGCCCGTCCACTTCTTCGCGCCCGTCTGGCGATCCACGCCCTCGAGCACGCCCTCGGTGGCCGACTTCTGCCAGCGCGTGCGCATGTCCAGCAGGTTGACGAAGAAGTCGTTCGACAGCGTGCCCGGGCGCTGCGTGAACACGCCGTGCGGCGTGTGGCCGACGTTGGTGTCGAGCACGCGCAGGCCGCCCACGAGCACCGTCATCTCCGGCGCCGTGAGCGTGAGCAGCTGCGCCTTGTCCACCAGCAACTCGGCGACGTGGCCCTCGAGGCCCGGCAGCGCGTAGTTGCGGAAGCCGTCGGCGCGCGGCTCCAGCGGCGCGAACGAGGCGACGTCGGTCTGCGACTGCGTGGCGTCCGCACGCCCCGGCGCGAACGGCACGGTCACCGGGATGTCGGCCTTCCTCGCCGCGTCCTCCACCGCGGCGTTGCCGGCCAGCACGATGAGGTCGGCCAGCGAGATCTTCCTGCCACCCGGCCGTGCAGCGTTGAAGTCGCGTCGAAGGCCCTCGAGCGATTCCAGCACCTTGGCGAGCTGCGCGGGCTGGTTGACGGCCCAGTCCTTCTGCGGCGCAAGGCGCACGCGCGCGCCGTTGGCGCCGCCGCGCTTGTCGCCGCCGCGGAAGGTCGACGCCGATGCCCACGCCGCGCCCACCAGCTCGGCGGTGCTCAACCCCGATGCCAGCACCCGGGCCTTCAGCGCGGCGACGTCCGCGTCGTCCACCAGGGCGTGATCGACCGCGGGGATCGGGTCCTGCCAGATCAGCGCCTCCGCCGGCACCAGCTTGCCGAGGTAGCGGGCGCGCGGCCCCATGTCGCGGTGCGTCAGCTTGAACCAGGCGCGGGCGAAGGCGTCGGCGAACTCCGCGGGGTTGGCCATGAAGCGGCGCGCGATCTTCTCGTAGGCCGGGTCGGTGCGCAGCGCCATGTCGGCGGTGGTCATCATCGGCGCGTGGCGCTTCGAGGGGTCGTGCGCGTCGGGCACGGTGCCGTCGCCGCTCGCGCCCCTGGGCTTCCATTGGTGCGCGCCGGCCGGGCTCCTGGTGAGTTCCCATTCATGGCCGAACAGCGTCTCGAAGAAGCTCATGTCCCAGGTCGTGGGCGTGGGCGTCCAAGCCCCCTCGATGCCGCTGGTGATCGTGTGCAGGCCCTTGCCCGAGCCGAAGCTGTTGGCCCAGCCCAGGCCCTGCTCCTCGATGCTCGCGCCTTCGGGCTCGGCCCCCACGTGGGCGGCGGGCCCGGCGCCATGCGCCTTGCCGAAGGTGTGCCCGCCGGCCATCAGCGCCACGGTCTCCTCGTCGTCCATCGCCATGCGGGCGAAGGTGTCGCGGATGTCGAAGGCCGACTTCGTCGGGTCCGGGTTGCCGTTCGGGCCCTCCGGGTTGACGTAGATGAGGCCCATCTGCACGGCAGCCAGCGGATGCGCCAGCTCGCGGGCGCTGCCGTAGCGCTCGTCGCCCAGCCACTTCTTCTCGGGGCCCCACCACACCTCGAGGTGCGGCTCCCAGATGTCGGGCCGGCCGCCGGCGAAGCCGAAGGTCTTGAACCCCATGGATTCCAGCGCGACGTTGCCGGTCAGCACGATCAGGTCGGCCCACGACAGGTGGCGCCCGTACTTCTGCTTGATCGGCCACAGCAGGCGCCGCGCCTTGTCGAGGTTGCCGTTGTCGGGCCAGCTGTTGAGCGGCGCGAAGCGCTGCGCGCCGGTGCCGGCACCCCCGCGGCCGTCCGTGATGCGATAGGTGCCCGCCGCGTGCCACGCCATGCGGATGAACAACGGGCCGTAGTGGCCGTAGTCGGCCGGCCACCAGTCCTGCGAATCGGTCATCAGCGCGCGCAGGTCGGTGACGACGGCATCGAGGTCGAGCGCCTGGAAGGCCGCCGCGTAGTCGAAGCCCTCGCCCATCGGGTCGGACTTGCTGGACTGCTGGTGCAGGATGTCGAGGTTGAGCTGGTTCGGCCACCAGTCGGAATTCCTCGGGAGGCTCGCGCCGGCGTGCTGGCTGACGCCGTGGGGGAACGGGCACTTGGCGGGGTCGGACATGGGATCTCCTTGGTCTGGTCGCTTGGAAGAACAGGGGCGGCGCGGCGCCGGCTGCGCCACCGTCATGGCTGCACTGTCTGCGCTGCGGCCGAATTGAGCCAATCAATAATAGTTAATGGATCGATAGGTTTTTCATTTCGTATCCTGCCCGGCCATTGCCTTGTCCGCCGAAGACATTCGCGCCACCCGGGTCATGCTCGGGGTCGCGCGATGGCTTCGATTGCCTAGACTTCCGGACCGTCGTCGCCACCCGGAGTCTCCCGTGTCCGCCATGTCCCGCCTGTCCACCTGGATTGCCGCGCTCGCCGTCGTCGCCGCCGTCGTCCCGGCCGCCACCTTCGCGGCCGACGCGCCGCCCGAGGCCCGGCCCCTCGCACCGCCCGCGGCAAGCCGGCTCGACGAGATCCTTGCGCGCGGCACGCTGCGCGTGGGCAGCACCGGCGACTACAAGCCCTTCACCTACCGCGTGGCGGGGGGCGAGCGCTTCATCGGGCTCGACATCGCGCTCGCGCAGGACATGGCCCGGTCGCTGGGCGTGAAGCTGCAGTTCGTCCCCACCACCTGGGGCGCGCTGATGGGCGACCTCGCGGACGACCGCTTCGACATCGCGGTGGGCGGGATCTCCGTCTCGCTGGAGCGCCAGAAGAAGGCGTTCTTCTCGATCCCCACGGTGCGCGACGGCAAGACGCCCATCGCGCGCTGCGACGACGCCCGCAAGTACCAGACGCTGGCCGACATCGACCGCCCCGAGGTACGCCTGATCGTCAACCCCGGCGGCACCAACGAGCGCTTCGCGCGCGCCCACGCGCCGCACGCGACGCTGGCGGTCTGGCCCGACAACCTCACCATCTTCGACCGCATTCTCGCCGGCGAGGCCGACGTGATGATCACCGACGCCATCGAGGCGCGGCTGCAGCAGCGCCTGCATCCCAGGCTGTGCGCGATCCACCCGGACGCGCCGTTCGACTTCTCCGAGAAGGCGTTCCTGCTGCCGCGCGACGTGGCGCTCAAGGCCTGGGTCGACCAGTGGCTGCACCAGGCGATCGAGACGGGCAGCTTCGCGCGCCTGAACGAGCAGTGGCTGGCGTATCCGTGGGGCATCGAATCGCTGCGCACGCTGATCGACGCGCGGCTGCTGCTGGCCAACGACGTGGCGCAGTACAAGTGGAACCACCACCTGCCCATCGAGGACGCCGCTCGCGAAGCACAGGTGATCGACGCGCTCGGCAAGCGCGCGGACGCGCTCGGCGTGCCGCAACCGTGGGCCCAGGCGTTCTTCCGCGCGCAGATCGAGGCCTCCAAGACGGCTCAGACCGAGTTGTTCCAGGGCTGGGACGTGTTCCGCCGCGGCGAGTTCGCCGGCGCGCCCGACCTGGCGACCGTGACGCGGCCCAAGCTCGACAAGCTCACCGACGAGCTGCTGCACGCGATCGCCGAGAACTGGACGGTGCTGGGCGACCCGAAGCGCAGCGCGGACGTCGCCCGCGCGATGCGCCCGATGCAGGCCGAGGATCTCAGCGCCAAGGCGGTGGCACAGGCGATCGCGCCGCTGGCGCCCTGATCCGGACAAAAAAAAGGCAGCCGAGGCTGCCTTTTCCGAGTCGGCGCCCGGGGCGCCCGAATTCGCTCAGCTTACTGCTGGCGCGAGCGGCGCTTGGCCATGAAGCCCATCAGGCCCAGGCCGGCGGCGAGCAGCGCCATGTTGGCGGGCTCCGGCACCGACGGCAGCGGCGTGCCGGGCGCGTTGGCCTGGATCGCCAGGTCGTAGTCCGCGCCCAGGACCCCCGTGGCCGAACCCGTCACCTCGAAGTAGTAGTTGCCGGCGGCCAGGTTGGTGTACGTCGTCGTGACGGCGTCACCGCCGGCGAACGAGAACGTCGAGCCCACCATGGTGCCCGCGGTGGCGTCGCTGCCATCGGAGGTGCCGGTGTACAGCGTGAAGGTGGCCGGGTTCATCGACACGTCCAGCGACTCGAACTCCTTCGCATACGTCCACAGGTCGGAGACGTCGGCGATGTTGAAGTTGTAGACGACGTCCACGGGGCCCGCGGCGTCGAAGTTGCCGTGGGCGGCCGCGCCGGTCGGGCCGACCGTCGGGTTGGCCGACGTGGTCAGGTCCGGCAGGGTGGTGAACTGTCCGACCGTGGCGGCCGAGGCCGTGGCACCGGCAAAAGCCAGTGCGATCAGGACGATGGTGCTGTTCAGTTTCATGAAACTCTTCTCCTAGCGATGAGGGGATAAGGCCGAGCTAACGGGCGAATTGCCTGTAAACCATTGCAACTGCCATTCCCGCCGTCGCCGATCGGCGACATATCGTTTACCCTTAGACGATTCCGGGCGCCTTCCCCCGGGGTGTAGGGCAATCTTGATGCAATTCTGCTCATCCATGAGCACGTTTTTCGCTGCAGCGCCCGGTTAGGATTTCAAGTTCCCGCGGGCTTCTTTCCTGGTTCCGGGAGCAGATTTCGCCTCCTGTCGAGCTGGATTAAGCGGGAGCACGCAGCCACAAATGGATGAGATTAATATGGGCCGGTCTCCCATTTAGATTTGTCGGCGGCCAGACCATATTCGGCAGCAAGCCGGCGACCCAGCCCTGGCCCGCCAGCCCCGTAGCCATGCGGGTCGGGCTGGACGAACGTTCCCGGAACGGCTGTCGAGCCCTGCTCCGGCAGTCATTTGAATTTTCGTGCCTGCCGGATATTTCATTGCTGCAGCGATAACGCCCGGATGATTCGTTGGGACGCGGCAACGATATTCGCATCGAGAATCCCCGAACCAGCACGCTCCCGCTGAAATTCGAGCGAAATTTTCGTGATTCCGCTCGGCCGAGACGTGACGAACGTAACAAAACCGCAGAGTTACTGTCGAGCTGCGTCTTGTTGCATCTTCCCCTATGGTCGAGTAGATAGTTCGGTAATATTCGCTGGCCGTTGCAAAGCGGCAACCCATCAAGTCGGGCTCGAATATTTTCTCGAACGCGACGCACTCGCTGCTCTGAATCGATACGCCGGCCTGACCGCCCGCGTCGACCCAACAGCGCCTGGCGGCTGGTCCTTCATTGGTCCTGCTGCTTGTCCACACCCGGCGTGCCGGCGTGCTGGCGTGCTGTCCCGGATGCCTTTGCAGGCACTGGCACATCTCGTCCAGGCGCCGACCGCCGATGAACACAGCATCATCGAAGGATCGGTCTTGAATCGTTTTGCCCTGGCTCAGAAGGCCACCCCCGCCCTGGCTCTCTCTGCAATCCTCCTCGCCAGCCTGACGGCCTGCGGTGGGGGTTCCAGCTCCGAAACCCTGGCGCAACCCGCCGTCGCCTCCGACGCCCCGGCCGCCACCGACAGCACGCTCGACGCGAGCGTCGCCACCGCGATGGCGCAGACGGAAGTGCTGCCCTCGTACCACATGGCTCCCGCGCTGCTGGACGAGCCCTCGCAGGTCGATGCCGGCGGCACCAACGCCTCGGCGCGGCTCAGCCCCAAGCGCTTCGACGTCGACGCTTCCGTGGCCGACATCGGCACCGCGCGCCTCTCGCGCGACGCGCTGGCACAGCGCATCCTCGAGAACGGCCAGCGCGCCCGCGTGGCGTCGGCCGGCAGCGACACCTCCGCGCCGCTGACCACCACCATCACCGGCGCCGTGTACACCCCCGCCCAGATCCGCGCCGCCTACGGCCTGGCGCCGCTGCCCGCCGCGGGCGCGTCGCTGACCACCGCCCAGGCCGCCGCGCTGGGCGCCGGCCAGACGATCTACCTGATCGACGCGTACCACGATGCCACGGCGCTGTCCGACCTGAACGCGTTCTCCACCAAGTTCGGCCTGCCCACCTGCTCCAACGTCACGATCAGCAGCAACGCCAAGCTGGCCGCGCCCCCGGCGGCGTGCCGCTTCTCGCAGGTCTATTCGGCCACGCGCGGCACCGTCACCGCCACGGTGCCGGCCTACAACGCCACCTGGGCACCGGAGAGCAAGCTCGACGTCCAGTGGGCGCACGCCATCGCCCCGCTCGCGCGCATCGTCCTGATCGAGATGCCCAGCGCCATGTCCAACGCCATCCTGGACGCGAACACCCTCGCGAAGAACCTCGGCCCGGGCGTGGTCTCGATGAGCTTCGGTTCGACCGAGGCCGGGTGGGCGACGACGACCGATTCCTACTTCGTCGGCACCGGCATGACCTTCGTGGCCGCGGCCGGCGACTCCGGCGCGCAGGTGCTGTGGCCCGCCGTCTCCCCGAACGTGCTGGCCGTGGGCGGCACTTCCACCAACGTCTCGTCGACGGGCACGCGCATCGAAGTGGCCTGGACGGGCAGCGGCGGCGGCATGAGCGCCTACGAGCCCCTGCCGGCGTGGCAGAGCGGCGTGACGCCGGCTGGCGGCAGCGCGCTCGTGCGCCGCGCCGTCCCCGACGTCGCCTTCAACGCCAGCCCGATGACCGGCGAGTACGTCGCCGTCACGCTGCCCGGCAAGACGACCACGTGGAGCGCCTACGGCGGTACCAGCATCGCCGCGCCGCAGTGGGCCGCGCTGGTCGCGGTGGCCAACGCCATCCGCACCGCCAACGCGAAGGCCGTGCTCGCCGGCGATGTCCACGCGCTGCTCTACAAGTCGATCGCGGCCGTCCCGGGCACCTACGCCGCGGCCCTGCACGACGTCGTCGAGGGCGGCAACGGCACCTGCGCCACCTGCCGCGCCGGCTCCGGTTTCGACCAGACCACCGGCTGGGGCTCGCCGAACGCGTCGCAGCTGTTCCAGGCACTGACGGGCGTGTCGACCACGCAGGCCACCACCGCCACGGCCCCGACCGTGCCGGGCGGCTGGCTCACCACCGCGAAGGTGGGTACCGCGCTGAGCCAGTCCCTCAAGATCACGGCCCCGGCCGGCACGACCACCAGCTATTCGCTGTCCGGTGCGCCGAGCGGCGTGTCCGTCGACGCGACCGGCACGCTGAAGTGGGCCGCCCCGGTCGCCGGCACCTACTCGTTCACCGCCACGGCTCACACGGCCACCGGCAAGTCGGCCAGCGGCAACTACGCGCTCAAGGTGATCCCGGGCACCGCGCCCGCGTTCACCAGCGCCAGCGGCTACACGGCGTCGGCCGGCGTGGCGTTCTCGGCGACGCTGGCCGCCACGAACCCGAACACCGGCACGCTGAGCTACAGCGTCTCCGGCCTGCCGTCGGGCATGACGAGCACCGCGGCCGGCGCGCTGCACTGGGCGTCCCCGGTGGCTGGCAGCTACGCACTGACCACCAAGGTCGCCGACAGCTACGGCTACTCGGCCACCCGCACGGTGACGCTCTCGGTCGCCGGCGCGGTGACCAACCACGCCCCCACGGTCGCTGCCGCGACGCTGTCGGTCAAGGCCGGTGCCTACTTCGCCACCCGCATCAGCGCCAGCGATGCGGACGGCAACGCGCTCACGTATTCGATGAGTGGCGCCCCCAGCGGCGTGACCCTGGCCAACGGCATGATCAGCGGCACCACGTCCACCAAGGGCACGTTCCACATGACCGTCACGGCGCGCGACACGCACGGCGCCACGGGCAGCGCGGTCATCACGCTGGTCGTCTCCTGAGCCTCGCGCCTTTCTCGCGCGCGACGCCCGCCCCGTGCGGGCGTCGTCGTTTCTGCCCGGTGCGCGGCGCGACGGCTCACGTAAGATGCCCCGCATGGAAGACGCTCCGGCCCGCGCCAAGCGCCCTCGCCGCGGCAGCGGTGCCGTGACGCTGCACGACGTCGCCCGCCTCGCTCAGGTCGCGCCGATGACGGCCTCGCGCGCGCTCAACACGCCCAGCCGCGTATCGCCCGAGGTGCTCGCGCGCGTGCGCGAGGCCGTCAAGGCGACCGGCTACGTGCGCAACCAGGCGGCAGGCGCGCTGGCATCCACGCGCAGCCGCCTCGTGGCCGCCGTCGTGCCCACCCTCGCGGGCCCCGTGTTCCTGCCCACCATCCAGGCCCTGACCGCCGCGCTGGCCGACCACGGCTACCAGCTGATGCTGGGCCAGAGCGGCTATGTCGACTCGCGCGAGGACGCGTTGCTCGACGCCATCATCGGCCGACGCCCCGACGGCATCGTGCTGACCGGCATCGTGCATTCGCTCGACGGCCGCCAGCGCCTGCAGGCGGCCGGCATCCCGGTCGTCGAGACCTGGGACCTGGCGCCCGCGCCGCTGGACATGCTGGTCGGGTTCTCGCACGAGGCCGTCGGCCGCGCGGTGGCCGAGTTCCTGCACGCACGCGGGCGCCGACGGCTCGCCGTGATCGCCGGCGACGACGCGCGCTCGCACCGTCGCCATGAAGCCTTCCGCGCCGCGGCTTCGGAGCTCGGGCTGGCCGACGTCGCGGTGATCACCGTGCCCGCGCCCACCACGCTGCGCAGCGGCCGTGCCGCACTCGTCGAATTGCTGCGTCGCCCCGGCGGCGTCGACGCCGTCTTCTGCAGCTCCGACCTGCTCGCGCTGGGCGTGCTGACCGAGGCCCGCACCCGCGGCGTGGACGTACCCGGCCAACTGGCCGTCATCGGTTTCGGCGACCACGACTTCGCGGCCGACCTGGAGCCCGCGCTGACCACGGTGCGCATCGACGGCGGCGCCATCGGGCGCCAGGCCGCGCGATTCATCGTCGATCGAGCCGAGGGGCGCGAGGTCGCGCAGCGCGTGGTGGACGTCGGCTTCTCGATCGTGGATCGCGCCAGCGCCTGAGCCGGGGCATGGTGTTCCTGGATGCACGCATTGCGCCGCATCTTTGTTAGCGCTACCATACGCCCATCTTCCCACGCCTGCCCACCATGTCCCTGTCCTCCACGCCGACCATCGCTGACCTGCGCGTCATTCCCGTCGCCGGCCGCGACGGCATGTTGCTCAACCTCAGCGGCGCGCACGCGCCGTTCTTCACGCGCAACCTGCTGATCCTGACGGACAGCGCGGGGCGCACCGGCATCGGCGAGGTGCCGGGCGGCGAGAAGATCCGCCAGACGCTGGAAGATGCGCGCGCACTGCTGGTCGGCGAACCATTGGGCGCGCACCTGCGCCTGCTCGACGAAGTGCGCCAGCGCTTCGCGGACCGCGATGCCGGCGGCCGCGGCCTGCAGACCTTCGACCTGCGCACCACCATCCATGCCGTCACGGCACTGGAATCGGCGCTGCTGGACCTGCTGGGCCAGCACCTGGGCGTGCCGGTGGCAGCCCTGCTGGGCGAGGGACAGCAGCGCGACGCCGTCGAGATGCTGGGCTACCTGTTCTTCATCGGCGACCGCACGCGCACGGACCTGCCGTACGCGAGCGAGCCGGACGCCGCCGACGCCTGGTCGCGCCTGCGCCACGAGAAAGCGCTGACACCCGCGTCCATCGTCCAGCTGGCCGAGGCCGCGCACGAGCGCTACGGGTTCCAGGATTTCAAGCTCAAGGGCGGCGTGCTGCGCGGCGATGACGAGGTGCTGGCGATCCGCGCGCTGCACGAGCGCTTCCCCGAGGCCCGCATCACGCTCGACCCGAACGGCGCATGGTCGCTGCAGGAGTCGGTGCGCCTGCTGCGCGACCTGCGCGGCGTGCTCGCCTACGCGGAGGATCCGTGCGGCGCCGAGGGCGGCTTCTCGGGCCGCGAGGTGATGGCGGAGTTCCGCCGCGCGACCGGCCTGCCCACGGCCACCAACATGGTCGCCACCGACTGGCGCCAGCTGGTGCATGCGCTGTCGCTGCAGTCGGTGGACATCCCGCTGGCCGACCCGCACTTCTGGACGATGGCGGGCTCGGTGCGCGTGGCCCAGACCTGCCGCGACTGGGGCCTGACCTGGGGTTCGCACTCGAACAACCACTTCGACGTCTCGCTGGCGATGTTCACCCACGTGGCCGCTGCGGCGCCGGGCCGCGTCACCGCGATCGACACGCACTGGATCTGGCAGGACGGCCAGCGCCTGACGAAGGCGCCGCTGCGCATCGAGGGCGGCAAGGTGCGCGTGCCGCGGGCGCCGGGCCTGGGCATCGAGCTCGACATGGCCGAGGTCGACAAGGCGCACGCGCTGTACAAGCAGCACGGGCTCGGCGCGCGCGACGACGCGCTCGCGATGCAGTACCTGGTCCCGGGCTGGACGTTCGATCCGAAGCGGCCGGCGCTGGAGCGTGACGTCGCGGGCTGAGCGCCGCGCCTGAACAGCTGGCCTGGTGTGCCCGGCGGAGGTGAGTCGATCTCGGGGCGGGCGATCGAATCGATGTCAGGCACCGCCCGGCGATGTCGTCTGCCTGCCGGAGGCGTTGCAGGGGCGGAGCCAGACACCTCCTGCGGCGCCTCGTCGCGCCAACCAGGCCTCGCGTCGAGCAGACGGTGCGGTCTCGTCGTGCTGAGCCATGCGCCGTCGCGCTGCAGATGGCGTCTCGTCGCGCTGCCGGAGGTGCCTGGCACCGCCCGGACGCT
>JBJMWE010000110.1:0-97423 GCA_045810285.1 Vitreoscilla sp. | reverse complement strand
GGTTTCATACCCTCGGCGACCCCGGGGATTGCGTGTACATTTGCTGCGGCCCCGCCAAGTTCCGGGTCGTCCACTTGAACCCGCGCACGTGGTTGGCGCCGGTTCTCACGACAACAAGAGCATGAGCCGTAAGCGCGTCATCTGGTCGGAGGGACTCTTCCTGCGGCCGCAGCATTTCCAGCAACTCGAACGCTCCGTCGAGATGCTCGTCGAGTCCCGCGCGACCGGCGTCCTCTCGCCAGGCTGGGGTCTCGCCAGCCTGCGCCTCGACGACGAGGCCCTGAAGATCGGGCGCCTCTCCGTCAAGTCCGCACGCGGCGTGATGCCCGATGGCACGCCGTTCGCCATCCCCGAGGAGTACGCGGCGCCGCTCGCGCTCGAGATCGGCACCGAAGTCAAGGACACCATGGTGCACCTGGCGCTGCCGCTGGTGCGTTCGGGCATGCCGGAATTCGCGGTCGACGCCGGCCCCACCACGGCGCTCGCGCGCTTCGTCGGCCAGGACTTGCGCGTCGAGGACAACGTGCAGGGAGTCGGCGATCCGGCCGACATGAAGCTGGGGCAGCTGAACCTGCGCCTGATGCTGGACGATGACCCGCGCTCGGGCTTCTGCAGCATCGCGGTGGCGCGCATCATCGAGCGCCGCAGCACCGGCCAACTGGTGCTCGACGAGAGCTTCATCCCGCCGGCCATCGATTGCCGCGGCTTCGCGCGCCTGCAGGATTTCCTGGTCGAGGCGCGCAACCTGGTGCGCCATCGCGCCGACACCCTCGCCGCGCGCCTGAACCAGTCGCAGCAGAAGGGCGTCGGCGAGATCGGCGACTTCATGATGCTGCAGGTCGCCAACCGCTACGACCCGTGGCTCACGCACCTGTCCGAGCGCGACTCGCTGCACCCCGAGGCGCTGTATGCGGCGCTGGTGCAGGCCGCCGGCGAATTCGCCACCTTCAGCGACCGTCGCAAGCGCCGCGCCCGCGTGCAGGCCATCTATCGCCACGAAGACCTGAAGAACACCTTCGAGCCGCTGATGTTCGACATCCGCGAACTGCTCACCGAAGTCATCAACCCGAACGCGGTGCCCATCCCGCTGCAGGAGCGCGCCGCGGGCCTGTACACGGGCATGGTGCCGGACGCCGACCTGCTGCGCAACGCGCAGTTCGTCCTGGCGGTCAACGCCGACAAGCCCGGCGAGTTCGTGCGCAGCCGCTTCCCGTCGTTCGTCAAGATCGGTCCGCCCGACAAGATCCGCGACCTCGTGCGCCTGCACCTGCCGGCCATCGCCGTCGAGGCGCTGCCGATGGCCCCGCCGCGCATGCCGTACTACGCCGGCTACACGTATTTCCAGCTCGATCGCAGCGGCGACCTGTGGAAGCAGCTCGACGTCACCAAGGTCATCGCGATGCACATCGCGGGCGACTTCCCGGGCCTGCAGCTCGAGCTCTGGGCCCTGAAGCCCTGATAGTCAAACTTCACCATGAGCGACCCGCAATTCCCCGGCGTGCCTCCGTCCGACGATCCGGACGCCACGATGATGATCCCCAAGCCGGGCGGCCGCCGCGCGGCGGCACCGCCGCCCTCGGCGGGCCAGGCGATGACGCTCGACACCGCGGCCGTGCTGTCCGACGTCGAGGACGGCGCGGCGGTGGGCATGAACCCGCTGGTGGCCAACGCGTCGGTGCTGCTGAACACGGTGCCGACCATCCGTCGGTCGATGCACCATCCCGACCCGGCCGGCCTGCGCGAATACCTGCTGCGCGCCATCACCGAGTTCGAGCAGCGCGCGCGCGCGGCGGGCGCGTCGCCCGAGCACGTGCTGATCAGCCGCTACGCGCTGTGCACGATGATCGACGAGGCCGTGGCCAACATGCCCTGGGGCGCGAGCCCGGAGTGGGTGCAGCAGAGCCTGCTGGTCACGCTGCACCGCGAAGGCTTCGGCGGCGAGAAGTTCTTCCAGCTGCTCGAGAAGGCGATGGAGGATCCGCGCCGCAACATCGACCTGCTGGAGCTGATGTACGTGTGCATCGCGCTCGGCTTCCAGGGCCGCTACAGCGTCATCGAGAACGGCCGCCAGCAGCTCGACGCGCTGCGCGACCGCCTGCACAACGTCATCCGCCGCGAGCGCGGCGAGTACGAGCGCGACCTGTCCGGCAAGTGGAAGGGCGTGCAGCGCGTGGCCAAGCCGCTGGTGCGCCGCCTGTCCGTGTGGCTGGTGCTGGCCGCCGTGGCGCTGCTGCTGTTCGTGCTGTATCTCGTCTTCGCGCTGATGCTGGCGTCGAAGTCCGACCCGGTGTTCAATACGCTGGCAGCCATCCACTCCGACGTCGGCGACCTCAAGCGCGCGCCGCCGCCCCCGCCGCCGCCGGCCGCGCCGCGCCTGAAGCCGCTGTTGAAGGACGAGATCCTGGCGGGCCAGGTCGACGTCGACGAAGACGCGGTCTCCAGCCACGTCACCATCCACGGCGACAAGTTCTACGACCCGGGCAGCGCCGAGATCAAGCCCGAGCTGGTGCCGGTGATCAACCGCATCGCGCAGGCCATCAACCAGGTGCCGGGCGTCGTCACGGTCGGCGGCCACACCGACAACCAGCCGACCAAGCGCTCGCTGCGCTTCCCGTCGAACTACGAACTCTCGCTGGAGCGCGCGCGCGGCGTCGCCGCGCTGCTGGGCCAGACGGTCAAGAACCACACCATCAAGGCCGAGGGCCTGGCCGACAGCAAGCCCATCGCGCCCAACACCACGCCGGAAGGCCGCGCCCGCAACCGGCGCGTCGAGATCACCCTGCGCACCGGCGCTTAAAGCAGCCAGGACGGAACAAGAAAACATGTGGGCAAAGCTCAAGCGCTTCTTCGCCAATCGCTGGGTGCTGGCGTTCATCGGCCTGCTGGTCGTCTCGCTGCTGATCTGGTTCGTCGGCGACGCCATCGCGTTCTATGACCATCGGCCGCTCGGCTCCGCCGGCGCACGCATCGGCCTCATCATCTTCATCCTGCTGGTCTTCGCCGCGGTCGAAGGCCTCAAGCGCTTCCGTGCGTGGCGCGCCAACAAGGCGATGCTGGCGGCCATCGGGGAGGGCGCGTCCAGCAACTCCGCGCTGTCGCAGCGCGAGGTCGCAGAGCTTAAGAAGCGCTTCGACGAGGCCATGGCCACGCTGCGCAAGGCGCGCTTCGACGACAAGTCCGGCGGTGGCCGCAACTATCTGTACCAGCTGCCCTGGTACATGTTCATCGGCGCGCCGGGCTCCGGCAAGACGACGGCGCTGGTGAACTCCGGCCTGCGCTTCCCGCTCGAAGGCTCGATGGGCAAGGACGCCGTCAAGGGCATCGGCGGCACGCGCAACTGCGACTGGTGGTTCACCGACGAGGCCGTGCTGCTCGATACCGCGGGCCGCTACACCACGCAGAGCAGCAACCGCGAGGTCGACGCCGCGGCATGGACGGGTTTCCTCACGCTGCTCAAGAAGTTCCGCCCGACGCAACCGCTCAACGGCGCCATCGTCACGGTGAGCCTGTCTGACCTGTTCACGTGGTCCGCCGCGCAGCGCGACGAGTACGCGCGCTCGATCCGGGCCCGCATCCAGGAGCTGTACGGCACGCTGGGCGTGCGCTTCCCCATCTACGTGGTCGTCACGAAGGCCGACCTGCTGGCGGGCTTCGCCGAGTTCTTCGGCGACCTGGGTCGCGAGGCACGGGCGCAGGTGTGGGGCACCACCTTCGACTTCCCGATGCCGTCCGGCGGCAACCTCGGCGCCACCTTCGCCGGCGAGTTCGACGCGCTCGTCGCGCGCCTGAACGCGCGCCTGACCACGCGCATGGAGGAGGAGCGCGACCCGCAGCGCCGTGCCACGCTGTTCGCGTTCCCGCAGCAGTTCGCGGCCCTGCGCGAGATGCTCAAGGCCTTCCTCGACGAGGCCTTCCTCAGCTCGGCCTTCGGCGAGGAGCCGATGGTGCGCGGCGTCTACTTCACCAGCGGCACGCAGGAAGGCAGCCCGTTCGACCGCGTGCTGGGCAACATCTCGCGGGCCTACGGGCTCGAGCGCCAGATCCTGCCGCCGGCGTCGTCGTCCGGACGCAGCTACTTCCTCACGCACCTGCTGCGCAGCGTCATCTTCGCGGAGTCCGACATCAGCGGGCGCAGCGCGGTCATCGAGAAGCGGCGCAGCCGCATCGCGCTGGCGCTGTATTCGCTGCTGGCGGTGCTGTCGCTGCTGCTGATCGTGGGCTGGACGGTCAGCTTCGTGCGCAACCAGGTGCTGATCAAGGACGTGGCCGACGCCGCGGCCGACGTCACCAAGCAGGTCGCGGCCATCCCGCCGCTCGCGGCCGTCCCGTCGCTGCCCAACGGCGACGTGATGTCGGTGCTGCCGGTGCTCGATGCCGCGCGCGACATGCCCACCGGCTACGCCGAGCGCGACGCCGGCGTCCCGTGGTCCCGGTCATTCGGCCTCAGCCAGGCCGGCAAGCTGGGCACGCAGGCCAACCGCGCGTACCTGAACCTGCTGCGCGACGTCTTCATGCCGCGCGTCGCGCTGCGCCTGGAGCAGCAGATCCGCGAGGCCGATTCGCCCGAAGTGCGTTACGAGGCGCTCAAGACCTACGTGATGCTGTACGACCCGGCGCACCTGAAGGCCGACGAGGTCGTCAACTGGGTCTCGGTCGATTGGAACCACACGCTGCCGCGCGAGGTCTCGCAGCAGCAGCGCGACGCGCTGGTCGCGCACTTGAAGGCGGCACTGGAGCAGGCGCCGCTGGAGATGGTGCTGCCGCAGGATGCCTCGCTTGTCGAGCAGCAACGCAAGCAGCTGGCCGCGTCCTCGCTGGCGCAGCGCGTCTATTCGCGCCTGAAGCGCCTGGGCGCCGACGGCGTGCCCGATTTCCGCGTCACCGACGCCGGCGGCCCGCAGGCCGCGCTGGTCTTCACGCGGGCCTCCGGCGCGCCGTTGTCGCAAGGCGTTCCTGGCCTGTTCACGGTGGCCGGCTACGACAAGGGCTTTCGCGCGAAGGCCCTGCTGATGGTCAAGCAGCTCGGCGACGAGGAATCCTGGGTGCTGGGCACGTCGTCGGGTGGTTCGGGCATCGAACGCCTGAAGACCACCTACACCGAGGTGCAGCAGCTGTACCTCAACGAGTACATCAAGGCCTGGGACGACCTGCTGGGCGACCTGCGCCTGATCCCGTCCACCAGCCTGCAGGGCAGCATCCAGACGATCACGCTGCTGTCGGCCGGCGATTCGCCGCTGAAGCTGCTGCTCGCCGGCGTGGCCAAGGAGACCAAGCTGGCGTCGGGCAACAACAAGTCGGCCGAAGCCGCCGCCGCCGGCGTGATGGACAAGGCCACCAACGCGATGCGCAGCGCGGCCGACAAGCTGATGGGCAACTCGACGGCCACCGTCGATCCGGCGGCCAAGCCCGAGGCGATCGTCGACGCGCACTTCGAGCAGCTGCAGCGCGTGGTCGCGGGCCCGGCCGGCCAGCCGGTGCCGCTCGATGCGACGCTGGGCGTGCTCAAGGAATACGAGGTGCAGCTGCGCGCCACCGACGAAGCCATCAAGCGCGGGGCGCCGGCCACGTCCGACGCGCAGATCGTCGCGCGCATCAAGAGCGAGGCCGACCGCATGCCGCCGCCGATCAGCAATCTCCTGAACGGCCTGATCGCGCGCAGCGGCGCCCAGTCGGCGGGCGCGGGGGCGGCGGCGGTCAAGGCCGCGGCCGCCGGCGAGGTGGGCAGCTTCTGCAAGGTCGCCGTCGAAGGGCGCTACCCGTTCGTCAAGGCGTCGGGCAAGGAAGTGCCGCTGGGTGACTTCGCCAAGCTGTTCTCGCCCAACGGCGTCATCGACGGCTTCGTCAAGACCAAGCTCGTCGGCATGGTGGACATGAACGGCCCCGTGTGGAAGCCGATCCAGCTGGCCGAGGGCGTGCAGGCGCTGTCGCCGGCGGCCATCGCCAACTTCCAGCGCGCCGCCACCATCCGCGACGCGTTCTTCCCGGGCGGCTCCGCCAACCCGCAGGCCACGATGGACGTGCTGCTGGCGCGGGCGGACGACGGCGTCACCGACGTGCAGCTGTCCGTCGACGGCCAGGTCACGCCGATGAAGCCCGGCACCAACGCGGCGGCCCGCCTGTCCTGGCCCAGCCTCAGCCCCAACAGCCAGATCAAGCTCACGCTGCTGATCGGCGGCAAGCCGTCGGCCACGCCCCTGATCTTCGACGGCCCGTGGGCGCTGTTCCGTTTCGTCGACGCCGCCAAGGTCGAGGGCGGCACGCCCGAGCGCCAGATGGTGAGCTACGAGGAGGGCGGCAAGCGCGTGTACTTCGAGCTGCGTTCGGGCAGCGTGCGCAACCCGATGCGGCTGCCGGAGCTGGCGCAGTTCCGCTGCCCGGGCTGACGTCGAACCAGCGGCTATCCGGACGCGCCATGGCCACCTGCGGCTTCTACGGCAAGCTTCCCGGCGAGGGCGACTTCGTCACGCGCCGGCTGCCCTGGGAGTTCACCTCGGCGTGGGACGACTGGCTGCAGCAAGGCATGCAGGCCTCGCGCGCGGCGCTCGGCGACACCTGGCTCGATCGCTACCTGTCGGCCCCGATCTGGCGCTTCCAGCTGGCGCCGGGCGTCTGCGGGCCGCTCGCCTGGCGCGGGCTGTTCTTCGCCAGCGTCGACCGCGTCGGCCGCTATTTCCCGCTGACGCTGGCTTTCTCCGGCGGTAGCGCGCCGGCACCGGGCGGTGTCGCCTCGACGCTCGGCGGCGACGCCGGTGGCTGGCTCGCGGCCGAAGACGCCGGCCTGGCCGGCCTCGCGCCGCGCCTGCTGCTCGACGACTTCGACCGCGCGATCCAGGCCCTGGCCGAGCCCGCCGACGAACCGGCGGACGCCGTCGCCCCGGCCCGCGTGCATTTCCATTGCGCCGGTTCCGACGACGCGCCGCCGCTGCGCCTCGCGTTTCCGGCCCTGCCGCCGCCCACGCACTTCGCTGCGTTCATCGCCCCGGCGGCGCCACCCGCGCCATCGTCCCTGATGGACACGCTGGCGTCATGAGCAAGCCGCAAGGTACGAGGGCCGTTGTCGCGAGGCCCGGGCGGGCGCCCTGGTCGGCCGATACGCGGTGAGGTATCGTCGGGCATGACGTGCTCGGAAGTCGGTCGGGTGTCGCGCAAGCGAAGGGGAGCCGCGCGATGAAGCGACGGGGATTCTGGATGTCGGTGGGCGCCGTGGTGGTGCTGCTCGGATGTTCGCAAGGGACGGCAATGGCAAAGATGGTGATCTGGTCGGCGATGAAGGGCCGCGTGCTGATGAACGGCCAACCCGCCGCGGGCGCGGTGCTGGTGCGCAACTTCGACTGGCAATGGAAGGACGAGACCGGCTCGGACCGCGCGGTGGCCGATGCGGCGGGCGAGTTCGCGTTTCCGTCGATCGAGCGCAGCTCGCTCCTGGGCAGCATCCTGCCGCACGAGCCGGTCATCAAGCAGGCCATGACCATCGACTACAAGGGCGTCTCCTACAAGGCCTGGAACTACTACAAGGGCAGCTACAAGGAGAACTCCGAGAACAACGGGCAGCCCATCAACCTGACCTGCCGCCTGGAAGCCGAGCGCACCGCGCATGGCGGTGTGACGGGCATCTGCGAATTCAACTGACGCAACGCAAGTCCTTGCTGGACAACAGGGAGACGACAGGATGGCCAATCTCACGCCCGGCCAGGCGGCCGCGATCGCACGCGGTGTCTACCTTCTGCGCAAGGATTCCGTCGAGACGGTCCTGAGCGACAACGCGGCCACCAATCCACTGGGCATCGACGGGCTGTTCGGCCAGTCGTCGCGCTTCTCGGGCACCTCGGGGGCGTTGATGTTCAAGCCCCTGACGGGATTCGGCTTCGTGGCGGCCGGCACCGGGCCGTTCGCGGGCGACCTGCTGATCGCCACGCGCGGCACCGCCAAGTCCGCCGACTGGCTCACGGACTTCAACGTCGGCATGCAGATCGGGCCGGGCGGCCATATCGTGCACGCCGGCTTCAACGAGACCTGGAAGTCGTTCGCGCCGGAGCTGCGCGAGTTCCTGCGCGGTCGCAACCCGGCCCGCATCCATTGCGTGGGCCACAGCCTGGGCGGCGCGCTGGCCTTCCTCAACGCCGACTTCATCACCGCCAACCGCATCGCCGACGTGCGCCTGTACACCTTCGGGGCGCCGCGCACGGGCCAGTATCCGTTCGGCCGGCAGCTGACCGACCGGGTGCGCCCGGAAAACATCTTCCGGGTCTCCAACCCCTGCGACCCGGTGCCGATGATTCCGTTGTTTCCCTTCTTCCATGTGCCATTCGGCGAGGAGGGGCTGCAGATCGGGCGCACGTCCAACATGCCGATCAGCCCTTCTGCGCATTTCATGCTCGAGAGCTACGTGCCGGGCGTCCTGGGCAAGAGCTGGAGCGATCTGCGTGTCCGCACGCCCGACGATCGCGAGGTCCAGGGTTGGTTCGAGAGCTTCGCGCAAGGATCCGGCGGGTTCGTCATGGGCACCGCCAAGCTGCTGGACATGATCGCGCGCGCGCTGGCATGGATGCTCAAGGTCGCCGGCGCCGCCACCAAGGGCGTGATCGGTCTGGCCGCCACCGGCGCGGTCACCATCCTGGACCAGGTAGCATGGCTCCTGACCCAGGCCGCCCAGATCTCGGCGGAGATGGGCCGCGGCCTGGTGGCGCTGGTGGGCATGATCTTCCGTTTCCTCGGACGCACCGTGACCGCGGGCGTGCAGATCACGACGGCCTTCCTGCGCTGGGTCCTGGACCTGCTGTTCACGTCGCTGCGCTCGGCGGCCCAGCGTGCACTCGCCCTCATTCGCTGACGGCTGCCCGCGCGTGTCCTATCTCACGCAATCGGGCATTCGAAAGAGGCAAGGGCGGGCTTTCCCGTTATCACCCGTTATTGAACAACCCCTGCGCATGACTTACTCTGCGTCCTACTCGCTGCCCAGCACCGGCCAGCGACCTGGAGAAACCTCGAAGTGATCGACATCGACGCCCTCTCGCGTCCCATCAGCGACGACGCACCGGCCGGCCCGGACCTGGAGTACACCAGCGTCGCCGAGCTCGACCGCTTCGCCGCCGGCACGCCCGGAACGATCGATCCGTCCACGCAGGAACTGGTGGGCGCGGAAGAACCGAACTGGCGCAAGGTCGGCGAGATGGCCACCGAGCTGCTGGGCCAGACGAAGGACCTGCGCGTCGCCGCCTGGCTGACGCGCGCCGAGCTGGCCAACCGCGGCCTGCCGGGCCTGGCCGACGGCCTGGCGTTGATCGCGTCGCTGCTCGAGAACTTCTGGGAGACCTGCTACCCGCCGCTCGATCGCGACGAGAACGACGACCCGATCGAGCGCATGAACGTGCTCGCCAACCTCTCGCCCGATCCCGCGCAGTCCTACGGCTCGGCCAGCACCGAGTCGCTGATGCGCACGCTGCGCGGCACGGCGATCGTCGAATCGCGCGAGGTCGGCCGCTTCACGGTGCGCGACCTCGACTACGTGCTCGGGCGCATGACGCCGCCCGAGGGCCAGACGGCGCCGGCCGAAGGCCTGCTGGCGGCCGCCTGGAACACCGGCGATCCCGCGGCCAACCAGGTCCGGCGCGACGGCATCCAGAAGGGTGCTGCCGCCTGCCAGGCGATCATCAAGGCCTTCACCGACCACAACGGCGACCGGCCCAACCTCGACCTGCTGCAGCAGACCATGCGTCGCGTCGGCGAGTTCTACGCGGCGCGCGACGCCGAGGCCGCGGAGGCCGCCGGCGAAGGCGGCGACGGCCAGGGCGAGGGCGACGAGGGCGAACTAGGGGGCGCCAGCGGCACTGCGGGGAAACCCCCCCGTTCGGGCGGCTTGGCGTCTCGCGCCGATGCGGTGAGAATCCTGCAGCAGGTGGCAGTGTTCTTGCGCAAGGCGGAGCCCAGCAGTCCGGCTCCGATGTTCATCGACCGTGCCGTGAAGCTCCTTCAGATGGATTTCACCTCGATCGTCAAGGAGTTGATGCCCGACTCCCGCGATCGCATCGAGATGCTGGGAGGCATCTCTCTCGAAGACCCTGATTCCGACTCCGATTGATTCGGGTCGTGTGATATTTCCAGGAGAGACTAGTCATGTCAGGAAGCAGCCAGAAGTTCATCGCCCGCAATCGCGCGCCCCGTGTCCAGATCGAGTACGACGTGGAGCTGTACGGTTCCACCAAGAAGATGCAGATCCCGTTCGTGATGGGCGTCATGGCGGACCTGTCGGGCAAGCCGGCCGAGCCGCTCGCGCCGGTCGCGGATCGCAAGTTCCTGGAGATCGACGTCGACAACTTCGACGATCGCCTGAAGTCGATGAAGCCGCGCGTCGCGTTCGCGGTGCCCAACACGCTGACCGGCGAGGGCAACCTCAGCGTGGACATCACCTTCGAGAGCATGTCGGACTTCTCGCCCGAAGTCGTCGCCAAGAAGGTCGGCGCGCTGAACAACCTGCTGGAAGCGCGCACCCAGCTGAAGGACCTGCTGACCTACATGGACGGCAAGGTCGGCGCCGAGGAGCTGCTCGGCAACGTGCTGAAGAACCCCGAACTGCTGAAGTCGCTCGCCGCGGCCCCGAAGCCCACCGACGCGCCGGCCGAATAAGCGCTCCCGCGCCCGTTCGTCCCCCGCTCGTCACGAGATCCCCAGGAGTCCACAGATGACCACCCAACAAGAGTCGACCGGCGCCGCAGGCGCGATGGCCGAATTCGACGACTTCGCCGCGCTGCTGCAGAAGGAGTTCAAGCCCAAGACCGACCAGGCCAAGTCCGCGGTCGAGAGCGCCGTCCACACGCTGGCGCAGCAGGCGCTGGCCGACACCGCGCTGGTGTCCACCGACGTCTACAACACGATCGAGGCCCTGATCGCCGCGCTCGACAAGAAGCTGTCGGAGCAGACCAACCTCATCCTCCACCACGCCGACTTCACGAAGCTCGAAGGCGCGTGGCGCGGCCTGCATCATCTCGTCAACAACACCGAAACCGACGAGATGCTCAAGATCCGGGTGATGAACATCAGCAAGGGCGAGCTGCACAAGACGCTCAAGCGCTACAAGGGCACGGCGTGGGACCAGAGCCCGATCTTCAAGAAGGTCTACGAAGAGGAATTCGGCCAACTGGGCGGCACGCCCTACGGCTGCCTGGTGGGTGACTACCATTTCGACCACAGCCCGGTGGATGTCGAACTGCTGAGCGAGATGGCCAAGATCGCGTCGGCCGCGCACGCCCCGTTCATCGCCGGCGCGTCGCCCACGACGCTGCAGATGGATTCGTGGCGCGAGCTGTCGAACCCGCGCGACCTGACCAAGATCTTCGAGAACAGCGAATACGCCGCGTGGCGTTCGCTGCGCGATTCGGAAGACTCGCGCTACATCGGCCTGGCCATGCCGCGCTTCCTGGCGCGCCTGCCGTATGGCGCCAAGACGAACCCGGTCGATGCGTTCGACTTCGAGGAAGACGTCGAGGGCGCCGACCACAACCGCTACGTGTGGGCCAACTCCGCCTACGCGATGGCGACCAACATCACGCGCGCCTTCAAGCTGTACGGCTGGTGCACCACCATCCGCGGCGTGGAGTCGGGCGGTTCGGTGCCCAACCTGCCGGTGCACACGTTCCCCACCGACGACGGTGGCGTGGACATGAAGTGCCCCACCGAGATCGCCATCAGCGACCGCCGCGAGGCCGAGCTGGCCAAGAACGGCTTCATGCCGCTGGTGCACCGCAAGAACAGCGATTTCGCCGCCTTCATCGGCGCCCAGTCCCTGCAGAAGCCGTCGGAATACGACGATCCGGACGCCACGGCCAACGCCAACCTGGCGGCGCGCCTGCCGTACCTGTTCGCGTCGACGCGCTTCGCCCACTACCTGAAGTGCATGGTGCGCGACAAGGTGGGTTCGTTCGCGAGCGCCGCGTCCATGCAGCGCTACCTGAGCGACTGGATCAGCAACTTCGTCGTCTCCAACCCGGAGAGCGCCGGACAGACCATCCAGGCCCAGAAGCCGCTGTCGGCCGCGGAAGTGATCGTGGAGGAAGTCGAGGGGAACCCGGGCTACTACACGTCCAAGTTCTTCCTCAAGCCGCATTACCAGCTCGAAGGGATGAGCATCTCCCTGCGTCTGGTGTCCAAACTGCCTTCGAGCAAGGCGGCTTGAGCCGCCCTGCCGCCCGAAGGCGAAAACCGAAGTCCGCAGGACGGAGGTTCCAAGTCAGCCCGTTCAGGGCGTAGTCCCAACAGGGGCGAATTCCGGCCTGACGGGCTGGGATGGTTACAAGGAGCATAAAAATGGCAACCGACATGTTCATGAAGATCGATTCCCTGGCTGGCGAGTCGAAGGATTCGACCCACAAGGGTGAGATCGACGTCCTGGCCTGGAGCTGGGGCGCGTCCAACTCCGGTTCCGCCCACGTCGGTGGCGGCGCCGGTTCCGGCAAGGTCAACGTGCAGGACCTGTCCTTCACGAAGTACCTCGACAAGTCGACCCCGGACCTGCTGCTGTCCACCTGCAACGGCAAGCACTGGGATCAAGCCGTGCTGGTCGTCCGCAAGGCCGGCGAGACCCCGCTCGAATACCTGAAGATCACGATGACCGAAGTGCTGGTCACCAGCATGTCGCAAGGCGGCTCGGGCGGCGAAGACCGCCTGACCGAGAACGTCACGCTGAACTTCGCCAAGGTGAAGGTCGAGTACGTCGAGCAGACGGCCAAGGGCGGCAAGGGCGCGACGCCATCGATGGGCTGGAACATCTCGGAAAACGTCAAGCTGTAATTCCGAGCGAGGCCGGCCCGCACGCGGGTCGGTCGTCTTCCTCCCGCGCCCCGCGATGCGGTCGCAAGACCGGTGGCGGGATCCGCGGCAGGGGAAGACACGAATTCCTGAAGGCGCCGGTCCGTTGGCCGGCGTTGCTTTTTCAAACCCGGGTGAGTCTCCATGGCCGCGATCGATCTTGCGATGAAGTTTTCCTCCGCCGACCCGCTGGCGCACTTCGACGAGCTGCGCAAGATGATCCAGAAGCAGCCCCAGCGCTCGGACCTGCGGATCTTCCTGTTCCAGCTGTATTGCGTTCAGGGCGAGTGGATGAAGGCCGGCACGCAGCTGGAAGTGCTGCTGGAGCTCGATCCGTCCTCCAAGCCGATGGTGGAGACCTACCGCGAGGCGCTGCGCTGCGAGGCCCTGCGCCGCGAGGTCTTCGACGGCAAGCGCTCGCCGCTCGTGCTGGGCAAGCCCGACGACTGGCTCGCGATGATGATCGAGGCGCTGCGCGTCGACGCCGAGGGCCGCCCGGACGCCGCCGCCGAACTCCGTGCGCGCGCCCTCGAGGCCGCGCCGGCCACGTCGGGCAAGCTCGACGACGCGCCGTTCGAATGGCTGGCCGACGCCGATGGCCGACTGGGCCCGGTGGTCGAAGCCATCATCAACGGCAAGTATTACTGGGTGCCGGTCTCGCGCCTGCTGCGCATCGAGATCGAGAAGCCCGCCGACCTGCGGGACTTCGTGTGGGCCCCCGCCACGCTGACGCTGGAGAACGGCGCCGCCAACGTCGCGCTCATCCCCACGCGCTATCCGGGCACCGAGCGCGAGGAGACCCCGGCGCTGCGCCTGGCGCGCGCCACCGACTGGCGCGAGCAGCCCGGCGGCGCCTTCCACGGCGTGGGCCAGCGCATGCTCACCACCGACCAGGCCGAGGTCGCGTTGCTGGACGTCCGCGTGATCGCACTGGACACCGTGCCGGTCGAATCCGCCCCCGAGTCCGCGGGCGCGGCCGAACCGACGGCCTGAGCCGATGGCTGATGCGCTCTCGCGCGACCGGCTGTACCCGTCGCTGCTCGATCGGCTGCAGGACGACGAGCCGGGCAAGCTCACGGAACCGCGCGAGAACCGCGCGGCCACCCTCTCGCGCCTGCGCGAGAACGTGCTGCGCGATCTCAGCTGGCTGTTCAACGCCACGCAATCGAGCATCGACTTCGACGACGACCCGCTGCTGGTCGGCTCGGTGATCAACTTCGGCATGCCGCCGCTGGCCGGCCGGCCCGCATCGCAATACGATCTCGGCGAGCTTGCGCGCGTGCTGCGCGAAGTGATCCTGCGCTTCGAGCCGCGCATCATCGCGCACACGCTCAAGGTCACCGCCGAGGGCAACAAGTCCGACTCGCACAACGTGCTCGGCTTTCGCATCGAAGGCCAGCTCTGGTCGCAGCCCGTGCCGCTCGAGATCTTCATGCGCACCGAGATCGACCTCGAGAGCGGCATGACGCAGGTTCGCGAAGCCAAGGCCCCCTGACACACTGATCCCATGGACCCCCGCCTCCTCGGTTACTACCGCCAGGAACTGCTGCACATCCGCGACGCCGCCGCGGAATTCGCGCGCGAGCATCCGAAGATCGCGGCCCGCCTCGCGCTGGAACAGACGACGTCCAGCGGCGAATGCGTCGACCCGTACGTCGAACGCCTGCTGGAAGGCTTCGCCTTCCTCGCCGGCCGCGTGCACTACCAGCAGGACGCCGAATACGCGCGCTTCACGCAGCACCTGCTCGAGCTTGTCTACCCGTCCTACCTCGCGCCGACGCCGTCGATGCTGATCGCGCAGTTCGAGCCCGACCTCGACGACCCGGCGCTGGCCGCCGGCCCCGCCGTGCCGCGCGGCAGCGTGATGAGCTCGCGCCTGCAGCCGGGCGAGCGCACCGCATGCCGCTTCACCACCGGCCAGGCCGTGCGCCTGTGGCCGCTGCGCATCGCCCAGGCGCGCTTCCAGTCGCACGTGACCGACGTGCCGCCGGCCGCGCTGTCGGGGCTCGTGTCGCCCAACGCCTGCCTGCGGCTGCGTTTTCGCGTCGGGGCGTCGCTGCTGGCCAACCAGCTCGAGCTCGACGAGCTGGTGCTGCACATGGCGGGCGACGACGGCATCGCGCACCGTGTCTACGAACAGTTGTTCGCGCGCTGCCAGGCCATCGCGGTGGTCGATCCGCTGCGCCGCCACGCGCTCGCTGGCGTGCTGGGTGCCGACGCGCTGGTGCCCGGCGGCTTCGAGGACGACGAGGCGCTGCTGCCGGTGCAGGATCGCGCGCTGTCCGGTTATCGCCTGCTCAAGGAATACGGCGCCTTCCCGGCGCGCTACCTGTTCGCGCGCATCAAGGGCCTGCGCGAGCTCACGGCCAAGATCGGCTCGTCCGAGTTCGAGCTGCTGTTCATCACCGACCGCAGCGACGTGACGCTGGAGAAGTCGCTCGACCCGAGCAATTTCGCGCTGCACTGCACGCCGGCGATCAACCTGTTCAAGAAGCGCGCCGACCGCGTCGAGATCAACACGCGCGACCACGAGTTCCACGTCATCAGCGACCGCGCGCGGCCGATGGACTTCGAGGTGTATTCGCTGCTGACGGTGCAAGGCATCGACAAGTCCGGCGTGGCGCAGGTGCGCGAGTTCAAGCCGCTGTATTCGCGCTATGACGATGCCGCGTCGGATTCCTACGCGTTCTTCTCCACCCGCCGGCTGCCGCGCCTGCAGTCCGAGGCGGCGCGCCAGCGCGGGCCGCGCAGCGGCTACATCGGCACCGAGCTCTACGTCACGCTGGCCGATCCGCAGACCGCCCCGTGGCCGGCCTCGGTTGAACAGCTGGCCATCGACACGCTCAGCACCAACCGCGACCTCCCGCTGACGCTGTCGGTGGGCAGCGCCACGGATTTCTATCTCGAGGAGAACACGCCGGTCAAGGGCGTGCGCTGCATCCGCGGACCGACGCGGCCGGTCGCCCCGGTGGGCGAGGGCAAGGGGCCATGGCGCGCGCTGAGCCACCTGTCGCTCAACTACCTGTCGCTGATCGACAGCGACGGGCAGGGCGGGGCGGCCTCGCTGCGCGAGCTGCTGTCGCTGTACGGCCTGGACGAGCTCTCGCCGCTGCACAAGCAGCTCGAGGGCCTGGTCTCGGTGCGCAGCGAGGCGGCGATCAGCCGCATCCCGGTCAAGGGGCCGATCGTGTTCGGGCGCGGCACCAAGGTGTGGCTGACGCTGGACGAGCGGGCCTTCGAGGGCACCGGCATCCTCGTGCTGGGCGCCGTGCTCGATCGCTTCATCGCGCGCTACGCCAGCATGAACAGCTTCACGCAGCTGGTCATCGCCTCGCAGACGCGCGGCGCCGTCAAGACCTGGCCGCCGCGCATCGGCGCGCGCGCCGTGCTCTGATGCCCGCGTTCGCCGCGTCGCCGCCCTCCGGCGAGGACGATCCGGAAGACACGCGCGTCCTGACGGTCGCCGACGTGCTCAACGCGCTCGACTCGCTCAAGGGCGAGGTCGGCGGCCACGCGGCGGCGGTCGCCGAGATGCTGGCGCAGCAGGAAGCGGCCAAGGCCGCGCGTTACGAGGCGCGCCAGGAGCTGCTGCGGCGCCTGGCCGACGAACCGCACCGCTTCGGCTTCTTCGCGGCCGTGCGGCTGCTGGAGAACGCGCATCCGGGCCTGCCGCGCGTGGGCACCTCGCTGCGGCTGCGCGACGACCCGATCCGCTTCGCGCAGGCGCCGTCGCTGTCGTTCGCTCCCGCGACGATCGCGCGCTTCGCGCCCGCGGACGGCGACAAGCCGCCGGTGCTGCACCAGCGCTTCTTCGGCCTGTTCGGCGCCAACGGCCCGTTGCCGCTGCACCTGACCGAGCACGCGCGCGAGCGCTCGCGCCGGCAGCCGTCGGACGACGCGTTCACGCGCTTCGTCGACATGTTCCACCACCGGCTGCTGTCGCTGCTGTATCGCGCCTGGGCCGAGGCGTCGCCCGCGGTCAGCCTCGATCGCCCCGACAACGATCCGTTCAGCCGCTGGATCGGCTCGCTCGCCGGCTATGGCCAGACGTCGCTGTCCAACCGCGATTCGGTGCCTGACGGCGCGCGCCTCGCGGCAGCCGGCATCCTGGGGCGCTCGGTGCACGGCGCCGAGGGCCTGGAGCGCATCCTCAACGACTTCTTCCGGGTACCCGTGCAGGTACACCAGTGGCAGCCGCACTGGATGCGCCTGCCCGACGAGGCGCACTCGCGCATCGGCCTGCGCAACGCGCCGGTGGGGCTGGGCCGGAACGCGGTCATCGGCGCCAAGGTGTGGGACTGCCAGACGCGCTTCCGCATCGAGATCGGGCCGCTCACCCTCGAGCAGTACAAGCGCTTCCTGCCGGGCGGCGAGAGCATGAAGCGCCTGCGTGACTGGGTGCTGAACTACGTCGGCTACGAACTCTCCTGCGAGATGCACCTCGTGCTGAAGAAGGAGGAGGTGCCGGCCGTCAGGCTCGGCGCCGCCGGCGCGCTGGGCTGGACCTCATGGCTCGGCAAGCGCCGGGTCGAGACGCCTGCGGGCGACCTGGTCCTGGGAATCACCTGAGGGCGCTCCCCGCCGCGGGGGATTGAAAACCCCATCGAACAACGCTCCAATCAGGGCAGCCATCCAACTGGGCACGTCGAGGCCCGAATGAGGAGTCACCGTGAGTGAAATCAGTCGTGTCGCGCTGTTCGGCAAGCTCAACCCGGTCGCGTACAAGGGCATCGAGGGAGCGACCGTCTTCTGCAAGCTCAGAGGCAATCCGTATGTCGAGCTGGTGCACTGGCTGCACCAGCTGATCCAGGCGAGCGATTCGGACCTGCATCGCATCTTCAAGCACTTCTCGCTCGATGCCTCGCGCCTGGCGGCGGACATCACCACGGCGCTCGACGCGCTGCCGCGCGGCGCGACGTCGATCTCCGACTTCTCGCCGGTGATCGAGAAGATGGTGCAGGAAGGCTGGCTGTACGGCACGCTGCAGTACGGCGAGAGCGCCGTGCGCACCGGCCTGCTCATGGTGGGGGCGGTCAAGACGCAGACGCTGCGCAACGCGCTCTACGCGATCTCCGCGGAGTTCCGCAAGATCAAGCCGGACGACCTGTTCGACGACTTCGCCAAGATCGTCGCGGGCTCGCCCGAGGACACGCTGGCCGCGCGCGACGGCTCCAACGTCGGCGGTGGCGCGGCCCCTGGCGAAGCCAGCGGCGCGATCGCCCCGGCGCAGATGGGCAAGCAGGAGGCGCTGAAGAAGTTCACCGTGGACCTGACGGCGCAGGCCCGCAGCGGCAAGATGGATCCGATCGTCGGCCGCGACGACGAGATCCGCCAGGTCGTCGACATCCTGATGCGCCGGCGCCAGAACAACCCGATCCTGGTCGGCGAGGCCGGCGTGGGCAAGACGGCCGTGGTGGAAGGCTTCGCACAGCGCATCGCGCGCGGCGACGTGCCGCCCAGCCTGAAGGAGGTGTCGCTGCTCACGCTCGATGTCGGCCTGCTGCAGGCCGGCGCCAGCATGAAGGGCGAGTTCGAGCAGCGCCTGCGCTCGGTCATCGACGAGGTGCAGGCCAGCCCCAAACCGATCATCCTGTTCATCGACGAGACGCATACCCTGGTCGGCGCCGGCGGCGCCGCGGGCACCGGCGACGCGGCCAACCTGCTCAAGCCCGCGCTCGCGCGGGGCCAGCTGCGCACCATCGGTGCCACCACCTGGGCCGAGTACAAGAAGTACATCGAGAAGGATCCGGCGCTGACGCGGCGCTTCCAGAACATCCAGGTCGACGAGCCGGACGAGGCCAAGGCCATCCTGATGATGCGCGGCGTCGCCAGCACGATGGAGAAGCACCACAAGGTGCAGATCCTCGACGAGGCGCTGGAGGCCGCGGTCAAGCTGTCGCACCGCTACATCCCGGCCCGCCAGCTGCCGGACAAGTCGGTCAGCCTGCTCGACACCGCCTCGGCGCGCGTGGCCATCAGCCTGCACGCGGTGCCGGCCGAGGTCGACGACTCGCAGCGCCGCATCGAGGCGCTGGAGACCGAGAGCGGCATCATCGCCCGCGAGGCCGCCATCGGCATCCCGACCGCCGAGCGCGAGGCGTCCGTCAACGCGCTGCTGGCCGTCGAGAAGGATCGCCTGGCCACGCTCACGAAGCGCTGGAACGACGAGAAGGCCCTGGTCGATCGCCTGCTGTCGCTGCGCGCCCGGTTGCGCGACGGCGGCAAGCCGGTCGAAGGCACCGGCAGCGCGCTGGAAGCCAGCGCCGAGAAGGCCGCCGAAGCCAGGCCCACGCTGTCCGACGGCGAGCGCGCCGACGTCATGAGCGAGCTGCGCACGGTGCAGGACGAACTCGCCAGGCTGCAGGGCGAGAGCCCGCTGATGCTGCCGACGGTGGACTTCCAGGCGGTGGCCAGCGTGGTCGGCGACTGGACGGGGATCCCGGTGGGCCGCATGGCCGCCAACGAGATCGACACTGTCCTGAAGCTGCCCACGCTGCTGGGCAAGCGCGTCATCGGCCAGGATCACGCGATGGAGATGATCTCCAAGCGCATCCAGACCTCGCGCGCCGGCCTCGACAACCCGAACAAGCCGATCGGCGTGTTCATGCTGGCCGGCACCTCCGGCGTCGGCAAGACCGAGACGGCGCTCGCGCTGGCCGAGGCGCTCTACGGCGGCGAGCAGAACCTGATCACCATCAACATGAGCGAGTACCAGGAGGCCCACACGGTCTCGTCGCTCAAGGGCGCGCCTCCCGGGTATGTCGGCTACGGCGAGGGCGGCGTGCTGACCGAGGCGGTGCGACGCAAGCCCTACAGCGTCGTGCTGCTCGACGAAGTCGAGAAGGCGCACTCCGACGTGCACGAACTGTTCTTCCAGGTCTTCGACAAGGGCTGGATGGAGGACGGCGAGGGCCGCCAGATCGACTTCAAGAACACGCTGATCCTGCTGACCACGAACGCCGGCACGGAGATGATCGCCAACCTCTGCAAGGATCCGGACCTGATGCCCGATCCGGAAGGCATGGCCAAGGCGATCCGCGAGCCGCTGCTCAAGATCTTCCCGCCGGCGCTGCTGGGCCGTCTCGTCACCATTCCGTACTACCCGCTGTCCGACGAGATGCTGGGCAAGATCGTCGAGCTGCAGCTGGGCCGCATCAAGAAGCGCGTCGAGGCGCGCTACAAGATGCCGTTCAACTGCGACGCCGATGTCGTCAAGCTGGTCGTCAGCCGCTGCACGGAGAGCGAGTCGGGCGGCCGCATGATCGACGCGATCCTCACCAACACCATGCTGCCCGAGATCTCGCGCGAGTTCCTGGAGCGCATGATGCGCGGCGACGCGATCAAGGGCGTGACGGTGACGGTCAGGGACAACGAGTTCGCCTACGACTTCGCCTGAAGTCGGCGCCAGCCAGGCGAGACCCTGCGGGCGGCCGGTGGCCGCCTGCGCGAAGGCCGGGGGCCTTCTTCGCAGATTGGCCGGGTGGGGACATGGTCGACTGGAACCGCAAGTTCAGGAGCGAATACGACGCCGTGCGCGAGGTGCTGGCGTCGCCCGAGGCGTTCGAGCCCGACTGGCAGCCCGTCGTCGCGCAGCTCGCGCGCTTGTTGGGGCTCGACGGCTTCGACGTCGGCCGCGCCGAGGCCCTCGACGAGCTGCGCCGCCGCGCCACGCATGCCTGCGGCGTCGAGCGCGTGGACGAGGCCGAGGGCCTGCTGCGCGCGGTGGGGCCGGGCACAGACGGCAGCCTCGTCGCGGACGATGCCCGCCGACGCGCCGCCGCGCTCAAGCTGCTGCGCCATGTCCATCTCGAGGGCCGTGCGGGCAGCCGGGGTACCTGGATCGTGGCGTTGCCCTCCGAGTTCACCGACTGGCCCAGCAGCCAGTTCCACGAGGGGGCGGCCACGGTCGCGGGCGCGCGGCAGCTGCTGGCCGCGCGCGTCGAGCACTTCGACGTGCGCGAGCGCCGCTGGCTCGGCGCGGCCGTGCAGCAGGGGCTGGGCTGGTGCCAGCGCGCGACGATGGTGCTGGCCGACGCGCGCCGCCCGCGCGCGAGCGCGAGCGCGGAACGCGAGCGGGCGCGCGCGCTGGTGCGGCGCTGGTTCGTGGAGGCCGAGGCCGCCGAGGCGGTCGTCGACAAGGTGGTCGCCACGCTCGCACGCGGCTTCAAGGACATCGTCGCGGCGCTGAACCGCGGCCGCTTCGTGATCACCGACTGGGTGCCGCTGCGCGCGGCCAGCACCGGCCTGGAGGTCGAGTTCCTGCGCACCGAGGCCTTCGCGTTCCGCGCGCGCAGCGAGGGCATGGACGTGGTCTACGTCGAAGGCGCGTTCTTCGACGACGTCGCCGGCAACGTGCTGCGCGGCCAGGCGAACTGGACGCGCATCCTCGTGCACGAGCTCTCGCACCTGGTGTGCGGCACGCACGACGTCAACGACGGCCAGTCCCGCTACGCCTGGGCGGGCATCGGCCCGCACGCGGGCTACCCGAGCGGCGCGACGATCCGCAACGCCGACAACTGGGCGTTCTTCGCGGCCGACTGCGCCGGGGCGCTGACCGCGGGACAGCGGACGACGGCGCTGCGCCGTACCTGAGCCCGAGACGATCCGGCCGAGTCTGCGGCGCTCGCGACGCCGCTCAGGCCGCGAGCCTGAACGTGCTGACCACCCCGGCCAGCCGCTGGGCCTGTTCCTTCAGGGATTCGGCGGCCGCGGCGCTTTCTTCCACGAGCGCGGCGTTCTGCTGCGTCATGCGATCGAGCTGCGTCACGGCGCCGTTGACCTCGCCGATGCCCGAACTCTGCTCGGAGGCCGCGGCGGTGATCTCGCCGACGATGCTGGACACCCGCTGCACCGAGGCGACGATCTCGTGCATCGTCGTGCCCGCGTCCTGCACCAGCCGGCCGCCCGTCTCGACGCGTTCGACGCTGCTGCCGATCAGGGACTTGATCTCCTTGGCGGCGGCCGCGCTGCGTTGCGCCAGCGTGCGCACCTCGCTGGCGACGACCGCGAAGCCGCGGCCCTGCTCGCCCGCGCGGGCGGCTTCCACGGCCGCATTCAGCGCGAGGATGTTGGTCTGGAAGGCGATGCCGTCGATGACGCCGATGATGTCGCTGATCTTGCGGCTGGACTCGCTGATCTCGTTCATCGTGGAGACGACCTGCGACACCACGACGCCGCCGCGGGAGGCGACCTCGGAGGCCGAGTTCGCGAGGGTGTTGGCCTGGCTGGCCGCCTCGGCGCTCTGGCGCACGGTGCCGGTGAGCTGCTGCATCGAGCTCGCGGTGCGCTGCAGGTTGCTCGACGTCTCTTCCGTGCGCTGCGACAGGTCGAGGTTGCCGGTGGCGATCTCGGTGGACGAATTGGCGATGTTCTCGGTGGAGGCGCGCACCTGCGAGACGACGTGCGCGAGCCCGTCGCGCGTGCGGTTGACGGCGACGACCAGGCGGCCGATCTCGTCGTTGCGATCCGAGGCCAGCGTGCACGTCAGGTCGCCGGCGGCGATGCCCGCGAGCGCGGCCTCCACGTCGCGCAGCCTGCGCTGCATCGAGCGCGCCAGCCCGTTGACGAACATGAACACCGCCACGCCGCCGAGCAGGCCCGTGGCGAGGCTCACGGTGGCAAAGCGCATGGCCGCCGTCCGCGCCTCGGTCACGTACACGCCCGAGCCGATGACCCATTGCCAGGGCTCGAAGCCGGCCACGTAGGAGCGCTTGGGCTCGGAATCCGTGCTGCCGGGCTTGGGCCAGACGTAGTCGTAGAAGCCGCTGCCGTGGTGCTTGACCAGCTCGGTCATCGCGATGAACAGCTTGCCGCCGGCGGCGTCCTTGAACTCCGACAGGTCCTTGCCTTCGAGCTCCGGCTTGATCGGATGCATGACCATGCGCGGCTGCATGTCGTTGATCCAGACGTATTCCTTGCCGTCGTAGCGCAGCGCCTTGATCTCGGCCATCGCCTGCTGGCGCGCGGCGTCGTCGGTCATCTGCCCGGCGTGCGCGGCGTCCGCGTACTTCTGCGCGATGCCCACTGACTGCTGGACGACATTGCGGGTGGTCGCCAGGCGCTGCTCGAGCGTGGCCTGGTAGAACGCGAATCCGGTCCAGGCCGCCAGGCCCAGGGTCATCAAGGTGACGCCGGCCGCCATCCAGCGCAGGCGCGCAGCCACGGAAACAGTCTTGCCCATCACGGATCTCCGGTTCGACGGGCGCCTGGACGGCCGACCGCCCATGCCCAACGGCGTGGCGAAACCCGCCACGTCCCGGTCTTATCGGCGCGCCGGGGCGCCGGCTTGAACCGGCGGCGCCTTCAGGAGACGAATAGTTGGCGACTTGCCTGGATGCATGCGGCCGACGGCAACGTTTTCCGCGAGTGGCAGCGCCCGCGTCCGGGTACCACGTCGGCGCGCCACCTCACATCGGCTTGAACAGGTGCACGTACGCCCGGCTCACCGGCAGCTCGTCCTTCCAGCCGGCCATGCGCACGAACAGGCGGCTGGCGTCATCGCGGCGGGTGCCGGCCAGGTGGGCCAGGTTGACGATGGTGGAGCGGTGGATCTGCCAGAACTGGTCGGCGTCGAGCTGCGCCGCCAGCTCGGTGACGGGGGTGCGGATCAGGTACTCGGCCTGGACCGTCCGCACGCAGGTGTACTTGTCGTCGGCGTGGAAGAACAGCACGTCGGCGACGGGCACCTGGTGCGTCAGTTCGCCCTGGCTCGCGCGGATCCAGCGCAGCGGCGCCGCCGCGGGCGCGGGCTGCTGCAACGCGCGCAGCGCGCGGGCGAGGCGGTCGTCGTCGGCGGGGTCGGCGTCGGGGCGCGGCGCGAGCGCGCGCTGCAGGCGTTCGACGGTGCGCGCCAGGCGTTCGGGGGTGACGGGCTTGAGCACGTAGTCCAGCGCCGCGGTGTCGAAGGCGGCCAGCGCATACTCGTCGTAGGCGGTGACGAACGCGACGCGCGTCAGGCCCTCGATGCCGGCGGCCACCTCCAGGCCGGTCAGCCCGGGCATCTGGATGTCGAGGAAGGCGATGTCGGGCTGCAGCTCGGCGATCGTCGCGGCGGCTTCGAGGCCGTTGCGGGCGATGGCGACGATCTCGAGTCCGGGCCACAGCTCGAGCAGCTGGTCGCGCAGGTAGTGGGCGAGCTGCTGTTCGTCGTCGGCGATGAGGGCGCGGGTCATGGCAGGGGCGGTCTCCAGGGGCGTCGTAACGTCAGGGGGCGGCGCGGGCGGCCTGCCAGGGGATCATGAGGCAGGCGCGGGTGCCGCGGCCGCCATCGAGCTCGGACAGCGTCAGCTGCGCGGCCGGGCCGAAGCGCGAGCGCAGCCGTTCGCGCAGGTTGGCCAGCGCGATGCCGTTGCCGTCCGCCCCGCCGGCCACCCGGCGGCGCGGGCGAGCCGCGGCGGCGGCCAGCCCCGCGCCGTCGTCCTCCACGCAGACCTGCAGCGCGTCGTGGCCGCCCGCGGCCAGGCGCGTGGCCGTCACGCGCACGGTGCCGCCGTCGACCTGCGGCTCGAGGCCGTGCTTGACCGCGTTCTCGATCAGCGGCTGCAGCACCAGCGGCATCAGCGCGGCCTGGCGCAGGGCATCGTCGGCGGCGATCTCGAAGCGCAGCCGGTCGCCCATGCGCGCCTGCATCAGCTGCAAGTAGCGGCTGGCCAGGTCGAGCTCGGCGGCGAGCGTGCTGTCGCCACCGCGCAGGCTGCCCAGCGAGGCGCGCAGGTAGTCGGTGAGCGCCTCCAGCGTGTGCTTGGCGCGCGGCGCGTCCGCATCGATCATGCAGATGACGTTGGCCAGCGTGTTGAACAGGAAGTGCGGCTCCATCTGGCCCTGCAGCAGCCGCAGCTGCGCCTCGTTGGCGCGCATGCGGGCATTGATCTCCCTGTGGCGCAGCGAGAAGTACAGGTGGAACAGCATGCTCATCATGAGCGCGACCACGGCCAGCGAGATGACCATGCCGGACGTCAGCGCCGACACCATCGGCGCGCGGCCATAGAGCAGGGCGATCCCGATGGGCCAGCCGATGGCCGTCCCCAGCAGCGGGATGACGCTGAAGAACGCCGTGCGCTTCCAGCCGGCGAGCGTCGCGAGCCGCGCCGTTCCGAACAGCCGGAAGACCAGCTTGAACAAGCCCTGGATCGCGAAGCTGATGATGGCCGCGACGACGTAGTTGCGTCCAAGCCAGAGTGCCCAGTTCGAACCGTCCAGCCAGTCGGCGACCGTGCGGGCCGTCGCCACGAACCCGATGACGGTGAACACCAGCGCGAAGCCGCCGGCCCACACGAAGGTCCTGAAGATCTGCCACCCGATCGGTGCGCTCGGCTGTTCGGCGTCCATCCAGCTGCGCCACGACCCGCGCAAGGCGCCCAGCAGGATGCGGGGATTTGCAGTATGCGTCATGGGGCCAGTTTAGGCAGCCTGCGCGGGGCCGGCGAGCCGTGCGGGACGAATCGCCGGCCGAAACGACGGATCGACAGCCGGCCGTGTGAATGGCCGGTTGCCGGAACAGCCGGGCACCCCTCGTAGAATCGCCAGCCACCGCCCACGCTTCCTGAAACAACGCCCATGCAAGTCCAAGCATCCGCCTTCAAGGCCTACGACATCCGCGGCATCGTCGACCAGGCGCTCGACGAGACCTTCGCCGAGCACCTCGGCCGGGCGTTCGGCAGCGAGGCGGTGCGCCTGGGCGAGAAGGCGGTGGCGGTCGGCCGCGACGGGCGCGTGTCGGGCCCGCGCCTGGTGGCGGCGCTGGTCAAGGGCCTGGCATCGACCGGCCTGGACGTGGTCGACATCGGCGCCGTCACCACGCCGATGCTTTACTACGTGGCCGCCACGCGGGGCGCGCATGGCTGCCATTCGGGCATCCAGGTCACGGGCAGCCACAACCCGAAGAACTGGAACGGCTTCAAGATGGTGCTGGCCGGCCGCGCGATCTTCGGCGACGACATCCAGCAGCTGCGCCAGCGCATGCAGAACGAGGACTACGTGATGGGCGAGGGCCGCGTCGGCCGGATGGACATCCTGGCCGAGTACACGCAGCGCATCGTGGGCGACTGCAAGCTCGCGCGACCGATGAAGATCGTCGTCGATTCGGGCAACGGCATTCCCGGCGCGTCGGCGCCCGGCATCCTGCGCGCGCTGGGCTGCGAGGTGATCGACCTCTACAGCCGCGTCGACGGCGACTTCCCCAACCACCATCCCGACCCGTCCAAGCCCGAGAACCTCGTCGACCTGATCCGCACGGTGCATGCCACCGAGGCCGAGCTGGGCCTGGCGTTCGACGGCGACGGCGACCGCCTGGGCGTGGTCACGCGCAGCGGCAGCATCATCTATCCGGACCGCCAGCTGATGCTGTTCGCGCGCGACGTCCTCAGCCGCGTGAAGGGCGCGTCCATCATCTACGACGTCAAGTGCTCGCAGCGCCTGCCGATCGCCATCCGCGAGGCGGGCGGCGAGCCGCTGATGTGGAAGACCGGGCACTCGCTGGTCAAGGCCAAGCTCAAGGAGACCGGTGCGCCCATCGCCGGCGAGATGAGCGGCCACATCTTCTTTGCCGAGCGCTGGTACGGCTTCGACGACGCCACGTACACGGCGGCACGCCTGCTGGAGATCCTCTCGCGCAGCGCCGACCCGAGCGCCGTGCTCGAGGAGCTGCCCACCAGCTTCAGCACGCCCGAGCTCAACGTGCCCTGCGACGAAGGCGAGCCGCCCCGCATCATCGAGCGCCTGCTGGCCGAGGCCCGGTTTCCCGGCGCGGAGATCCTCACCATCGACGGCCTGCGGGCCGAGTACGCGGACGGCTTCGGCCTGATCCGCGCGTCCAACACCACGCCGGTGCTGGTGCTGCGCTTCGAGGGCCACACCGAGGCCGCGCTGCAACGCATCCAGCACGACTTCATGGAGGCGCTGCGCAAGGTCAAGCCCGACGCTCACGTCGGCGCCGCCGCGCACTAGAAGAAGCCGTGAACGCATCGCGCACACCCGCTCGGCAGGCCAGGACACGCCTGCTCGTCGTTGCAAATGCCCGCCGTGGCCGGAGCCACGTCTGCGCCTTGCGCCTCGACCGGACGCGCTTCGACCCGCCGCTCGGACGCGCCGGAATCGTTCGCGGCTCGTGAGCATGCCGCAGCCGCCGATGACCTTCAAGCAGCGCGCCGCGCTCGCGGCGTACACGTTCGCGCTGCGCCTGCTGCTGCCGGCCATCCTGCTGCGCTACTGGCTGCGGGGCCGCAAGGAACCGGGCTATCGCGTCGCCATGCGCGAGCGCCTGGGCTACGGCCCGCTGGTCGAGCCGGGCTCGCTGTGGCTGCACGCCGTGTCGCTGGGCGAGACGCGCGCGGCCACCGCGCTGGTCGAGGCGCTGCGCCAGCGCCGCCCCGACATGCGGCTGCTGCTCACGCACGGCACCGCCACCGGCCGCGACGCCGGCCAGGCGCTGATGCGCCACGGCGATCGCCAGTCGTGGCTGCCGCTCGACAGCCCGGGCGCCGTGCGCCGCTTCCTCCTGCGCACGCGTCCCGCGCTCGGCGTGCTGATGGAGACCGAGATCTGGCCGAACCTGCTGCACGGCGCCCAGCAGCGCGGCGTGCCGATGGTCCTGGCCAACGCGCGCCTGTCGGAAAAGAGCGCACGCCAGGGCGAGCGCTTCGCCGCGCTGATGCGTCCGGCGGCCGCGGTCGTCGCCGACGTGCTGGCGCAGACCGAGGACGACGCCGAACGCCTGCGCGAGGCGGGTGCGCAGCGCGTCGCGCTGTCGGGCAACCTGAAGTTCGACGTGCGGCCATCGCCCGCGCTGCTGTCGCGCGGCAAGCGCTGGCACGCGGAGATCGGCCGGCCGGTGGTGCTGGCGGCGATCACGCGCGAAGGCGAGGAGGCCGAGCTGATGCGCGAGTGGGGCCGCATCCAGGGTCGCCCCCCGTTCCTGATCGTGGTGCCGCGCCATCCGCAGCGCTTCGACGAGGTCGAGGCCCTGCTGGTGGCCAACGGCCTGCGCGTGGCGCGCCGCAGCAGCTGGGGCGAGGCCCCATCCCGGTCCGCGCTCGAGGTCGACGTCTGGCTGGGCGATTCGCTCGGCGAGATGCCGCAGTACTACGCCGCGTCGGACGTCGCGCTGCTGGGCGGCAGCTTCATGGCGCTCGGCGGCCACAACCTGATCGAGGCCGCGGCCTGTGGCTGCCCCATCGTGATGGGCCCGTCGACGTTCAACTTCGCCGAGGCCGCCAGGCAGGCCGCGCTCGCCGGCGCCGCCTGGCAGGAGCCCGACATGGGGCACGCGCTGCGGCGCGCGCTGCAGGTCATCGGCAGCGAGCTGCGCGAGCTTGCGAGCCAGCGTGCGCTGGCGTTCGCGTCCACGCACAAGGGCGCGGCCGACCGGATGGCCGATCGCATCGTGCGGCTGTTGTAGCGTCGCTCGCGACCTGTTCGACGAACTGCCCAATCACGACACTGGCCCGCCGCGGTTGCAGAATGGCCCTTTCAACCCCTGGCCAAGGAAGTCCTCCGATGCACGTTCACTCCAGCCTCCTCGTGTTCGCCCTCGCGTCGTGCCTGGCGGGTGCGAGCGGGGCGGCCGAGCTGTCTGCAGAATGCCGGGCCATCGTCGTCGCGCTCGAGAAGTCGCTGCACACCGACCACAGCACGATCTCCACCCACGGCAAGGACACCGTCCATGGCGTGACCGTGCAGGGCACGACCTGGCTGCAGACCAGCGACGGCTGGCGCAAGAGCCCGATGACGGTCGAAGCCAACATCGCGATGTCGCGCGCGAACCTGGCGGATGCGCGCTCGTACCAGTGCAAGGCGCTGCCCGATTCGGTGGTCGACGGCAAGCCGGTGGCGAACTGGTCGACGCACACCGTCGTCGCGGACGGCAGCGCCGACAGCCGCATCGCCATCGCCAAGGGCTCGGGACTCGTCGTGAGCGTCGAGAACTGGCATGCGGCGCCGGCGGGCCCCGCCGACATCGTGACCCATTACGACTACGCCAACGTCAAGCGGCCGATCTGAGCCGCCTGTCTCGCCAAGGAGTCCCCATGCCCCGTGAGATCGTCTTCACCGACCAGGCGGCCCGCACGCCCGCCGTGTACAGCCAGGCCGTCAAGGCCGCCGGGCTGGTGTTCGTATCCGGAACCGCGCCGCGCGATGCCGCCACCGGCGACATCGTCGGCGAGACCATCCAGGAACAGACCCGCCAGTGCCTGCGCAACATCGAGGCCATCCTCGAGGCTGCGGGCAGCTCGATGGACAAGATCGTGAACGTCACTTTCGTGCTGGCCGAGGACGACGACTTCGCCGGCATGAACGAGGAATACGCGCGCTGGTTCCCGTCGGACCCGCCGGCCCGCTCCGGGGCGAAGTTCCCGACGCGCGTGCCGGGCCAGAAGATCTCGATCGCGGCGATCGCCGCGGCCTGATCTGCCGGTGGCGTGCCCGGCTGCGGCGCGCGCCTGCGCGCGAGTCGCCGTAAGATCGCGCCTCAACCGGACGCGGGAGCCTCGATTGGAACGCCTGAACTCGACGATTGTCCTGGCCGCGCTGGGCGCCGCCTTCGTCGGCGCCGCGTCGGCGCAGGACGTCAAGGTCACGCCGCTGGGCGGCATCGCGGGCGAGTTCTGCGCGCAGGATCGCGCGCTCGTCTTCGAGGATCCCAACGGCACGCGCCTGCTCTACGACCCGGGCCACACCGTGGCCGGCGGCGGCGACCCGCGGCTCGGCCGCATCGACGTCGTGCTGCTGAGCCACATGCACAACGACCACCTCGGCGAGGCGCACATCAAGGCCGAGGGCGCGGGCACCTGTGCCAGGCCGGACGTGTCGGTGCCCACGCCCGATTCGAACGTCGTCGACATCGCGCTCGCCAAGAAGGCGAAGATCGTGACCGGCAGCGAGATGCCGCCGTTCTTCGCGTCCCGCCTCAGGAAAAACGGTGGCGACCCGGCCAACTCGGTGCTGGCGCGCTTCGGCGGCAGCGTCACCATCGGCGGCGTGAAGATCGCCACCGTCGCGGCGCTGCACAGCAACGGCGTCGATCCGGCCTACATCGGCGGTGCCGCGGGCGACGCGATGAAGGCCGCGGGCATTGCCGGCGACGTCGGCCCGGCCACCGGCTACGTCCTGCGCTTCAGCAACGGCCTGGTCGCCTGGCTGTCGGGCGACACGGGCATCCTCGCCGACCAGCGACTGGTCGTCCGCGACTACTACCACGCGAAGCTGGCCGTCATGAACATCGGCGACGGCTTCACCACCGGGCCTGCCGAGGCGGCCTACGTCATCGACGACCTGGTCAAGCCGGCGTCGGTGATCCCGTCGCACGCCAACGAGGTGGGCACGGTCGACGGCAAGGTGCGCGAGGGCAGCAGGACCGAGGCGTTCGCCAAGGCTGTTCACGTGCCGGTGCATGTGCCGCTGTCAGGCAAGACGATGTCGTTCGACGCCGGCGGCAAGTGCGTGGCGGGGTGCTGACCGGCGACCCATGTCCAAGCTCGACGTCCAGCCCCTGACGCCCGGCCGCTGGCCCGATCTCGAGGCGCTGTTCGAGGCGCGCGGTTGCTCCGTCGCGCGCGGCTGCTGGTGCATGTACTACCGCGTCAGCGGCAAGGAGACCGGATTCACGCGGCCGGGCGATGCGCAGCGCGAGCGCAGCAAGCAGGCGCTCAAGGCGCTGGCGGGCGACGACCCGCCGCCGGGGTTGATCGGCTACCGCGACGGCGTGCCGGTGGGCTGGATCTCGCTCGGCCCGCGCACGGACTATGCCAAGCTCGCGCGCTCGCCCACGATGAAGCCCGTCGACGAGCAGTCCGTCTGGTCCATCGTCTGCTTCGTGGTGCCGTCCGAATACCGCAAGCAGGGCGTCGCGCGCGACCTGCTGGCCGGTGCGATCCGCTGGGCGCGGCGGCGCGGCGTGCGGCTGCTGGAGGCCTATCCGGTCGACAAGTCGCACCCGTCGGCGAGCGATGCGCCCTGGTTCGGCTCCAAGACGCTGTTCGACGCGGCCGGCTTCGAGGAGGTGGCCCGCCGCAAGCCGGCGCGGCCGATCGTGCGGCTGAAGCTCGAAGGGAAGTGACGCGAGTGTTCCTGCGTCGGGTCCGCGACCTGGTGGAGTCGTAGGGCGGTCAGCCGCAGGCGTAACCCGCCGTTCGCCGGCATTGCGAGGCGCCACCATGGCGGGTGACGCCTGCGGCTAACCCGCCCTGCCGCGCCTGACTGTGGTCGATTCGAAGCGGCGCGCCGCAAGCCGGCGCGGCCGATCGTGCGGCTGACGCTGGCGAAGTGGCGTCCTCAGGCGCTCAGCGCCGCCTGGTGCTGCACGATCCAGCGCGCGAGGTCGGTGGCCGGCAGCGGCAGGCTGATCAGCTCGCCCTGCAGCAGGTCGCAGCCGTGGTCGACGAGGAAGCGGCGCTGCTCCTCGTTCTCGACGCCCTCGGCCACCACCGTCAGCTGCAGGCCCTGCGCCATCTGGACGACGGCGCGCGCGATGGCCACCGAGCCGCGCTGGTGCGGCAGGTCGCGCACGAACGAGCGGTCGATCTTCATGCCGTCGATGGGCAGTTCCTTCAGGTGCGCGAGCGACGAGTAGCCGGTGCCGAAGTCGTCGACCGAGACGCGCATGCCGAGCGCCTTCAGCTGCTGCAGGGTGCGCTTGACGTCGTCGAGGTCGTCCATGAGCATGCGCTCGGTCAGCTCGAGTTCCAGCCACTGGCCCGGCACGCCTTCCTCGCGCAGCACCTGGGCCACCGCGTCGACGAAGCCGTTGGCGCGGAACTGCATGCTGGAGAGGTTGACGGCGACGGGCACGTCGATCAGCCCCTGCGAGCGCCACTGCAGTGCCGCGCGCGCCGCCGTGCGCAGCACCCACTGGCTGATCGGCAGCATCACGCGCTGCTGTTCCGCCAGCGCGATGAAGGCGTCGGGCCGCAGCATGCCGCGCTCCGGATGCATCCAGCGGATCAGGGCCTCGATGCCCGCGAGCGCGCCGTCGCGGGCGCGCACCTGCGGCTGGAAGTGCAGCACGAACTCCTCGCGCTGCAGCGCCAGCGTGAGCTGGCTCTCGAGCACCAGCGCGTCGTAGGCCGCGCTGGCCACGGCCGGGTCGAAGAACTGGCAGTTGGCGCGGCCGCGCGACTTGGCGATGTACATCGCCGTGTCGGCGTTCTTGATCAGCTCCGTGGGCGTCTGGCCGTCGTGCGGGAACAGGGCCACGCCCACCGACGGCGTCACCGACAGGTCGCGCCCTTCCGCCTCGACCGGCAGCTCGATGGCGCGCAGCAGCTTCTGCGCGACCTGCGCGACGTCGTCGTGGCCGGCGTCGTCCAGGAGCACGATGAACTCGTCGCCGCCGAAGCGGGCCACGACGTCGTTGGTGCGCAGGCTGGCCGAGATGCGCGCGGCCACGGTCTGCAGCAGCTTGTCGCCGATCAGGTGGCCCAGCGAATCGTTGACGCGCTTGAAGTGGTCGAGGTCGACGAACAGCAGCGCCAGCGACTTGCCCGCCGCGCGCGCCAGCTCGATCTGCTGGCCCAGGCGCTCCATGAACGACATGCGGTTGGGCAGGCCGGTGAGCGCGTCGTGGTGGGCCAGGTGGTGGATGCGCGCCTGCGCGGCATGGCGGTCGCGCAGGTCGCGCACCACCGACATGCGCAGCCTTTCCTCGCCGTACATCAGCGTGCGGCCGATCAGCTCTACCGGGATGCGCCGGCCGTCCTTGCGGATGACGGCGCTCTCGTAGCTCGCGTCGAGCCCGCCGGCCAGCACGGCCTGCACGTGGGCGCGATGGTCGGAGGCGACGAAGTCGATCGCGGGCTTGCCGCGCACCTCGTCCAGCGTGTAGCCCAGCATCTCGCACAGCGGCGGGTTGGCGTCGGTGACGATGCCGTCGCGGTGGAACGCGATGCCCTCGGCACTGGCCTGCATGAACTTGGCCAGGCGCTCCTCGGACTGGCGCAGCGCCTCGGTGGCCAGGCGGTGGCCGGTGATGTCGGTGACGATCACGAACGCGCCCACCGGGCGGCCCTCGCGCGGCAGGTTGGGCAGGACGTTGACCTCGATCCAGCGCTTGCTGCCGTCGGGGCCCGCCAGTTCGCGCACGTAGGCGACGGCCCGGCTCTCGGCGACGACGGTGTCGATCGACGGCTTGACCTCGCGCGCGGCGGCCTCGCCGATGATCTCGGCGAAGGTCTTGCCGATGATGGAGGTCTCGGTCAGGCCGAAGGTGGCGGCGTAGGCCTTGTTGGCGAAGCGGCAGCCGTAGCCCAGCTCTTCCGAATCGTAATAGGCGATCATCGCCTGCAAGCTGTTCGCGAGCAGGCGGAACGTCTCCAGGCTGCCGTCCCAGGCAGTCACTCCAGCATGATCGGCCATGCGGGATCATAGGCGCGGTCGCCGCGGCCCCGTCACCCCCTGATGGGCGGGGCGGCTTTTCCCGGGGAATCACCCGGATGGGGGGGCGGTCGCGGCGCGCGCGTCACGCGCCTGCGGCGGCCGGCCTCACTTGACCAGCAGCGCGTCGATCGGCAACAGGTCGTTGTTCGTGAGGTTGCCCGCGGCCTGGCGCAGCTTCAGCTGCGACATCAGGTAGTTGTAGCGCGCGCCGGCGGCGTCCTTCTGCGTGGAATACAGCTGCGACTGCGCGTTGAGCACGTCGAGATTGACCTTCACGCCCACCTTGTAGCCCAGCTGCGTGGCGTCGAGCGCCAGCTTGCTGGAGGCCTCGGCGGCTTCCAGCGCCTTGACCTGCGCGGCCTGCGTCTGCGCCGTGACGAAGGCGGTGCGGGTGCCGAGCACCACGGTGTTGTGCGCGCCTTCGGCGTCGGTGCGGGCCTTCTCCTCGAGGGCCAGGGTCTCGCGCACGCGATTCTGCACGGCGAAACCGGCGAACAGCGGCACCGTCAGGGTGACATTGACGCCGCCGCTGTGGCCGTTGCCGCTGAAGCGGCCGCCGGGTCCGTAGACCTGGGCGTCGCTGTTGCTGAAGGACGTGGTCGTGTGGGCGCGGCCGTACTGCCCGCCGACGGTCAGCGTGGGCAGGTGCCCGGCCTTCGCCTCGGCCGTGGTGAGCTGCGCGATCTCCAGCCTCAGGCGCGCCTGCTTCATTGCCGGACTGTCCGCTTCGGCCATCGCGACCCAGTCGGAGGCCTGGCTGGGCACCACCGGTGGCAGCACCGCGGGCAGGACGAGCGGGTGCGGCGTGACGCCGTTGCGGCCGACCAGCTGGTCGAGCGTGACCTTGGCCACCACCAGGTCGTTCTCGGCGGCGATCTCCTGTGAATGCGCCAGGTCGGCGCGCGCCTCGGCTTCGCGCGTGTCGGTGATGGTGGCGTTGCCCACCTCGAAGTTGCGCTTTGCCGATGCCAGCTGCTCGCCGATCGCCTTGCTGTTGCCCTGCACCGACTGCAGCGCGTCGTTGGCGGCCAGCACGTTGAAGTAGGCCTGCGAGACCCGCACGATCAGGTCCTCGTCGGCCTGCGCGAGCTGCGACTCCGCCACGTCGACGGCCTTCTGCGCTTCGTCGATCTGCAGGTCGTTGGCGCGATTGAACAGCGTCTGCTGCGCGTTGATCGTGGCAGCCACGCTGTTGGTGGCGCCGCTGGTCTGCGACGGCACGTACGGCGTGTCCGACGTCTGGCGGCTGCCCACGACGGTGGCGTTCGCGCTGGGCAGGTGCAGCGCGCGGGCCTGCTCGTACTTGTAGCGCGCGGCGTCGGCGCTGGAGCGCGCCCCCAGGTACGTGGCATCGACGCTGCGCGCGGCCTGCACGACCTCGGTCAGGCTCTGGGCCTGCACGCCGGCGGCGCCGAATGCCAGGAGGAGGGCACCGACGATCGGCTTGACGGCCGGCGACATCGAGGCGAGACCGGGGCGCGTAATGGACATGCGGAATCCTTGGTTGTTCTGGCCGTGTTCGGCGTTGGGACAGGTTTGTACGGCCTTGCGGGCCACGATGCACGCTCGATGCGACGACCTGCAGCCGGCGCACCCCCTGACGACGTTTTCAGCCGACAGACTGCGGACGGGCCGCCATCGATCGACTGCGAGGCGCAGCGTTCCCCCGGAAGGCCGCACGAGGGCCTTCCGGCATGCGCTGTCTGTTCGAGGAACTGGATCAGAAATGGAACCGCGCGGGTTCCGGGAAGCCGACCAGGCGCGGGGCGTCCAGGTCGAACAGGCTCACGCGCGAGAAGCTGCCGTCGGCGTTGGCGGTGTAGCGGACCGCCGCCATCACGGGCTCGTCGCCCTCGATCGCCACCAGGCGGCCGCCCGGCTTGAGTTGCTTGAGCAGTTCTTCGGGCACCTTGGAGACCGAACCGGACAGCATGATCGCGTCGAACGGGCCTTCCGAGGGATAGCCGTGCGAGCCGTCGGCCTGCACCACGCTGACGTTGGACACGCCGCTGCGGCGCAGGTTCTCGGTGGCCAGCCTGGCCAGCACCGGCTTGATCTCCAGCGAGATCACGCTCTGCGCGCGGTGGCCCAGCAGCGCCGCCATGAAGCCCGAGCCCGCGCCGATCTCCAGCACGCGCTCGTGGCGCTGCACCTGCAGGTCCTGCAGCATGCGGGCCTCCACGCGCGGGGGCAGCATCGACTCGCCCTCGGGCAGCGGCACCTCGGTGTCGACGAAGGCCAGGGACCTGCAGGCGGCCGGCACGAAATCCTCGCGGCGCACGATGGCCAGCAGCCCCAGCACGCCCTTGTCCAGCACGTCCCAGGGGCGGATCTGCTGTTCGATCATGTTGAAACGGGCTTGTTCGATGTTCATGTCTCTTCCTCGGAGCGAAAGGGGGCCTTGCGGGCAAACCCTCAAATTCTATGCGGGCTGGCCGGCCTTTCGACCCCCGCCGGGGGCCGGCGCCGGCGGGCGCGCCGCCATGCCCTTGAAAACGAGCCTCAGGTGCGAATGCATGAAGGTCACGGGATCGATGTCCATGTCCTTGCCGATGCCGCAGGCCATGAAGGAATGCTTGTGGATGCACTCCAGGATCAGCGGCATCAGGATGGAGTGGACGGCGGAGTCGACGTCGTCCACCTCGAATTCGCCGCGGTCGATCCCGCGCCGGATCAGGCCGGAGACGATGGCATGGCCCGGCGCGACGACGCGCTCGACCCAGAACTCGCCGATCTCGGGGAAGTTGCGCACCTCGGTGATCATCAGCTTGAACACGCCCGAGGCCGGGCCTTCATAGATGCGCCGCCACCAGTTGACCAGCAGGGTCTCCATGACCTCGGCGATCGGGCCGTCGGCCGCGGCGGCCTCCTGGATGCCGGTCTCGATCTCGGTGCCCATGAAGTGCTGGATCACCGCCTTGAGCAGTTCTTCCTTGCTCGGGAAATACAGGTACAGCGTGCCCTTGGACACCCCGGCCGCCTTGGCGACTTCCTCGCTGCGGGTGGCCGCGAACCCCTTCTCGACGAACAGCGTCAGCGCCGCCTCGAGCAATTCGGCCGGGCGGGCGTCCTTGCGGCGGCGACGGAACAGGCAGGGGTCGGAGGAAAACGGGGGCATGTCGTTAATGACTCGTTGGTCAGTAATGTAGCAGCATCCCCCCGCACGGGCAATCGCGTCCTGCGTTTGCGGACGCATGCGGACCGCCCGGCCTGTCCTCCCGGCGCCCCCGCCGTGCGTTGAAAGGCTCAGGCCCGGCGCCTTCGCGCCGGGCAACGAGAGAGCCACACATGATCAGCGCATGCATCAGCGGCGGGGCCCGCGAGCCCGTGGGACGGCGATACCGGCGGCGCGCCGTGCTCCGCGTCAGCGTGGCGGCGGGCGCACTGTGGGCTGGCGTGCTGGTGCTGCTCGCGGTGCTGTCGGGCTGCGCCGGGCTGCTGGGCACGCACGACGTCGACATCAGCGAATCCCAGCTCACCCTGCTGCTGGCGCGCCAGTTCCCGATGGAGCGCAAGGTGGCCGAAGTCATCGACCTGTCCGTGACGAACCCGGTGCTCACGCTGCTCCCGGCGGGCAACCGCGTCGGCACGGAGCTCGACGTCGCCGCGGTCGACCGCCTGTTCGGCAACACGGCCACGGCGCACGTCAAGCTCGACTACGGACTGCGCTTCCAGGCGTCCGACCACACGATCCGCATGACCGGGGTGCGCGTGCGCGAACTGACGCTGGCCAGCGGATCGAGCAACCTGCACGGCGCGGCGCAGCGCATCGGCGGCCTGGTGGCCGAGAACGCGCTGGAGGACCTGGTGCTGTACCGCATGAAGCCCGCGCAGGCCGACGAGATGGATCGCCTGGGCCTGGTCGCCTCGCCGATCACGGTGACGCCGCAGGGCCTGCACATGACGGTCTCGCCGCGGCAGGGTTGATCCGCGGCGTCCGACGGGTTCGCGCAAGCGGGCCCGCCCGGCGTCGCCGGGGCCGCGTATCATCGCGCGCTTCTGCCAAACACGGGCCGCGGGCGGCCTCACGGAGCGTCGAGCGTGGATACGTTGCTGTTGATCAAGGCCGCCGTCATGGGCATCGTCGAGGGGCTCACCGAGTTCCTGCCGGTGTCGTCCACGGGCCACCTCATCTTGACGGGGGCACTGCTCAAGCTGCCGGACAACGATGCGGTGAAGGCCTTCGAGGTCGTGATCCAGCCGGGCGCCATCTTCGCGATCCTCATCGTCTACTGGCAACTCATCTCCGGGACGCTGCGCACGCTCACGACCAACGCCAATTCGCGCAAGCTCGTCCGCAACATCCTCGTCGGCTTCCTGCCTGCCGCCGTCATCGGCTTCCTGCTGATCAAGCAGATCAACAAGCACCTGTTCAACGGGCCTGTCGTCGCCACGGCGTTCATCGTGGGCGCCTTGATCATTCTCTGGGTGGAACGCCGGAAGGATCGTCCCGTCCGCATCAGGCACATCGACGAGATGACGACGACCGACGCGCTGAAGGTCGGGTTGATCCAGTGCCTGGGCATGGTGCCCGGCACCAGCCGGTCGGGTGCGACGATCATCGGCGGCATGCTGGTTGGCTTGTCGCGCCCGGTGGCGACGGAGTTCAGCTTCTTCCTGGCCATTCCCACGCTCTTTGGCGCGGGCGCGCTGACGATCTGGAAGACGAGGCAGGAGCTCGCCGCGAACTGGCACGAGTACCTGCCGATGTACGTCGTTGGCTTCGTCGTCTCGTTCCTGGCGGCCTGGGTCTGCGTGCGTTGGCTGCTCAAGTACGTGTCGACGCACGACTTCGTGCCGTTCGCGTGGTACCGCATCGCATTCGGCATCGTCGTGCTGGCGACCTATCTCACCGGGATGGTGCAGTGGGTCAACCACTAGCGCACGAACGAGGCGCCAACGGCGTGTTCAGCGCCTGGCGAACACCAGGTCCCACACGCCGTGGCCCAGCTTGATGCCGCGGTTCTCGAACTTCGTCAGCGGGCGCCAGTCCGGGCGCTCGGCGTAGCCGTTCGCCGTGTTGGCCAGCGTGGGCTCGGCCCCCAGGACTTCCAGCATCTGCTCGGCGTAGGGCTGCCAGTCGGTGGCGCAGTGCAGGTAGCCGCCCGGCGCGAGGCGCGCGGCCAGTTCCTTGACGAACGGCGCCTGGATCAGGCGGCGCTTGTTGTGCTTCTTCTTGTGCCACGGGTCGGGGAAGTACACGTGGATGCCGGCGAGCGAGGCGGGCGCGATCATGTCGCGCAGCACCTCGACGGCGTCGTGCTGGACCAGGCGCAGGTTGGCCAGGCCGCGCTCCTCGATGCGCTGCAGCAGCGCGCCCACGCCGGGCGTGTGCACCTCGATGCCGATGAAGTCGTCCTGCGGGCGCGCGGCGGCGATCTCGGCGGTGGCCCCGCCCATGCCGAACCCGATCTCGAGGATCGTCGGCGCGTGGCGGCCGAAGGCCTCGTGGTAGTCCAGCCGCTCCGGGCGATACGGCAGCACGAAGCGCGGCCCCAGCGTCTCCAGGGCCTTCACCTGGCCGCTGCCCATGCGGCCGGCGCGCAGCACGAAGCTGCGGATGGCGCGGCGCGGATGGCCGGAAGCGGTGGCGGCGTCGGCGGGCGCGTCGGCGGGTGGTTCGGCGCCGGGGGCGCGGGGATCTCGGGTCATGCTGGGCGGGAAGTGGCGCAAGCCAGGAAGTAGGGAGCGCCGCGGTCGCTTCTTGGTGTACCGGGGCGGGGCGTCCGGGACTAGTCTCGCGGGATGCGGCATTTTGCCCGAACCCCCTCCGACCCTGGCGCGCCGGCCGGCCCCCGCCGTGCGGCGTTGCGCCGCCTGCTGGGCGCGGGCGTGGCGCTGGCGTCGCCGCTGGTGTCCGCACCGGTCTGGGCGATCCAGTCGCCGGGCGTGGCGTCGCACGGGGCGGGGCCGCACCGCACGGCCGGGCAGGTCGGCGAGAACCTGCTGCGCGCCAGCGGCCTGCCGATGGCCAGCTTCGGCGCCTACGTGCGGCCGGTCGACGGGCTGGTGCCCCTGGTGGCCGTCAACCCCGAGGCCAGCTACGCGATGGCCTCGACGACCAAGGTGGTGACCTCGCTGGCCGCGCTGGACCTGCTGGGCGTCAACTTCCGCTGGCGCACCTTCGCGTTCCTGCGGGGCACGCTGATGGACGGCACGCTGCTGGGCGACCTGCTGATCGTGGGTGGCGGCGACGCCCGCCTGACCTCCGCCGAGCTGCGCGAATGGTTTGCCCAGCTGCGCGCCCAGGGCCTGAAGCGCATCGCCGGCAACATCGTGCTCGACCGCTACGCCTTCGACCTCACGGAGGGCGACTTCGCCAACACGCCGCCGCCCAGCACCGGCCGCGCGTACCACGTGCGGCCCGACGCATTCGCGATCGACGAGGGCCTGCTGCACGTCGGCGTCGATCCGGGGCGCGGCAAGGCGGCCGTCGCACTGGAGCCGCCGCTGGCCGGCGTGCGCGTGGTCAACAAGGTGGCGATGCGCGGCGGCTGCGCGGCGAGTGCGCGCCTCGTGGAGGACGCGTCCGGCTCGCGCGTGGAGGTCGTCGGCTCGTGGAGCGACGCCTGTGGCCACCGCGAGCTGGCGCTGGTGCCCGGGGCCCCGGCGCTGTTCACGACGCGGGCGCTCGCCGGCCTGTGGGCCGAGGCGGGCGGCTCGCTCAGCGGCACCGTCATCGAGCGGCCGCGCCAGGTCGGCGCGTCGCTGCTGCCGGACGGCCCCGACGGCAAGCCGCAGCTGCCATGGTCGGTGCACCTGTCGCAGCCGCTGCCGGTGGTGCTGCACGACATGAACAAGTCCAGCAACAACGTCACCGCGCGCCACCTGATGCTGGCGCTCGCGCGCGGCTTCCCGTTGCGCGCGGCCACGCTGCCCGAGGCGCAGGCGCGCATGCACGAATGGCTGCTGCGCCAAGGCCTGGCGGCCGGCGACGTGCAGGTCGAGAACGGGTCGGGGCTGTCGCGCGGCGAGCGCGCCAAGCCGCGCGCGCTGGCGCAGCTGCTGGCCAACGCCTGGCACGCGCCGCGGCTGCGCGAGTTCCTGCTGTCGCTGCCGGTGGCTGGCATGGACGGCACGCTGCAGCATCGCATGCAGGGCACGGCGGCCGAAGGCCACGCCTTCCTCAAGACCGGCACCCTGCTCGACACAAGCGCGCTGGCCGGCTACGTGCAGGCCGCCAGCGGCCGGATGTATGCCGTGGCCCTGATGGTCAACCACCCCGACGCGGCCCGCGCGACCCCGGCGCTCGATCGCGTCATCGAGTGGATCGCCAAGGCCTGCTGACGCCGTCGCGCCATTCAGTTGCGCTTCGCCGCCGCCAGGTTTCGTACCGGCGCCGAATGACGACGCGGCGCCTGACGGCCCGCCGCTCGCGCGCCGATGCAAGATTCAAGGGAGCGGCGGAACCGGCTTCGCCGGGCCGCTCGCGGCCGGCCCCTCTGGGGGCAGAGAGCGCGCGCGAAGCCTCCCCTCCGGGGGAAAGCGACCGTGGGGCCGTCATTTCACGCGCTTGTGGACGTCCGGGAGCAGCACCGCGACGACGCCCAGCAGCGGCAGGAACGCGCACACCTGGTAGACGACCTCGATGCTCGTGCGGTCGGCCAGCAGCCCGAGCGCCGCGGCGCCGAGGCCGCCCATGCCGAACGCGAAGCCGAAGAACAAGCCCGAGACTGCGCCGACCTTGCCCGGGATCAGCTCCTGGGCATAGACGAGGATCGCCGAGAACGCCGACGACAGGATCAGGCCGATCAGGATCGTGAACGTGGTCGTCCAGGCGAGCCCCACGTGCGGCAGCGCCAGCGCGAACGGCGCCACGCCCAGGATCGAGCCCCAGATCACCGGCTTGCGCCCGATGCGGTCGCCCACCGGGCCGCCGACCAGCGTGCCCGCGGCCGAGGCGGCGAGGAACAGGAACAGGTGCATCTGCGCCGACTGCACCGACAGGCCGAACTTCTCGATCAGGTAGAACGTGTAGAAGCTCGAGATGCTGGCGATGTAGAAATACTTGGAGAAGACCAGCACCAGCAGCACCGCCACGACGAAGGCCACGCGCCCGCGCCCGAAGGTGGCGGTGTGCGCGCGCAGTGCGCCCTTGGCGGCGGCCTTGCGGTTGGCGGCGTACCAGCGGCTGACCTGCAGCAGCAGCACGATGCCCAGGAGCGCGGCGAGCGCGAACCAGGCGACGCTGCCCTTGCCGTGCGGCACGATGACCGCCGCCGCCACCAGCGGGCCGAGCGCGCTGCCGGTGTTGCCGCCCACCTGGAACAGCGACTGCGCCAGCCCGTGCTGTCCGCCCGAGGCCATGCGCGCCACCCGCGAGGACTCGGGATGGAAGATCGACGACCCGGTGCCCACCAGCGCGGCCGCCAGCAGCACGACGGCGAAGTTGGGCGAGTACGCGAGCAGCAGCAGGCCCGACAGCGTGAACGTCATGCCCACCGGCAGCGAGTACGGCACCGCCTTGCGATCGGTGTACAGGCCCACCAGCGGCTGGAACAGCGAGGCGGTCAGCTGGTAGGTCAGGGTGATGAGGCCGATCTGCGTGAAGCTGAGGGCGAACTCGCCCTTGAGCACCGGGTAGATGGCCACGATCAGCGACTGCATCATGTCGTTGATCATGTGGGCCGTGCTGATCGCGCCCAGCACGCGGAACGACGTGCGGTCGGCGTGGGGCGGCCGGGGCAGGGTGGCGGCGGAAGTGGACATGGGTTGCGGCAGGTCAAACGCTGTGCGGACGACCGATGTTAGGAATACCATCCATGCCTGTCTCGCGCCGTTCGGGCTTCGATCTGCGCGAAAAGGACATCCCCTTGCGCGTTCCATGACCGTTCCACCCGATTCCGTCTACCGCCCCGTCGCCCCCGACGAACGCGACGTCGACGCGCTGCCCGTCGTCACCAAGGCCACCGACTACGCGGCCGGCCACGTCATCGAGCTCCACCACCATGCGCGCGGCCAGCTTGTCTATGCCGACCACGGCGTGATGATGGTGGCCGGCGACGGCGGCCAGTGGATCGTGCCCCCGACGCGCGCGATCTGGATGCCGCCCGGCGTGTCGCACCGCATCCGCTGCATCGGCGTCGTGCACATGCGCAGCATCTACGTGCACCCCGACGCGGCGACGCACCTGCCGGCCAAGGCCCAGGCGGTGGGCATCTCGGGCCTGCTGGCCGAGCTGATCCGCGCGGCCGTGCAGGTGTCGCTGCCCTACGCCGCCGACTCGCGCGACGGCCGGCTGATGCGCCTGCTGCTGGACGAGCTGCACTCGCTGCCCGTGCTGCCGCTGTACCTGCCGCAGCCGGCCGACGAACGCCTGCGCCGCATCTGCGCGCACATCTCGGAGCAGCCCGACGACACGTCCACGCTGGCCGACTGGGCCGTCGCGCTGGGTGTCGACGTGAAGACGATCCAGCGCCTGTTCGCCCGCGAGACGGGCATGACCTTCGGCCAGTGGCGCCAGCAGGCGCGCCTGCTGCACGGGCTGGAACGACTGGCCGTGGGCGACAAGGTGGTCGACGTGGCGCTGGCGCTCGGCTACGACAGCCCGAGCGCGTTCGCCGCCATGTTCAAGCGCCAGTTCGGCGAGCCGCCCAGCGCGTTCTATCGCTGACTCCCGACGGCGCTTCGGCGCCCGCCAGGCTGGATGAACGTTCATGAACGAGTTGTCAATGTGGCGCCGTGTCCGGAATCCTCGCATGAGCATTTCCTTCGACGGCTCCTCTCATTGATTCGCGTCCGCCGATGCCGATACGCAGGAGGGACTTGAACCAGGGAGAACCACATGCGACTTGCCGACCTGCGCGTGAAGACCAAGCTGATGATGGCCTTCGCGCTCATCGCCACCATCGTCCTGCTCGTGTCGGCGCTCGCGCTGCGCTCGCTGGGCGCGTCCAACGATCGCTTCTCCAGCTACCTGGCCAGCGTCGGGTTGCGCGAGACGCTGGCGACGGAACTGCGGGCCGCCGCGAGCCGGCGCGCGATCTCCGCGCGCAACCTCGTGCTGGTGACCGCTGCCAGGGACGTCGAGATCGAGAAGGCGGCCGTGCTCGAGGACGACGCCGCGACCACCGCGGCGCTGGAGAAGCTCAAGGCCGCGGTCGCCGAGGGCGCCGGCGTCACCGAGCGCGATCACGCGCTGCTCGCCGAGATCGTGCGCATCGAGTCGCTGTACGGCCCGGTGGCGCGCGACATCGTCGACAAGGCGCTGGCCGGCCAGAAGGACGAGGCCGTCCGCCGCATCGACGCCGACTGCCGTCCGCTGCTGGTGCGGCTGCTCAAGGCCACGACCGACTACGTCGCCTACGACGAGGAGCTGGCGCGCGACCGCGTGCGGGCCGCGCAGGCCAGCTACGCCGGTGACCGCATGATCATGCTGGCGACCTGCGGCATCGCCGTCGCCCTCGCACTGGCGCTCGGCTGGCTGCTCGCCGCGGCCGTCACGCGGCCGCTCGAGCGCTGCGTCTCGCTGGCCGAGACGGTGGCCGCCGGCGACCTGAGCTCGCGCATCGTCGCCGACCGCGCGGACGAGACGGGCCAGCTGGTCGCCGCGCTGGGCCGCATGAACGAGAGCCTGGTCAAGATGGTGGGCCAGGTGCGCCAGTCGGCCGAGGGCATCGCCACGGCATCGGCGCAGATCGCGTCGGGCAACCACGACCTGTCCGCCCGCACCGAGCAGCAGGCCAGCGCGCTGCAGCAGACGGCGGCGTCGATGCAGCAGATGACCGGCACCGTGCAGCAGAGCGCCGACAGCGCGCGCGCCGCGAGCCAGCTCGCGGCCGCGGCCGCCGAGGTGGCCGGCAAGGGCGGGGCCGTCGTGCAGCGCGTGGTCGCCACGATGAGCGACATCAGCGACTCGAGCAAGAAGATCTCCGACATCATCGGCACCATCGACGGCATCGCGTTCCAGACCAACATCCTCGCGCTCAATGCCGCCGTGGAGGCCGCGCGCGCCGGCGAGCAGGGCCGCGGCTTCGCGGTCGTGGCCGGCGAGGTGCGCAGCCTGGCGCAGCGCTCGGCGCAGGCCGCGCGCGAGATCAAGACCCTGATCGGCGACAGCGTCGACAAGGTCGAGGCCGGTTCCCACCTGGTGGGCGAGGCCGGCAGCACGATGGACGACGTCGTCGCGCAGGTGCGCCGCATGACCGACCTGATGGGCGAGATCAACGCCTCGTCCGCGGAGCAGACCTCGGGCATCGTGCAGGTCAACGCCGCGGTCGCGTCGATCGACCAGGGCACGCAGCAGAACGCCGCGCTGGTCGAACAGAGCGCCGCCGCCGCGGAGAGCCTCAAGCAGCAGGCCGCCGGACTGCTGCAGCTGGTGGCTGCATTCAAGACGGACGAGTCGCGCGCCGGCGCATTGGCCTGAGCCCGCCCGCGCGCGCACGCGCGCCGCCCGCTTGCTTCGAGGAGCGTGCGCCCGCGCCCGCCGCCGCATTGACAGCTCGCCTCCGCGCCACTACAACGCGCGAGGCGGGTGCTGCGCGGCGGCGCCTGCCTTCCAGAACAACGACTCCAGGAAGGCAACCATGTTCAAGACCACGCTCCTCGCGCTCATGGCGTTGTCGCTCGCCTCGTGCGGCGGCGACTCCGGCTCCGACGACTACCAGATGGCCGTGCAGCAGGCCGACGCCAAGCAGGCCGAGGCCATCTCGCTGTCGCCGGCATCGCCCTGCAACGCCGTGCAGCAGTGCGCCAGCCTGCAGCTCGTGACGCCGGAAGGGCACTGCGGCGCGCCGTACTACCGTCCGTATTCGCTGGCGACGCCCACCGCCGACGCCGCCAGTGCGGCCGCGGCCGAGGAACGCGCGCTCGCGATCCACGCCATCTCGCTCGCGCCGCCGCCCATCGTGGCGTGCACCACCCTGGTGGTCGCTCCGCCGACGCTGGGCTGCGTGGCCAACACCTGCCAGGCCGTCGCGCCGGCGAACTGACTACTTCGAGGCGACCGGCGTCGACACGTGGCGCTTCACGTCGACCAGGAAGGCCTTGTCGTCCTCGTCGACGATGCGCAGCCGGCCGTCGGCGTCGAACGCCATCGACTTGAACGCGACCCACCGCCCACCGGGCGCGCGGCGGACGTCCTCGGCATACACGGCCAGCGTCCACAGCCGCTTGCCGCTGAAGTCGTCCGACGCCACCAGCATGCCGCTCGATTGCGGCAGCCCGGGGTCGCGCTCGTTGTCGCCCTGGGCATAGCGCACGCCGTCGCGCACGATGGGCGGCACTTCCGGCGGCTGGCCGCGGTCCGGCGGCGGCGTGGGCGCCGACGCGGCATCGGCCTCCGAGGCCTCGGCCTCCGCCCGGTGGCCGCCCTCCAGGAACGCGCTGTTGTCCGACGCCGCCGCCTCGGGCGCGGGCGTGGCGTCGGTGTCGGGGTGGTCGCAGGCGGCCAGTGCAAGCAAGGCGGCCAGGCAGAAGAGCGTCGGGAGTTTCATGCGCGCGGCGGTCGGGGGGACGGCGTGTCCCGGACGCGCATGGTACCGGCCGCCGCTGCTCGACAGGACGGGTGCTTGTCCGACATCGACGCCGCGGGCGGCCGCCTATGCTCGCCACGGTCGGCAAGCCGCCGTCGTCGCCGGATTCTCCCGCCATGCCATTGCCCCGCCTGCTGCTGTCTGCCTGCCTCGCCGCGCTCGCCCTGCTGGGAGGCTGCGCGCAGAGCTACATCGTGCCCGGCGCCAAGGCCGATCTCCAGTCGTTCGCGCCGGTGTCGATCCAGGAAGGCTTCGCGGCCAAGGCCACGGCGCCGTTCCCCGCCGCGCTCGCGCTGGTGCGCGTGCAGGGACCGACGTACGCCAACTGGCACCTGGGCCCGTCGGGCGGCCCCGCCGGCGGCCGCTACAGCGTCGTGACGACGCGCGAGGTCGAGGACGACGCGCAGTTCGACCGCCTGGCCAGGCTGCCGCAGGTCGACGGCGTCACCGGCCTGAACCGCATGCTGCTGCCCGACCATCCGGGCAGCGAGAAGGACCTGCGCGAAGCCGCCGCGCGCCTGCACGCCGACCTGATGCTGGTCTACACGTTCGACACGGCGTTCTTCGACGAGGACCAGGCGCGCCCGCTGACGGCCATCTCGCTGGGCTTCCTGCCGACGCGCAAGATCGCCGTCAGCACGACCGCGTCGGCGCTGCTGGTCGACACCCGCACCGGCTACGTCTACAGCACCTACGAATCGACCAGGCGCAGCGACACGCGCGCCAGCGTCTGGGGCAGCCAGGACGCCGCCGACGGGGCGCGTCGCGACAACGAACGCGCGGCGTTCGCGGAGCTGGTGGAGTCGGTGGCCGGGTCGTGGCCCAAGCTGCTGGATCGCTACGCGCGCAAGACCTGAGGACCGGGGCCGCGCTGGCGGCGCGCGCCGCGGCATGCACGAGCGATCAGGAATGTGGAGCGGGTGATGGGAATCGAACCCACGTATGAAGCTTGGGAAGCTGCCGTTCTACCATTGAACTACACCCGCAGTTCGCGACGGATTCTAGCGCGGGATGCGGGGACTTCCGGTGCGGGCGTCGCGATCTGCCCGGCGGTTCGGGAATGGCTCGTCGCGGGCGCGCTGCGATCCTCGTCATGTGCTCGCGGGCCGCGCGACACGTCCTTTTCGGCGCGCACGCCGCGCCTTGGCGACGTCGACCGACGGGGCGCACGAAAGGGGCGCTCCGCTGGCCGGGAGCGACGAGCTGCCGACGCTCTTCTTCAGTGTTTCCATGTCTGTGCACCGCAGCAAATCCGGGGCATCATGGAAACCAATCAACGTTGGCGCACATGGGAAACCCGTACCAGGTCATCTGTCTCAGCGCCGCCGCGCCGGATCTGTTCACGTCGTCCTACGGGCCGTTCGTCCTCAATCCGTGCCGGGGCCTGAACGAGGTCGCCGAGGCGCTGCACGACAGCGCCTGCGACGCCCTGCTCGTCGAGGTGAAGACGCCGGCCGACTACGACCGGCTGCTCGCCTGGCCGGGCCTGTCGCATGCGGTGATGGATGCGGCCGTGGTGATCGTCGCGCCCGAGCCCACGCCGGCGCAGTGCATCAAGCTCCTGCAGATGGGCGTGCAGGACGTGCTGGCCAAGCGCCACGCCGGTGACGATTCGCTGGGCCGCGTGCTGCGCGTGGCCATCGAGCGCAAGCGCATGGACGCGAGCGCCAAGCGCGCGTTCTCCACCGATCTCACCACCGGCCTGCCCACCCACGCGCAGCTGCTGGAACACATGACGCACCTGCTGGCGCTGCGCGAGCGCGAGCCGGCGGCGATGGCGCTGATCGTGCTGCGGCTGGAGGGTTTCCGCGCGGCCGAACTGTCGCTCGGCGTCGAAGCCGCCAACGTGCTGCGCCGCAAGGCCGCCGTGCGCCTGCGCGCGGCCCTGCGCGCGAGCGATGTCGTCGCGTCGCTGGGCTCGGACATGTACGGCGTCCTGCTGGCCTGGATCGACGCCGAAGCCGACGCCGAAGGCGTCGCGCGCAAGCTGCTGGCCTCGCTCAAGCAGCCGTTCAACGTCGCCGGCCAGGATCTGCCGGTGATGGGCACGGTGGGCATCGGCCAGTACCCGGCGCACGGCCGGGACGCCACGTCGTTGATGCGCCGCGCGGTCGGCCAGGCGTCCAACGGCCACGTGTCCGAGCAGGGGCACGTCGTGGCCGGCGCGGCCAACGACGATTGACGCCATGCGACGGTGTAGGGCGGTGTAGGGCGGGGTAGGGCGGGGTAGGGCGGGTTAGCCGAAGGCGTAACCCGCCGTTCGCTGGCGCCCCGATCCGCCCCCACCGTCTTGTCGAACCCCAACCCACCATCGCAGCGCGCCCACGAACGGCGGGTCACGCCTGCGGCTAACCCGCCCTACGCCGGCGCGTGTTCGCGATCGCCGCCGCGACCGCCGCGAACAGCAGCACGCCGCCGGCGCCGATCCACGTCCACGGCAGGCCGTCGTCCTGCGGCGCCGAGGCGGGCGCCGACGCGGCGTCCGCCACGAAGGGACTGAAGCCGCCGCCGCCGGGGTCGGCGACCGATGGCGCGGACGCGGGGGCCGCCGCGCGGTTGGACAGCAGAGCGGCCGGCACGACGCCGGTCGGGCCGCCGCCGTTGGACAGCGACCAGTGGTCGCCGGCCCATTCGGCGCGCAGGTCCTCGCCGTCGTTGGTGTCGTCCAACGGCTGGCGCTGCAGCACGGCGGGCGCGGCGTCGGTGAGCTGCCACAGTTCGGCGCCGGGCCTGGCGCCGCGCACGGCCACGGCCACGGCGACGAGGCCGTCGCTGCTCGCTGCGAGGCTCGTCGCGGCGGACGAGGCGTCCGCGTCGCCCGGGCGCTGCCACAGGCCGCCGCTGCCGAACGCGCGATCGAGCGCGCCGTTGGCGGCCACGTGGAAGACGACGGCGCGCGGCGTGGCGACGCCCGCCGTCTCGCCGGCCACCAGCACCGAGCCGTCGGCCAGCGGCAGCAGGTCGTTGGGCTTGACGGATGCGCCGCCCGGCATGAGCTGCAGCTTGCCCTGCACACCCCATTTCACGTCGGGGTTGCCGTCGGCCTGGAAGCGCGCGACGATGGGTTGCGGCTGGTTGCCCGCCACCAGCGCGCCCACCATCCAGATGCGGCGCTGGGCGTCGACGCGCACGCTGGCGGGTGCGTCGTTGGCGCCGCCGAGCGTGAACGCGGTCTGGCCGCCGCGACCGAAGCGCTCGTCGACCTGCGCGCCCTGCACCAGGTGGCGCAGGATGAAATCGCTGGCGTCCGCCTGCGGGTCTTCGTTGACCGTCCAGCCGTTGTTCTCGCCGTCGCGCACGACGAGCGAGCCCGCGTGCGCGCTGGCGCCCGCGAGGGCCAGGAAGGCGAGGGCCGCGGCCCCGCAGGAAGCGCGCGGCGCGACCCGGGCCGTCATTTGCCGATGTCGCCCAGGCAGAGGTATTTCACCTCGACGTAATCCTCGATGCCCTGGTGCGAGCCTTCGCGGCCCAGGCCGGACTGCTTGACGCCGCCGAACGGCACCTCGGCCACCGAGATGAGCCCCGTGTTGACGCCCACCATGCCGTATTCCAGCGCCTCGCCGACGCGGAAGATGCGGCCGACGTCGCGCGTGTAGAAGTAGCTGGCCAGGCCGAACTCGGTGGCGTTGGCCAGCGCGATGGCCTCGGCCTCGGTCTTGAACTTCATCACCGGCGCGAGCGGTCCGAAGGTCTCCTCCTTCGTGCACAGCATGTCGGAGTTCACGTCGGCCAGCACCGTGGGCGTGAAGAAGCGGTCGTCGATGCGCGCGCCGCCGACGACGACGCGTGCGCCCTTGGCCAGCGCGTCCGAGATGTGCGCCTCGACCTTGGCGATGGCGTTGCCGTCGATCAGCGGTCCCTGGTGGATGCCGGCCTCGAAGCCGTTGCCCACCTTGATGCCGCGCGCCTTCTCGGCCAGCCGCGCGATGAAGGTGTCGTACACGCCTTCCTGCACGTACATGCGGTTCGCGCACACGCAGGTCTGGCCGGCGTTGCGGTACTTGGAGACCATCGCGCCCTCGACGGCCGAATCGATGTCGGCGTCGTCGAACACGATGAAGGGCGCGTTGCCGCCCAGTTCCAGCGACAGCTTCTTGATGGTGGGCGCGCACTGGCGCATGAGGATGCGGCCGACCTCGGTGGAGCCGGTGAACGACAGGTGGCGCACCGTGTCGCTCTCGCACAGCGCCTTGCCCACCAGCACCGAGTTGGCGCCGTCGGCGGTGACGACGTTGAGCACGCCCGCGGGCATGCCGGCGCGCTGCGCGAGCTCGGCCAGCGCCAGCGCCGACAGGGGCGTCTGCTCCGCCGGCTTGATGACCACGGGGCAGCCGGCCGCCAGCGCGGGCGCCACCTTGCGCGTGATCATCGCGATGGGGAAGTTCCACGGCGTGATGGCCGCGCACACGCCCACGGCCTGCTTCAGGACGAGGATGCGCTTGTTGTTGTCGGTGGTGGGGATCGTCTCGCCGTAGACGCGCCTGGCTTCCTCGGCGAACCACTCGATGAAGCTCGCGCCGTAGACGACCTCGCCGCGCGCTTCGGCCAGCGGCTTGCCCTGTTCGGCGGTGAGGATGCGCGCCAGATCGTCGGCGTTGGCGATGATCAGCGAGAACCACTTCATCATCACCGCGTGGCGTTCCTTGGCCGTCTTGGCGCGCCAGGCCGGCCACGCCTTGTCGGCGGCGGCGATGGCGGCCAGCGTGTCGGTGCTGCCGAGGTTGGGCACGTCGGCCAGCTTCAGGCCGGTGGCCGGGTCGGTGATGTCGAAGCGCGCGGCGCCGGAGACCCATTCGCCGCCGATCAGCGCGTCCGTCTTCAGCAGCCCCGCGTCGTTGAGCGTGGCGATGGGGGATGTCTTCATGTCCATGGAAAAGCTCCTGCGGCCGGGCGCGACGGCCCCGGGATGGCCGGTGATGGTGGCAACTCTACCCGCTGCGGGCCGGACGCCCGCCACGCGGTCGCCGGGGGTTTGCCTGGGTGGGCGACGAAAGGAAAAGCCGCCGCGATGGCACCGGGTCAGGGCATCGGGAGGCGGCTCTTGGCGGGATGTTGGCGCTCGCTCGTCGCGAGCGCGTGACGGGGGCGTTACGCGACGGCCTTGAAGCTGTCGGCCATGATGGCCAGGCCCTCGTCGATCAGCGCGTCGCTGGCCGTCAGCGGCACCAGCACGCGCACCACGTTGGCGTACGAGCCGCAGGACAGCAGGATCAGGCCGCGCCTGGCCGCCTCGGCGCACAGGCGCTTGGTGAGGTCGGCATCCGGCTTGGCGAGGTCGCCGTCCTTGAACAACTCGATGGCCACCATGGCGCCCAGGCCGCGCACGTCCTGGATCGCCTTGTGGGCGACGGCCATCTTCTTCAGGCCGGCCGTCAGGCGCTCGCCGATCGCCTTCGAGCGGTCGAGGAGCTTCTCCTCCTCGAAGACGTCCAGCACGGCCAGCGCGGCGGCGCAGGCCAGCGGCGAGCCGGCGTAGGTGCCGCCCAGGCCGCCGGGGCCGGGGGCATCCATCAGCGAAGCCTTGCCGATGACGGCCGAAATGGGGAAGCCGCCGGCCATCGACTTGGCCATCGTGATCATGTCGGGCGCGACGCCCCACTGTTCGCAGGCCAGCCAGGTGCCGGTGCGGCCCGCGCCGCTCTGCACTTCGTCGGCGATGAAGACGATGCCGTGCCTGTCGCACAGCGCGCGCAGCGCCTGCGCGAACGACGGCGAGATCGCATAGAAGCCGCCTTCGCCCTGCACCGGCTCGATGATGATCGCAGCCACGCGCTCGGGCTCGACGTCGTACTTGAAGATGCCCTCGATCGAGGCCAGCGCGTCGGCTTCCGAGACGCCGTGCAGCGCGTTGGGGTACTTGGCGTGGTAGACCTCGGCCGGGAACGGGCCGAAGCCGGCCTTGTACGGCGCGACCTTGCCCGTCAGCGCCATGCCCAGCAGCGTGCGGCCGTGGAAGCCGCCGCCGAAGGCGATGACGGCCGAGCGCTTCGTGGCCGAGCGCGCGATCTTGACGGCGTTCTCGACGGCCTCGGCGCCGGTGGTCAGGAAGAAGGCCTTCTTGGCGAAGTCGCCGGGGGTCTTGGCGATCAGGCGCTCGGCCAGATCGATGTAGGGCTCGTAGGCCAGCACCTGGAAGCAGGTGTGGTGCACCTTGTCGAGCTGCGCCTTCACGGCCGCGACGATCTTCGGGTGGCGATGGCCGGTGTTGAGCACCGCGATGCCGCCGGCGAAGTCGATGTAGCGCTTGCCCTCGACGTCCCACACCTCGGCGTTCTCGGCGCGGTCGGCCACGATGTCGTAGCTCTGGCCCAGGCCCGAGGGCAGGGCGGCGCGGCGGCGGGCCATCAGGGCGGCGTTGTTCAGGTGGGCTTCACGTTGCATGGGGTAACTCCGGCGCTCGCGGGGAGCGCAATGCGGGGACAGGACCGATCGGGCGCCTCCCGCCAGATCGGATGCGATGACTTTAGTTCCGGCGGGCCGGTACAGCCATGTACAGTTGACCCGCAACAGCGTCAAGCTGTGCAGGTCGCAGCCCCTATACAGTCGGTGTCAGGTCTTGAATCGTTGCGGTGTCAGGTCTTGAATCGTTGCGTGATCGGCCTCCGCCTTTCGATCGCACGGCTGCGCACTGCACGATTCAAGACCTGACACCGCAACTTTCAAGACCTGACACTGGCCGATGTTCACGCTGCAACCCGATTCCCCCACGCCGCTGGTCACGCAGATCGTCGACGGCCTGCGCCGGTTGATCGTCGACGGCAGCCTGCGCACGGGCGCGAAGATCCCGTCGATCCGGCACTTCGCGAAGACGCACCAGGTCAGCGTGTTCACCGTCGTCGAGGCGTACGACCGGCTGGTGGCGCAGGGCTACCTGGTGTCGCGGCCGCACTCGGGCTTCTTCGTGCGCCGGCGCGCGCCGGTCGAGACCGCGGCCGTGCCCGGCTTCGCGTCGACCGCCAGCTTCGACGCACAGTGGTACCTGCGCAGCATCTTCGAGAACCGCCACCTGGCCGTGAAGGCCGGCTGCGGCTGGCTGCCGCAGTCGTGGCTGTTCGAGGACGGCGTCCGGCGCAGCCTGCGCGGGCTGGCGGCGGAGCACGTCGAGCTCGATGGCTACGGCGACCCGCGCGGCCACCTCCCGCTGCGCGAATGGATCCGCGACGCGCTGGCCGAGCAGGAGATCGCGCTGCAGCCCGACCAGGTGCTGCTGACGCACGGCTCCAGCCACGCGCTGGACCTCGCCATCCGCCGCCTCGTGCGCGCGGGCGACGCGGTGCTGGTCGACGACCCCGGCTACTCCAACGAGCTGTTCGCGCTGCGCGTGGCCGGCGCGCGGCTGATCCCGGTGCCGCGCACGCCGCACGGCTACGACCTCGCGGCGCTCGAGGAGGCCATCGTCACGCACCATCCGCGCGTGTTCTTCACGCAGCCGCGGCTGCAGAGCCCCACGACGTCGACCGCCACGCTGGCGCAGCTGCACCGCGTGCTGCAGCTGGCCGACCGCCACGGCCTGACGATCGTCGAGAACGACCTCTACGTCGACCTCGACCCCGACCCTCGCCCCTCGCTGGCCAGCCTCGACCAGCTGGCGCGCGTGCTCTATGTCGGCAGCTACTCGAAGACGATCTCGCCCAACCTGCGCGTGGGCTACATCGCCGCGCATCCCGCGCTGATCGACGACCTCGCGCAGCTGAAGATGATCTCGGGGCTGACGTCCTCCGCGTTCAGCGAGCGCCTGATCCTGGGCGCGCTGACCGAGGGCCGCTGGCGCAAGCACCTGAAGAGCCTGCGCGCGCGCCTGGCCGAGGCGCACGAGACCTGCGGCCAGCGGCTCGTGGCGCTCGGCTTCGCGCTGTTCCACGAGCCCAAGGCCGGCATGTTCCTGTGGGCGCGGCATCCGCGGCTGCCCGATCCGGTGGCGCTGTCCAACCGCGCCGCGCAGCACGACATCATGCTGGGCCCGGGCAACCTGTTCTCCGCGACGCAGCAGCCGACGGACTGGATGCGGTTCAACGTGGCATTCGCCGGCGATGCGCGGCTGGGAGCGTTTCTCGAGGCGGAATTGGCGAGCGCCTGAGGCGCGCCTGGCGCCCGGCCCCACGAGCCCGCCGGCCGGAGCGAGCGCGTGGTGCCACAAGCCCGTCATCCTGCGCGCAGTCGCAGGATCCATGCGTCCCCGCCCGTGTCACCCCAGCCGCGGCTGGATCCCGAAGATCAGCCCGAACACCACCGCGATGACGGTGATGGCCAGCCAGATGCGCTGCAGCGTCTCCGCGGCCTTCTTCTCCTTCTGCACCGCCACCACCTGCTCTTGCAGCTTGTCGACCTGCTGGCGCAGGAGCGGCGCCTCCAGCTGCGCGCAGGCGGCCTCGGCCAGCAGCGGGGCCGTGAGCTCCTGCACCTTGTCGGTGTTCCAGGTGGTCTTGAGCTCGCGGATCGAGCGCGCGAAGAAGCTGCCGCCGCCGCCCGCGGTGGGGCGCACGGTGAAGCCCGAGCGCGCGAAGAAGGCGTCGCGCAGCTCCATCTCCTTCTCGCCGGGCACGTCGACCTGGTAGAGCGAGCCGGTCAGCACGGTGGCGTCGGGGTGCTGCGCCGCCACCCACTCGACCAGCAGCGCGCGCAGCAGGCTCATGATCCCCTGGCCGGCGGGCTCGGCCAGGACCTGGCCCTTGGGGCCGAGGCGGGCGGCGCTGACATGCCGGCCATCGGTCGACATCTCGAGCACGCGGAACTGCAGCGCGTTGATCGGGCGTCCGGTGGACGTGCGTTCGGCAAAGCGCTGCGACTTGCCGTCGCGCGGATCGAATTCGGCCAGCCAGCTCAGTTGCACGCGGTAGAGGTGCTCGACGCGGCTGTCCTTCGTGCTGGCCTGCGCTGCGTGGAAGTAGGTGACGCCCGCCACGCGCAGGTGACCCGTGCGCATGCGCACGCGGAACACGCGCGTGCGCTGCGCTCGCGCGGCCGTCTCCATCTCGGTCTGGGTGCTCACCCACGGGGCGGACGACGGCGGCGCGTCGGCGGGCAGGTCGGCAGGTGGCGGCGCGGGCGGAAGGTCGGGCATGGCGGACGGCAAGGGGATCGACCCATTGTGGACCGCTGCCGCGCGGCGGCAAGGCAGGAATGCCCCGGGGACGGTGACGTTGTACCGATTCCCGCGGCCCGCGGGCGCGCCCACCCCGCCTCCTATAATCGAAGGTTCCGCGCGGCCTCGTCGTGCGCCTGCTGTCCGCCCAGGTGAAACCCCGGCGGAGCCCCCAGAAAGTGCCGGAATGAAAGCCGCAGAAATCCGTTCGACCTTCCTGAAGTTCTTCGAATCGAAGGGCCACACCATCGTCGCCTCGTCGCCGGTGGTGCCGGGCGACGATCCGACCCTGCTGTTCACCAATGCGGGCATGAACCAGTTCAAGGACGTGTTCCTGGGCTTCGACAAGCGCCCGTACACGCGCGCCACCACCTCGCAGAAGTGCATCCGCGCCGGCGGCAAGCACAACGACCTCGACAACGTGGGCTACACCGCGCGCCACCACACGTTCTTCGAGATGCTGGGCAACTTCTCGTTCGGCGACTACTTCAAGCAGGACGCCATCAGCTACGCGTGGGAACTGCTCACGGTGCACTTCAAGCTGCCTACCGACAAGCTGTGGGTGACGGTCTACGCGGAAGACGACGAGGCCTACGACATCTGGCACAAGACGGTGGGCGTGCCCGCCGAGCGCATCGTTCGCATCGGCGACAACAAGGGCGCGCGCTACGCGTCGGACAACTTCTGGATGATGGGCGACACCGGCCCCTGCGGCCCGTGCACGGAGATCTTCTACGACCACGGCGAGGAGATCCCCGGCGGCCCGCCGGGCTCGCCCGACGAGGACGGCGACCGCTACATCGAGATCTGGAACAACGTCTTCATGCAGTTCAACCGCACGGAAGACGGCGTGATGCACAGGCTGCCCAAGCCGAGCGTGGACACCGGCATGGGCCTGGAACGCCTGGCCGCCGTGCTGCAGCACGTGCACTCGAACTACGAGATCGACCTGTTCGTGAACCTGCTGGCGGCCGCCAGGAAGGCCGTGGACGACGCCACGCCCAACGGCGGCGACTGCGACAAGGATTCGCCGTCGCTCAAGGTCATCGCCGACCACATCCGGGCCTGCTCGTTCACCGTCCTCGACGGCGTGATCCCCGGCAACGCGGGCCGCGGCTACGTGCTGCGCCGCATCGCGCGCCGCGCCATCCGCCACGGCTACAAGCTGGGCGCGCGCACCCCGTTCTTCCACAAGCTGGTGGCCGCGCTGGCCGCCGAGATGGGCGAGGCGTATCCGGAGCTGCGTGCGGCGCAGGCGCGCGTCACCGAAGTGCTGCAGCAGGAAGAGGAACGCTTCTTCAAGACCATCGCCACCGGCATGGAGCTGCTGGAATCGGCGCTGGCCGGCGGTGCGAAGCAGATCGACGGCGAGACGGCGTTCAAGCTGCACGACACGTTCGGCTTCCCGGTCGACCTGACGGGCGACGTGTGCCGCGAGCGCGGCGTGACCGTCGACGAGGCGGGCTTCAACCGCCTGCTCGAGGAACAGAAGGAACGCGGCCGCCAGGCCGGCAAGTTCAAGATGGCCCAGGGCCTGGCCTGGAGCGGCGCGCCGACCCGGTTCCAGGGCTACGAGCACCTCGTCGTCGAGACGGTGAAGGTGGTGGGCGTCTACGTCGACGGCAACCCGGTGAACTCCGCCACGGCCGGCGACGACGCCGTCGTGGTGCTGGACCAGACCCCGTTCTACGCCGAGAGCGGCGGCCAGGTGGGCGATACCGGCGAGCTGCGCAACGCCACGACGCGCATGCTGGTCGAGGACACCATCAAGATCCAGGCCGACGTGTTCGGCCACCACGGCCGCATCGTCGAAGGCCGCATCACCGTCGGCGATACGTTCGTCGCGAAGGTCGACGTCGAGCGCCGCGCGAAGACCGTGCGCAACCACAGCGCCACCCACCTGATGCACAAGGCGCTGCGCGAGGTTCTCGGCGCGCACGTGCAGCAGAAGGGCTCGCTGGTGAACGCCGATCGCACGCGTTTCGACTTCGCGCACACCGGCCCGATGACGGCGGAGCAGATCCGCAAGGTCGAGGAGATCGTCAACGCCGAGGTGCTGGCCAACGCCGCCGCCAACGCGCAGGTGATGGCCATCGACGACGCGCAGAAGTCGGGCGCGATGATGCTGTTCGGCGAGAAGTACGGCGACGAGGTGCGCGTGCTCACCATCGGCTCCAGCAAGGAACTGTGCGGCGGCACGCACGTCGAGCGCACAGGCGACATCGGCGTGTTCAAGGTCGTCGCAGAGAGCGGCGTGGCGGCGGGCATCCGCCGCATCGAGGCCGTCACGGGCGACAACGCGCTGGCCTACCTGCAGTCGCTGGAGGACACCGTCGACAAGGTCGGCGCCACGCTGAAGGCCCAGCCCGACGAGATCCCCGCCCGCCTGGGTGCGGTGCTCGATCACGTGAAGGCGCTCGAGAAGGAGATCGAGAAGCTCAAGGGCAAGCTGGCCTCCGCGCAAGGCGACGAGCTCGTCGCCCAGGCCGTGGACGTCAAGGGCCTGAAGGTGCTGGCCGCCAAGCTCGATGGCGCCGATGCCAAGACGCTGCGCGACACGATGGACAAGCTGAAGGACAAGCTCAAGACCGCGGCCATCGTGCTGGCCGCCGTCGACGGCGACAAGGTGCAGATCGCGGCCGGCGTCACCGCCGATTCGATCGGCCGCATCAAGGCCGGCGAGCTCGTCAACTTCGTGGCGCAGCAGGTCGGCGGCAAGGGTGGCGGCAAGCCGGACATGGCCATGGCCGGCGGCACCGACGCCTCCAAGCTGGCCGGCGCGCTCGCCAGCGTGCAGGGCTGGGTGCAGGAACGCGCCTGAGGCCGGCTCCGGACGCCCGGCGCACGCCGGCGCCCGCGTGACGCGCGCCGCGCCGCATCGTCTTCGCCAAGCCGTCGCGTCCGCGTTGAACGCTGCCTTGACGCAGCGGCGGTTTCCCCGGAGACTGGGTCGCATGACCCGCGCCACCGCCTTCGCCCCTGCCACCCGCGCCACCCGACGCGCGGGTGCGGCGTCGTGTGCGCTAGCCGCCATGGCGCATGCCGCGATCGTGACGATGCACCTCCAAGGCGTCGTCACTCCCGTCGCGCGAAGTCCGGGCCCGGGCCGATCCTGACTTCACCACCGCAGATTCTTCGCACAAGGCCCGCCACCCGCGGGCCTTGTGCTTTTTGCAGCCGCCGACCCAGGCACCCCCACGAGGAGATGTTCATGAGCCGACCTGAAACCGCCGCCGAATCCGTCGCCACTCGCGAGGAAAGCGCGCGCGGCGCGCAAATCGTCGCCACCGGCGGCGGCGTGACCGTGCGCCGCACCCGCGTCTCCGACGCCCCGGCCTTCGCGAAGATGATGGACCACCCCGACGTGTTCCCGAACCTGCTGCAGATGCCGCATGCCAGCGAGGAGCAGTGGAGGGCGCGGCTCACGGAGAACGCCGCGGCCGGGTCGCCGCACGTGCAGATCGTGGCAGAGGTCGACGGCGAGGTCGTCGGCGCTGCCGGCCTGCACCCGATCGGCGCGTCGCCGCGCAAGCGCCATTCGATGCTGCTGGGCATCAACGTCGCCGCCGACTGGCAGGGCCGCGGCGTCGGCAAGCTGCTGATGCACGCGCTGTGCGACTACGCCGACAACTGGCTCGGGCTACTGCGCATCGAGCTCGACGTCTTCGCCGACAACCGGCGCGCGCAGGCGTTGTACGAGCGCTTCGGCTTCGTGCGCGAGGGCGTGCGGCGCTGCGAGGCGCTGCGCGACGGCGTGTACGTCGACGGCTGGCTGATGGCCCGGCTGAATCCGTCGCCGCTGCGCGGATTTCCGCGCGATTGACGTTCGGGGGCGAACGGCCGGCATGAGAAAATGCCGGCCGCTTCCCGCTTTCGCCCCCGCGCCCATGACCACGCCGCTCAGCCAACTCGTCCACTACCCCACCAACACGGACGCCGAGCTCGACCGGCTGCAGCAGCTGTGCGAGCAGCTCGCCGGCTTCGACGAGCACGTGTCGCTGGAATGGCTGGACGGCGCGATGACCGCGCTGGCCGCCGGCCCGCGCGCGCTGGCGGTGGCCGACTGGCGCGACCGCCTGCTGGGCGAGTCCTGGAGCCGCGCGTTCGGCGATCCCGAAGCCGATCGCGAGGCCACCGCCGTCCTGCAGGCGCGCTGGAACGTGCTGCTCAAGCAGCTCGACCCCGAGCTGCTGATGGATGCCGTGGACGAACTGCGCCTCGCGCCGGTGATGCTGGAGTGGACGGACGAGGACAAGGCCAAGCTGGTCGAGGACGGCACCATCGCCCCGGGTACCGAGGACGAGGAGATCCCGCTCACCGGCGAGATCTGGGCGCACGGCTTCATGGACGTGCTGCAGAACTTCAAGGACGAATGGCCCGAGCAGGACGTCGAGACCGACATGGGCCAGCTGTTCGACGAGACGACGATGCGCATCGTCATGCTGACGCTGCATGACCTGGCGGAGCTGGACAAGCTGCGCGAGGAGATGTTCCCCGGCGAGAAGCTGGAGCGCGACGACCTGATCCAGGAAGCGCTGTTCGCCGTGCAGGACCTGCGCTGCTTCTGGGTGCAGAACGCGCCCAGGCCAGCGACGCGCGTCGCCGAGAAGCTGCCGGGCCGCAACGATCCGTGCTTCTGCGGCAGCGGCAAGAAGTTCAAGAAGTGCCACGGCGCTTGAACCCGCTTTCCGGCGAACGGGCCGCGATCAGGCTACATTCCCGCCCATGAGTGAACGCAAGGATCTCGCAGGCAGGCACATCGTGCTCGGTCTCTCGGGCGGCATCGCCTGCTACAAGGCGGCCGACCTGGCGCGCGGGCTCGGCAAGGCCGGCGCCACCGTGCAGGTGGTGATGACCGCGGGCGCCGAGCAGTTCATCACCCCGGTGACGATGCAGGCGCTGACGGGCCGCCCCGTCTACACCAGCCAGTGGGACGCGCGGCCCGACAACAACATGGCGCACATCAACCTGTCGCGCGAGGCCGACGCCATCCTGGTCGCGCCGGCGAGCGCGGAGTTCATGGCCAAGCTCGTGCACGGACGCGCCGACGACCTGCTGTCGCTGTTGTGCCTCGCCCGCCCGATCGATCGCGTGCCGCTGCTGGTGGCGCCGGCGATGAACCGCGAGATGTGGGCGCATCCCGCGACGCAGCGCAACGTCGTCCAGCTGCAGGCCGACGGCGCCACGCTGCTGGGGCCGGACGTGGGCGAGCAGGCGTGCCTGGAATTCGGCGAAGGCCGCATGCTGGAGGCGGTCGACCTGCGCGACGAGCTCATCGCGTTCTTCCAGCCCAAGCTGCTGCGCGGCAAGCGCATCCTGGTGACCGCCGGCCCCACCTTCGAGGCCATCGACCCGGTGCGCGGCATCACCAACCATTCCAGCGGCAAGATGGGCTTCGCCATCGCGCGCGCGGCGCAGGAGGCCGGCGCGGACGTCACGCTCGTCGCCGGCCCGGTGCACCTGCCCACGCCGCGCGGCGTGCGGCGCGTCGACGTGCAGAGCGCGCGCCAGATGCACGAGGCCGTGCTGCCGCTCGCCGGTGCGAGCGACGTCTTCGTGGCGACGGCGGCCGTCGCCGACTGGCGTCCCGCGCAGATGAACGAGCACAAGATCAAGAAGGACGGCAAGAAGGTGGCACCCACCTTCGAGCTGACCGAGAACGCGGACATCCTCGCCGACGTCGCGCGCCTGTCGCCACGGCCGTACTGCGTCGGCTTTGCCGCGGAGAGCGAGAACCTGGTCAAGCACGCCCGCGAGAAGCTGCAGCGCAAGAACGTGCCGCTGATCGTCGGCAACCTCGGCCCGGCCACCTTCGGCCGCGACGACAACGCGCTGGTGCTGGTCGACGCCGCGGGCGAACGCGAGCTGCCCAATGCGGACAAGCTGACGCTGGCACGGCAACTGGTACAGGAGATCGCGCGGCGCATCGCGGCGTGACACCTTGCGAGTGGTGTCAGGTCTTGAAAGTTGCGCGCCGGTGCATCGCAAGATGGTGTCAGGTCTTGAAAGTTGCGCGACAAGACCTTGGCCGTCACTCCAAGCGCCGACGCGCAACTTTCAAGACCTGACACCATCCGGCAAAGCGCCGACGCGCAACTTTCAAGACCTGACACCATCCGGCAAGACCTGATCCCCGCATGCCAAACGCCGCTGCGCAACTTTCAAGACCTGACACCAGCGCGCTCATCGGCTTGCACCTTCCCTTCTCCCTTCGATCGCATCGCCTCCATGACCATCATCGACCTCAAGGTTCTCGACGCCCGCATGGCAGACACGCTGCCGGCCTATGCCACGCCTGGCAGCGCCGGGCTCGACCTGCGGGCCTGCCTCGACGCGCCCGTCGTCCTCGCCCCCGGCCAGACCGCGCTGATCCCGACGGGCCTGTCGATCCACATCGCCGATCCGGGCCTGGCCGCGATGATCCTGCCGCGCTCGGGGCTGGGCCACAAGCACGGCATCGTGCTGGGCAACCTGGTCGGCCTGATCGACTCCGACTACCAGGGGCAGCTGATGGTCAGCTGCTGGAACCGTGGGCAGGTGGAGTTCATCGTGAACCCGATGGAGCGCATCGCCCAGATGGTGATCGTGCCGGTGGTGCAGGCGACGTTCCGCGTCGTCGAGGACTTCGATGCGTCGCATCGCGGCGAAGGCGGGTTCGGGTCGACGGGCAAGCACTGAGTTGCGCGCGCCGGGGCGCTGCCGGCGCGGCCCCGACCTTCCACGCCCTTGCGGTGCGGCGACCCGCTCAATGCAGCTGCGACTTGTCCTTCGGCGGCAGCACCTGCAGCAGCCCGGCGGCGTCGTCCTGCACGCTCTTGTCCTCGATCTCCCTGGCCGTCGCCGCGCGCACGCCGCGCACCTGGATGTGCATGCGCAGCGCCATGCCCGCCAGCGGGTGGTTGCCGTCCAGGACGACGTGCGACGGGTAGACCTCGGTGACGGTGTAGACGGCGTCCTCGGGCATCTCCGGCGTGGCGGCGCCGTCGGGCAGGCCCTCGAACTGCATGCCGATCTCGACGCCCTCGGGGAACAGCGCGCGATCCTCGAAGCAGACGAGCTGGGAGTGGTAGTCGCCGAACGCGTGCTCGGGCTCGAGCTGGAGCTGCAGGTCGTAGCCGGCGGCCTGGCCTTCGAGGGCCTCCTCGACCTTGGGCAGCAGGTCGTCGCCGCCGAAGAAGAATTCGGTGGGCTCGGTGAGCTCGTCGATCGGCGCGTTCTGGGCGTCCGAGAGCTGCCAGGTGAGCGAGACGACGCAAGGGGCGGTGATGTTCATCGGCGAATTTTACGAGGCCTGCGCGGCCGTCATTGACGCCGGCGGCTGCGTCCCGGTCGGCCAGCAGGGACAATGGCGCGATGAACCTTCGTGAACCCCTCGCGCTGCTGGGCGGCCTGTCGCCCGCGGCCTTCATGCGCGACGTCTGGCAGAAGCGGCCGCTGCTGATCCGCAATGCGTTGCCGCTGGCCGGCGCGGACGGCACGCCGCTGTCGCCCGTCACGCCCGCGCAACTGTTCGAGCTGGCGTCGCGCGACGACGTCGAGTCGCGCCTGGTGATCCAGGAGGCGCCGCGCGGCAAGGCGAAGTCGCGCGCGAAGGCGCCGTCGCCCGAGGGTTGGCGCCTCGAGCACGGCCCGTTCGCGCGCCGCGCGCTGCCGCCGCTGGCGCAGCGCGGCTGGACGATGCTGGTGCAGGGCGTCGACCTGCACGTGCAGGCCGCGCACGAGCTGCTGCAGCGCTTCCGCTTCGTCGCCGACGCGCGCGTCGACGACCTGATGGTGTCGTACGCGAGCCCCGGAGGCGGCGTCGGCGCGCACATCGATTCCTATGACGTGTTCCTGCTGCAGGTGCATGGCCACCGGCGCTGGCGCGTCGGGCCGGTGGGCGACGCGTCCTTCGTCGACGGCCTGCCGGTGCGCATCCTCGAGCGCTTCGAGCCGACCGACGAATGGGTGCTGGGTCCCGGGGACATGCTCTACGTGCCGCCGCGCTGGGGCCACGACGGCGTCGCCGAGGACGAGTGCATGACCTGCTCGATCGGCTTTCGCACGCCGATGGGCACCGAGCTGGCGCGCGAGCTGCTGCAGCGCGTGCTCGACGACGTCGAGGCGGACCCCGACGAGCCGCACTTCCGGGACCCGCCGCGCAGTGCCACCGAGACGCCGGCCCGCCTGCCCGAGGCGCTCGACGCCTTCGCCCGCAAGGCCGTCGACCGCCTGTTGAGGGACCCCTCGCAGCTGGCGCGCGCGCTCGGCGAAGTGATGTCCGAGCCCAAGCCGCAGGTATGGTTCGAGGCCGGCGCGGAACGCGCCGCGGGCGCCGGCTTGCGGCTGGATCGGCGCTCGCGCATGATGTACGACGAACGGCACGTCTTCATCAATGGCGAGTCGTTCGATGCGGCCGGCCGCGACGCGCGCCTGATGCGCGAGCTGGCCGACGCGCGGCGACTCGGTGCCAAGGATTGCGCCCGCCTGTCGCCCGGCGCTCAGGCCGTCGTGGCCGATTGGGTGGCGCAAGGATGGGCTCATGACGATTGACGATGCGGCGCTGCCGCCCGGTGCGATGGACGACGGGACGGGCCTGCGCGATGCGAAGCCCGCCGCCGGCGGCCGCGCGTTCGAAGGGGCTCCGGAGCTTGCGCAGGCGCTGCGCAACGCGCTGGTCAACGCCGCCGAGCATGGCACGCGCCGCCTGTGCTGGTGCGACGACGACTTCGAAGACTGGCCGCTCGGCGATGCGGAGTGGATCGATGCGCTGACGCACTGGTCGCGCAAGCCGGGGCGCGAGCTCGTGATGATCGCGCGCGACTGGACGACGGTGGAGCGTCGCCATCCGCGCTTCGTCATGTGGCGCCGCGACTGGGCCCACGTCGTCCAGTGCCTGGTGCCCGAGGAATCGCGCACCGCCGAACTGCCCACGATCTGGATCGACTCCGACGACCAGGCGCTGCGCGTCTTCGACGCTGAACACCTGCGCGGTCGCCTTGGATTCGATCGCGTCGATCGCCAACGGGCGCGCGAGGACTTTGATGCGATTTTGCAACGTGCCAGCCCCGGTTTTGCGGCGGCGACACTGGGACTCTGAAAAGGTTCCGTATTGATGGGTATAATGGCGGGCTAGGCACAGGAAATGCTCGAGCTTGCCTGCTGTCTTTTGCTCGGATACCTGCCGTGAGGGCGAGTATCTGGATTACTGGTAATGGTTCGAACCCAAAATTTTTCTTCGAGGAAATTCATGAACAAGACGCTCCTGGCCTCTCTGATCGCCGTCGCCGCCCTGGCCGCTTGCAACAAGCCGGCTGACACGACCACCACGGCTGCTCCGGACGCTGCCTCGGCCGCCGCTTCTTCCGCCGCTGTCGCCGCTTCGGCCGCTGACACCTCGGCTTCCGGCGCGATGGCTGCTTCGTCGTCGGCCGCTGACGCCGCTTCGTCGGCCGCCACGGGCGCGATGGCCGCCGCTTCGGCCGCCGCGATGGCCGCCAGCAAGTAATTTCCGGATCGGCGCTCCTCGCGAGCGCCGCTTCCCGAGATATGAAAGGCCGCCTTCGGGCGGCTTTTTCATGTCTGCGACGATGGTTTGCTGAAGCCGGGTTGAATCCCCGGAATGCAGGTCCGAATCCTTGCTCGACCCTGTCAAGGGGTCACGAGGGGATTGACACTGCAACAGGAGCCGAAATGAAGAAAGGCCGCCCCTCGGGCGGCCTTTTTCATTGCCCCGGAAGTCGGTGGCGGCTTACTTCAGCTCGTCGACCAGCAGCGCCACGATGCGCTGCGCATTCGCGCTGTTGTCGGGTTGGCCCTGGTCGTTCAGCACCGTCACGGTCGCCTGGTCGCCCGGCGCCTTGACCTGGATGCGGTACTTGCCGACCGGCGACGGGCCGCTCTTGCCGAACCACGACGTGAACTTCGAGAAGAAGCCCGGCTCGTCCTTGGCGGCTTCCTTGGCGTCGACATAGCGCACGTAGTACAGGCCCTGCGCGCGGTCGCGATCTTCCACGGTGAAGCCGCCGTGGTCGAGGGCGAGGCCGATGCGGCGCCACGAGCGGTCGAAGTTGTCGTCGACCTGCATCGTCGCGGCCGGCTGGCCGGCCACGACGCGCGCGCGCGCCGAGCTGCTGTTGTCGACGGGGCGGCTGATGGCGGCGCTCGGGATCGGGCGGCCGCTGACCGGCGCGCTGGCGGCGTCGTCCTCGCCGAAGTGGAACGTGAAGCCGCTCTTGGCCGGCACGGCGACGTTGGTGTCGCTCAGGCCCGCCAGGCTCAGCATCATCTGGCTCAGCTGCGTGGCCTCGAGGCCCGGATCCGACGGCCGCGGCATCCATTGCACGTCGGCGGTCTGCACGCTGTTGGACTTGCCCGTGGCCTGTTCGATGGCGCCGAAGTGGGTGACGTAGATCTCGGTGCCGCCGTCGGCGCGGCGCTCCAGGCGCGTGCGATAGCGATCGCGCAGGCCGGAATCGGAGAGGTTGTCCAGCAGGTTGGACAACACGCCGCGGATGCCTTCGGAAGGCAGCTTGTTGCGGCTTTCCTTCCAGTCCGTCTCGAGGATGCCCGTCTTGGGCTCGTCGGTCTTGAGGACGAAGCCCTGCGACTGCCAGTAGGCGCGCACCTTCGGCAGTACGTTCTCGGGTGCCTCGGACGTCGTCAGCCAGCGCTGCTCGCCATTGCGCTCCAGGTGCAGGTTGCCGGCGGCCGCGAGCGCCACCTCGGGCGTGGCCGGCGCGGGCGCGGCGCCCGGCTGCGACGGCGCGCTGCCGGCCGGCTTGTTCAGGTCGGACGCGGTGACCACGCCGCCCTGGGGCAGGTAGCGCGAGTCCTTCTGCAACTGCGTCAGGTCGGGCGGCACTTCCAGCGGCTGGGTGCGCTTGGACGCGCCCTTGTAGTCGGTCTCGCCGTGGGAGAACCAGTCTCCGACGACCGTGCATCCGCCCAGCATCAGGCACAGCGTCACGGTGGCAACGCGCAGGGGCGTGGGTTGGAGCAGGCGCGTCGGGGAGAGGGTGGTCATGTGCATCAGGGTCGAGGGCTGGCCGGAAGTTCCGGGCCGGGGATTGTCGCAGAGGTCGTGAAGGTCGCGGGCGGGCGTGGGCGGGGCCGGGGGCGCGACGCTCGCGCGGGTCGGTGACCGAGCAGGCGGCGTCAGGCGATGCCGCAGTCGGCCAGGGCGGCGGTGATCGTCGCCTTGCCGGCGTCGGTCATCTCCACCAGCGGCAGGCGCAGCGTGGGGCCGCAGCGGCCCAGGCGCGACAGCGCGAACTTGGCCGGCGCCGGGCTGGGTTCGCAGAACAGGTTCTTGTGCAGCGGCAGCAGCTTCATGTGCAGCTCGGTGGCACGGCGCGCGTCGCCGGCCAGCGCGGCGGCGCACAGCTCGTGCATCAGCCGCGGGGCGACGTTGGCGGTGACGCTGATGTTGCCGTGGCCGCCCATCAGCATCAGGGCGACGGCGGTGCTGTCGTCGCCCGAATAGACCGAGAACGTGCGGGGCACCGCGCGCAGCAGCCAGCCCGCGCGCTCGATGCTGCCCGTGGCCTCCTTGATGCCGATGATGCCGGGCACCTGCGCCAGGCGGACCACGGTGTCGTGCTGCATGTCGGCCACCGTGCGGCCGGGGACGTTGTACAGCACCACGGGGATGTCCACCGACTCCGCGATCTTGGCGAAGTGGCGATAGATGCCTTCCTGGGACGGCTTGTTGTAGTACGGCACGACCTGCAGCGTGCAGGAGGCGCCGACGCGCTTGGCGTGCCGGGACAGCTCGATCGCCTCCTGCGTCGAGTTGGCGCCGGCGCCGGCCATGATGGGAATGCGCCCGGCGGTGTGCTCGACGCAGACGCGGATGACCTCCACGTGCTCCTCGACGTCGACCGTGGCCGATTCGCCCGTGGTGCCCACGGCGACGATGCAGTCGGTGCCTTCGGCGATGTGCCAGTCGACCAATGCACGCAGCGCGTCGTAGTCGACGCTGCCGTCCTCGTGCATCGGGGTGACGAGCGCCACCATGCTGCCGACAATTCTTTCCATTCGCATTCCTCGCCAGGTTCGGAGGCCGACGCGCGCGACGCCGGCAATCCGACGATTTTAGCCCGGCGGCGCCAGAAGGTCGGCACCCGGCGATGCCGCGGCGCCACGGCGCGCGACGATGCGCTGCACCTCGCGTTCGGGGCTGTCGCCGCGGGCCGGCAGGCGGCCCTCCTCGAATGCGACGACGTGCCAGTCTCCAGAGGGGACCGATCCCTGCGCGACCGTATCCGGCGGCGTGCGCAGGACGTCGATCAGCTCGCCGGGCCGCAACAGGAATTCGGGCCTCCTGGGGCGTCCGAGCGCCGCATGGGCTTGTGCAAAGGTTTCGTAAATCAGCAGCCCGCCCGGCGCCACGGCGGCCTTGAGCGCCGGAAAGAGAGGGCGCCACAGGTAGTTGGTGACGACGACCGCGTCGAACTGGCGACCGGTCAGCGGCCAGGGGCCGCCTTCCAGGTCGGCCTGCACCGCCTCGGCCAGGCCGGCCAGGGCGGCGAGCAGCCCGTCCTCCCGGTCGACTGCCGTGACGCGGTGGCCGGCCGCCGCCAGCCAGCGCACATGGCGGCCGCGCCCGCAGGCAACGTCCAGCACGCGCGCCGCGGGTGGGAGCAGGGGCGTCCAGCGCACGATCCAGTCGGAGGGCGGCGCAGCGGCATGGGCCGTGGAGTCGGTGGTGGCGGCGGAGGTGTCCATGCCCCACTCTACGGCGACCTGCCGAGGACTCCCGGTGGAAAATCCTGTGTTTATATCCATGTTTTCCGTGCGGGCCTGTCGCGCTTCGCTCCTAGAATCACGCCATGGCTACGAAACCGGGCGCAACGGGCGCCAACAAATCCAAGCAGGCCGGCGAGTACGGCGAAGCCTCCATCCGCGTGCTGAAGGGGCTGGAGCCCGTCAAGCAGCGGCCGGGCATGTACACGCGCACCGACAACCCGCTGCACATCGTCCAGGAGGTCATCGACAACGCCGCCGACGAAGCCCTGGCCGGCCATGGCAAGCGCATCGCCGTCGCCATGCACGCCGACGGCTCGGTCACGGTGGACGACGACGGCCGCGGCATCCCCTACGGCCTGCACCCCGAGGAACAGGTGCCCGTCATCGAGATCGTCTACACGCGCCTGCACGCGGGCGGCAAGTTCGACAAGGGCAGCGGCGGGGCGTACAGCTTCTCGGGCGGCCTGCACGGCGTGGGCGTGAGCGTCACCAACGCACTCGCGAAGAAGCTGGAGGTCTCGGTGTTCCGCGACGGCCACTTCGCCGCGCTCACGTTCTCGGGCGGCGATGTCGTGGTGCCGCTGGAGGTGCGCAAGCTCGCGTCCGGCGAGCGACGGCACGGCACGCGCGTCACGGTATGGCCCGATGCCCGCTACTTCGAGAGCGCCGAGCTGCCGCGCGGCGAGCTGGTGCACCTGCTTCGCAGCAAGGCGGTGCTGATGCCGGGCGTCACCGTCACGCTCACCATCGAGAAGGCCGGCAAGGAGCCCGAGGTCCTCACCTGGCTCTACCAGGGCGGCCTGCGCGACTACCTGCAGCAGACGCTCACGGCCGAGCCCATCGTGCCGCTGTTCGAGGGCGAGCGCTTCGCAGGCGCGAACGAGTCCGAGAACTTCGCCGAGGGCGAGGGCGCCAACTGGTGCGTCGCGTTCACCGACGACGGCGCGGCCGTGCGCGAGAGCTATGTCAATCTCATTCCCACGGTGGCGGGCGGCACGCACGAATCCGGGCTGAAGGATGGCCTGTTCACCGCGGTCAAGAGCTTCATCGAGATGCACAGCCTGATGCCCAAGGGCGTCAAGCTGATGCCCGAGGACGTCTTCTCGCGCGCCAGCTTCGTGCTGTCCGCCAAGGTGCTCGATCCGCAATTCCAGGGCCAGACCAAGGAGCGCCTCAACAGCCGCGATGCGCTGCGCCTGGTGTCTGCGTTCACCAAGCCGGCGCTCGAGTTGTGGCTCAACCAGCACGTCGAATACGGCCGCAAGCTGGCCGAGCTGGTCATCCGCCAGGCGCAGGCGCGCCAGAAGGCCAGCCAGAAGGTCGAGAAGCGCAAGGGCTCGGGGGTCGCCGTGCTGCCCGGCAAGCTCACCGACTGCGAGAGCCGCGATCTCACGCTCAACGAAGTGTTCCTCGTCGAAGGCGACTCCGCGGGCGGCTCGGCCAAGATGGGTCGCGACAAGGAAACGCAGGCCATCCTCCCGCTGCGCGGAAAAGTGCTCAACACCTGGGAGGTCGAGCGCGACCGCCTGTTCGCCAACAACGAGATCCACGACATCGCGGTGGCGATCGGCGTCGATCCGCACGGCCCCAACGACACGCCCGACTTCACCGGCTTGCGTTACGGCAAGGTGTGCATCCTGTCGGACGCCGACGTTGACGGCTCGCACATCCAGGTGCTGCTGCTGACGCTGTTCTTCCGCCACTTCCCGCAACTGGTGGCGCGCGGTCACGTGTTCGTCGCCAAGCCGCCGCTGTACCGCATCGACGCGCCGGCGCGCGGCCGCAAGCCCGCCGCCAAGATCTACGCGCTCGACGAGGGCGAACTCGAGGCCACGCTCGACAAGCTGCGCAAGGAAGGCGCGCGCGAAGACTCCTGGAAGATCGGTCGCTTCAAGGGCCTGGGCGAGATGAACGCCGACCAGCTGTGGGAGACCACGTTGAACCCGGAGACGCGCCGCCTGCTGCGCGTCGAGCTTGGCCAGCTCGATCTCGTCCAGACCGAAGGCTCGTTCACCCGCCTGATGGGCAAGGGCGAGGCGCATGCACGTCGCGAGCTGATGGAACTGCGCGGCGACGCGGTCGAGATCGACATCTGACGGTGCCGTTCGCGCGGCGTGCGCGGTCGTACGCGCGAGCCATGCGCAGGAATATGGCCTGGCCCAGCAGGGCGCCGAGGTGTCTGGTCTTGCATGTTGCACGCCAGGCGTGCGCCAGACGGTCGCGCCGTCGACCGTGCAACATGCGAGACCTGACACCGAACGTCATGCGAACGCCGGTCGCGTGCTCGCAGCACGATCGGTGTCAGGTCTCGCACGTCGCACGTTCGATGAAGCGGGATTGCCGAGGCCCTGGCGTGCGACGTTCAAGACCAGACACCTCGGTGGACGATGCGCGACCAGTCACGTGGAGGGCGCGCGTTCAAGAGCAGGCACCTCGGCGCAATGCATCGCCAGGCTCGATCGCTTACAGGCCTACGCAATGAGGTGAGCGGCCGCAAACCTGCGGGTCGCTCGCCGGCCGGCCTTTGAGGCGACGCTCGGCACCGTACGTCCCGCGCACGCGTCGTCCCTGTCGAGCGGCCAACGACCGCCCTGTGCGACGCCTCGCGGTCGATTCATCCGCTTACATAACCACCCACTCGGTGGCGGGAACCTCGTGGGCGGCAGCGCTACTTATCCAGGCGGGGTGCCAAAGCGTGCGGAAATCCCTTCTTCATCGGGGATTGTCCGGCGCGCGCCTGGGCGATCCTTTCCATAATCCACGCTCCGTCGGCCGCCAGCGGTCGAGCAACTGCCTTGCCCTTGCCGTCATGGGCCGCACGCAAGACTCTTTTCCAAGCTCCGATGCCCACCCCCGAGATTGCCGAGACTGCCCATCTGCGGATCCGCCCGACGATGCTGTCCGACCTCGACTTCGTCGTGTCGGTGGAGCAGGACGCGCGCAACCTCGTGTTCATCACGCCGTGGGAGCGCACGCAGCACGAGGGCGCGATCCGGTTCCCGGATTCGCGCCATTTCATCGTCGAGGCCGGTGACCAGTGGGAGCCGGTCGGCTTCGTGATCCTGCAAGGTTGCCGCAACCCGAACCGGTCGGTCGAGCTCAAGCGCATCGTGCTGCGGACGCAGGGACGCGGCCTTGGCCGCGCCTGCGTGCGCGTGCTCAAGCAGCTGGCGTTCCGCGACCTGGGCGCCCATCGCTTCTGGCTGGACGTGAAGTCGCTCAACGCACGCGCGCTGCGCCTGTACGCCAGCGAAGGTTTCGTCGAGGAAGGGCGGCTGCGCGAGAGCGTGCGCGTGGGCACCGGCGAGACGGCGGGTTGGGAAAGCCTGGTCGTGATGTCGCTGCTCGATCGCGAATACCAGGCGCGCGTGGATGCCGCGCTCGAGACGCCTTTCTCGGGGCACGGCGGATGAAGCGTTCGCTGCTCAACACGGTCACCGCCGTCCTGTTGTCGACGGGGTCGATGGCAGGCTGCGACTCGGTGCCCGAGGCGCCTGGCGCCCGCTCGCTCCAGGTGGCGCCGACGACGGCCGCGCTCTCCCATGCCGCGCCCAGCAACCCGGTCGTTCCCGTCGCGGGCACGCCGGTGCTGTGGGGCTACGTCGATGGCGCGGGCGTGGCGCACTTCGCCAGCACCCGGGTCGACGGCCGCTACGAACAGGTGCTGCGCGAGACCGATGGCCGCCGCGTGCTGGGCAAGACCCAGGGCACCGACGGCCTGCTGACCTGGCTCGAGATCTCGCCTGACGTCAAGGCGCTGCAGCCCGTGCTGGACGAGGCCGCGCAAGCCACCGGCGTCGACGAGGAACTGCTGAAGGCGGTCATCACCGTCGAATCGAACTACAACCCGCGCGCGATCTCGCCGCGCGGGGCCGTGGGCCTGATGCAGCTGACGCCCGTGACGGCCGACCGCTACGGCACGCGGCAAGAACGCCAGACGCCGGCCGCCCGGCGCCTGCTGGATGCGCGCACCAACATCTTCACCGGCGCGCGCATGCTGGCCGACCTGACGCGCCGCTACGGCGGCATCGACATCGCGCTGGCGGCCTGGAACGCGGGCGAGGGCAGCGTGCGCAAGGCCGGTGGCCAGATGCCGGCCATCGCCGAGACCGAGGCGCACGTCCACCTGGTGCTGGAGCTCTACTGGGCCCTGCTGCAACGCAAGCTGCCGCGCCACGCCCACGGCGTGGAGGTGGTGTCCTGCGCCCCCCAGGCCTGCGGGCAGTGAGCGCGGGCTCACCGCGCCGGCCCTGAAACGCGGTCGGCTCCACGCGACCGGACAAATCCACAGGAAATTTGCGGCTCCGCACGGGCCGGGACGGCGCGAGCGCCGACAATGGCGTCCCGCGGGCCCCTGCACGCGCCGTCATGGGCGCCCGCGAGCGAACATAGGAACTCCGGCTTGACCATGGAACAGACTCCCTTCGCGTTCGGCGGCGGTGGCAGCGACGAATCGCTGACGCTGGCCCACTATGCCGAGCGCGCCTATCTCGAATACGCGCTGAGCGTCGTCAAGGGCCGCGCGCTGCCCGACGTCTGCGATGGCCTGAAGCCGGTGCAGCGCCGCATCCTGTACGCGATGCACATGAAGGGCCTGTCCTTCACCGACGCGAGCCGTGCCGGCCCGTCGCCGCGCAAGAGCGCCGCCGTGGTGGGCGACGTGCTGGGCATGTACCACCCGCACGGCGACACCGCCGCCTACGACGCCCTCGTGCGCATGGCGCAGGACTTCAGCCTGCGCTATCCGCTGATCGACGGCCAGGGCAACTTCGGCAGCCGCGACGGCGACGGCGCCGCGGCCATGCGCTACACCGAGGCGCGCCTGAACCCCATCGCGCGCCTGCTGCTCGACGAGATCGACGAAGGCACCGTCGCCTTCATGCCCAACTACGACGGCACGACGACGGAACCGAAGCTGCTGCCCGCGCGCCTGCCCTTCGTGCTGCTCAATGGCGCCAGCGGCATCGCGGTGGGCCTGGCCACCGAAGTGCCCAGCCACAACCTGCGCGAGGTCGCCGAAGCCGCCATCGCGCTGATCAAGAACGACAAGCTCGGCGAGGACGAGCTGTTCACCCTGCTGCCCGGCCCCGACTTTCCCGGCGGCGGCCAGATCATTTCCAGCGAAGCCGACATCCGCGACGCCTACGCCACGGGCCGCGGCAGCCTGAAGGTGCGCGCGCGCTGGAAGATCGAGGACCTGGCGCGCGGCCAGTGGCAGCTGGTGGTCACGGAGCTGCCGCCCGGCGCGAGCAGCCAGCGCGTGCTCGAGGAGATCGAGGAGCTCACCAACCCGAAGATCAAGGCCGGCAAGAAGGCGCTGACCGCGGACCAACTGCAGCTGAAGACGACGATCCTGGGCGTGCTCGACGGCGCGCGCGACGAGTCCGATCGCGAGGCGTCCGTGCGCCTGGTCTTCGAGCCCAAGAGCCGCGCGATCGAGCAGCAGGATCTGATCAACGCGCTGCTGGCCCACACCAGCCTGGAAAGCTCCGCGCCGATCAACCTCACGATGATCGGCGGCGACGGCCGCCCCACGCTCAAGAGCCTGCGCCAGATCCTTGTCGAATGGATCGCGTTCCGCCAGCACACCGTCAAGCTGCGCACCGAGCACCGCCTGCGCAACGTGCAGGAGCGCATCCACATCCTCGAGGGCCGGCAGCTGGTGCTGCTGAACATCGATCGCGTGATCGAGATCATCCGCCACAGCGACGAGCCCAAGCCCGCGCTGATCGCCGAATTCAAGCTCAGCGAGCGCCAGGCCGACGACATCCTCGACATCCGGCTGCGCCAGCTGGCGCGCCTGGAGGCGATCAAGATCGAGCAGGAGCTGGCAGACAAGCGCGAGCAGCAGAAGAAGCTGGAGGACATCCTCGCCAGCCCCGCTGCGCTCAAGCGCACCGTCATCAAGGAGATCGAGACCGACGCCAAGGCGCACGGCGACGATCGCCGCACGCTGATCCAGGCCGAGAAGCGCGCCGTCGCGGAAGTGAAGATCGTCGACGAGCCGGTGACGGTGGTGGTCAGCCTCAAGGGCTGGGTGCGCGCGCAGAAGGGCCATGGCCACGACGCCGCGGGCTTCGCGTTCAAGTCGGGCGACGGCCTGTACGGCACGTTCGAATGCCGCACGATCGACACGCTGCTGGTGTTCGGCAGCAACCAGGGCGGCACGGGCCGCGTCTACACGGTGGCCGTCAGCGCGCTGCCGGGTGCGCGCGGCGACGGCGCGCCCATCACGACGCTGATCGACCTCGAGCCCGGCACGCAGCCGCTGCACTACTTCGCGGCATCGGCCGACGTCACGTTGCTGCTCGCCAATACCGGGGGCTTCGGCCTGTTGGCCAAGGTCGGCGACATGACCAGCCGGCAGAAGGGCGGCAAGGGCTTCCTGAGCCTCGCCGATGCGGATCGGCTGCTACCGCCGGTGCCGGTGCAGGCCAGCCACAAGCAGGTCGCCTGCCTCAGCATGAGCAGCCGCCTGCTGGTGTTCCCGCTCGACGAGCTCAAGCTGCAGTCCAACGGCGGCAAGGGCCTGACGCTGATGGACGTCGACGCCAAGGATCCGCTGGTCTCGGTGGCCACCTGCGCCAACGCCGTCAAGGTGCTGGGCCTGGGGCGCGGCCAGAAGCCCAAGGAGGAAGACCTGAAGGGCGCCGCGCTCGCGTCGCACGTGGGCAAGCGCGCGCGCAAGGGCAAGGCGATCGACGCGGCGATCAAGGGCCAGCGGATCATCGCGCTCTGAGCGGGCCGACGGCCCGCGGAACGCCCGGCCCGTCCGGGCGTTCGCGTTTCCGGCACCGCCGTTCGTGCCCGCCGATCCGTCGCTCGCGCCGCGCGGGCTTGCCGGTGGCGTCGCCGGCCGTAGCATCGCGTCACAGCGGCCGTCGTGGCCGCCACACGCCGGAGGTCCCCGTGACGACTCGATTGCCCGCCGCCTGCCTGGCCGCCCTCATGCTGCTGGCCGCACCCGCCGCCTTCGCCGGCGCGCGCCAGGATGCCCAGGTCTTCATGGCGCCTGATGCCGGAGAGCGCAAGTTCCAGCAGGAGTGGGGCTACGCCGACGCGGTGGTCAGCGGCGACCTGGTCACGCTGTCCGGCGTCGTGGCCGGCGTGCGGCCCGGCGAGACCGACCTGCGCGCCGCCTACGCGCGCGCCTTCGAGCGCCTGGGCGGCGTGCTGCAGCGCGCCGGCGTGTCGTGGGACGACGTCGTCGACATCACCAGCTTCCACACCGACCTCACCACGCAGATGCCGGCGATCGTGGCGGTGAAGAACCAGTTCATCAAGCCGCCGTTCCCCACGTGGACCGCCATCCAGGTGGCGCGCCTGATCCCGGACAACGGCATCACGGAGATCAAGATCGTCGCGCGCAAGGGGCGGAGCGAGCGATGACGCGCCGGTGGTTCTTCATCGTCCTCACCATCGCGCCGCTGCTCGTCGGCTTCGCCGCCGGCGCGGCCACCGCGGTCATTCGCGGGTGGGGTGACCGGGACGTCCACGTCGACGTCGTCAACGAGTCCGGGCTGCGCGTGACGTCGCTCGCGCTGGACGTCGAGAGCTGCGGCGCCCGGAACGCGCTGTCGCGCGGAGCGCTCGAGCCGGGCGACCGGGCGACGTTCCGCTTCATGATCTGCGGCGAGGGCGGCTACCAATTGCGTGCCCGGCTCGAGGGCGGCGCCGAGCTGCGCGGCCAGGGCGCCCATGTCGAGAGCGGTGACCGGGCGACCCAGCGCGTGCGGCGCTCGGACATCGTTTCCGCCATCCCGGCGGTGGTGGAGTCGTCGCAACCCTGGAGTCGTGATCGAGAAATTCGTTGAAGAATCCCCTCGAAAATGCCCGTCGCCGTCGTGGCCGTGCCCGCGAGACATCGAGCCTCGCTCCGGGCGGCGCCTGGTCCACGGGCGTTTGCGAGCGGATCCGACAACGCTTGCGCTTCTCTCGCGACCTGTTCAACGAAGTTCGCAATCGCGACACTGGTCCTGCAGGCCACCCTGTCGCACCCACTGGAGCCCTCTTGATGCCTGGTTCGTCCCTGCCCTCGAAGATCCGCATGATCGCGACCGCCCTGGCCTTCGGCGCGGGGGCGAATGCGGGCCTGGCGTCCGACGTCGCCGTCGTCCACGCCAAGGTCTACACGGCGCCGGGCGTGACGCCGCTCGCCGATGCCACGGTGCTGATCCATGATGGCAGGATCGCGGCGGTGGCGCGACGGGTCGCGCTGCCCAGGGGCACCAGGGTGCTGCCCTGCGACGGCTGCGTCGTCATGGCCGGCTTCTGGAACGCGCACGTGCACTTCATCGAGCCCAAGTGGCAGGGCGTCGCCACGCAGGATCCGCGCACGCTCGAGCGCCAGCTGCGCGACATGCTCACCCGCTCCGGCTTCACCTCGGTGGTCGACACGGGCTCCGATCCCGGCATCACGATCGAGCTGCGCCGCCGCATCGAGCAGGGCGAGGTCGCCGGCCCGCGCATCCGCACCGCCAGCCTGCCGCTGTACCCCGAGCACGCGCTGCCGTACTACCTGGACGACCTGCCCCCCGCGCTGCGCGCCGGCCTGCCGCAGCCGGCCTCGCCCGACGCGGCGCGCGCGGCCGTCGCGAAGAACCTGGCGGGCGGCGCCGACATCACGAAGCTGTTCACCGGCTCGATCGTCAAGCCCAACCAGGTCCAGCCGATGCGCACCGACATCGCCACCGCCGCGGTCGCCGAATCGCATCGTCACGGCGCGCTCGTCTTCTCGCATGCGACGAACCTCGAAGGCGTGCGCGTCGCGCTGGACAGCGGCGTCGACGTGCTGGCGCACGCGCCGGAGGTCGTCGACGGCATCGATGCGGCGATGGTGCGCGAGATGGCCGGCCGGCACCTCGTGATCATCCCGACGCTGAAGCTGTTCTCGCGGGATGACGACATCGCCGACATCCGCCGGTTCCTGCTCGACGCCCACCATGCGGGCATCCGGCTGGTGTTCGGCACCGACACCGGCTTCCAGTCCGACTACGACGTTTCCGAGGAGTTCCGCCAGCTGTCGCAGGCCGGCCTGGACGTCGACGACATCCTGGCCATGCTCACCACGACGCCCACCGCGCTGTTCAGGCTCGACCGCCACGCAGGACGCGTGGTGCGCGGCGACGACGGCGACCTCACCATCCTCGGCTCCGATCCGAAGACGGCTGGCGTGGCCGCGTTCTCCGATGTCCGCTACGCGATCCGCGGCGGGCGCGTGCTGTTCGATGCCGCGCGGGACGGCCAGGCCGCGAAGGCGGAGTGATCCGGCGGCGCGCCGCCGCGCCGCCGGATGCGTGCACGGCGAGCGCGTTGCCCGGCCGTCAGGTCTCGCAATGCTTGCGCCAGGCGCGGGTCGCGCGACGCATGAAGTTGAGCTGGCCGACGAAGCGCGCGCAGGCAAAGCAGATGCGCACGTGTACCTGCAGCGCGACCCGGTCCTCGACGCGGATCTCGCAGTCCTCGTCCTCGAGCAGGAGCTTGGTGGCCTGGCGGCAGGTCAAGGTGTTCTGCATGGCGTCACTTCCCGGGTTGGCCGTCGAACCAGCGCACCTGCAGGCAGTCGCGCAAGCGCAGCCGGGCGCGATGGAGCAGCACCCACAGGTTGCCGGCGGAGATCGCCAGCTGGGTGCAGATCTCGCCGGAGTCGAGTTCCAGCCACTCGCGCATCATGAAGACGCGGGCCTGCACGGGCGGCAGGTGATCGCAGCACGCCTGCAGGATCTCGAAGAATTCCTTCTGGCAGCAGGCGGCGTCGGGATCGCCCCAGTCCTGCGGCGCTTCGCGCCAGTGGCCGTCGGGCAGGAACAGGTCGTCGTCGAGATCCTCGCCGTCCTCGCCCACCAGGATCGTCGCCTCGCGCGTGTTGCGGCGCAGCTGGTCGATCAGCTTGTGCTTGAGGACGCCGATCAGCCAGGACTTGAGCTGCGACTGGCCGGCGAAGGCCGCGGGCCGCTCGAGGGCGGCGACCACGCTTTCGGAGACGGCGTCTTCGGCCCAGGCCTCGTTGCGCAGCTGCGTGCGGGCGAACCGCAGCAGCTGCGGGCGCAGCGTCTCGACCTGGAGTGCGAAATCCGACATGGCAGCTCGACCGGAATGCGATGCGCGAGTATATCGACGCAGGCGGGCCTGCCTCGGCCCGGGCGGCGCGCGTTCGTGGGATCGCCATCGGCGGGCCGATCCCCACCCGCTCACCCCATCATCGGAGCCCAGTCGTGCGCCAGCAGCGAATCGACGACGGCCTGCTGGGCGTCGCTGACGGGCCGCTCGGCCCGCAGGATCACCATCACCTCCCGCACGATCGGCACGTCGTCGGTGCGGACGAAGCGCAGCCCGGCGGCGCGGGCGATCGACACCGGCATGAACGCGACGCCGAAATTCGCGCGCACCAGCGCCTGGATCCAGTCCTCGCGCGCCGAGCTCTGCACCACCTCCAGGCCGATGCCGCGCGCGCGCAGCAGGCGTTCGATGTAGGTCGAGAACTCGCACATCGTGCGCTCGCAATAGCGTTCCCGGTCGAGCTCGGCGATCTCGATGCCGGTGCGGTCGCCGAACCGGTGGTCGTCGCCCACGGCGACGACGTAGTCCTCGCGAAACAGCGGCAGCGTGCGGAAGCGCCTGGGCATTTCATAGGGCGAGCACAGGATGCCGACGTCGACGTCGCCCTGGTCGAGCGCGTCGGTCAGCGCCTCCAGGTTGCCTTCCTGAAAGCTCAGCGCGATCTCGGTGCGGCCTTCCTGCGTGCGCACGAACCCGGGCAGCACCTGGTGGAAATCGATGGTGCACATCACGCCCACGCGCACGGCCTCCTTGCGCTCCCGGACCAGGAGGCGCGCCTGCTCGCGCGCGTGGTTCGCGCTGTCGTAGATCTGGCGGAAGTTCGGCAGCATGGCGGTGCCCAGGCCGGTGAGCTGCACCGAGTTCTTGGTCCGGTCGAACAGCCGGCCGCCGATCGTCTCCTCCAGCCGCTGGATGGCCTTGGTGAGCGCGGGCTGCGAGACGAACGACCGCTCCGACGCGCGCGTGAAGTTCAGCGTCTCGGCGACGGCCAGGAAGTAGCGGATCTGGTAGAGCTCCATGCAGGCCAGTCGGACGCCGCGCCGAAACCTTACACGCGCCGTGATAACCGGCGCGGATCAGGCCATGAATTGATGCCATTTCCCTGCCGGACGGGGCGTGCCTAACCTTGCGTCCATGCCATCGACGACCCGTCGCAACGGCGCAAGACAAGGAGAACCCACCATGTTCATGGGAAAGACCGCCCTGGTCACCGGCTCGACCTCGGGCATCGGGCTGGGCATCGCCCAGACGCTCGCGGCGCAGGGCTCCAGCGTCATCCTCAACGGCTTCGGCGACGCGCGCGAGATCGAGCACCTGCGTGCCGGCATGGCGGAGATGCATGGCGTCGAGGTGCGTCACGACGCCGCCGACATGAGCCGCGTCGAGGACATCGAATCGATGATGGCCCGCGCGCTGGCGGAATTCGGCAGCGTCGACCTGCTGGTCAACAACGCGGGCATCCAGCACGTCGCGCCGGTCGACGAGTTTCCCGTCGACAAGTGGTACGCGATCCTCGCGATCAACCTGAGCGCGAACTTCCACACGACGCGCCTGGCGCTGCCGGCGATGAAGCGGCGGGGCTTCGGGCGCATCGTCAACATCGCCTCGGCGCATGCGCTTGTCGCCAGCCCCTACAAGTCGGCCTACGTCACGGCCAAGCACGGCGTGGCCGGCTTCACGAAGGCCGTCGCGCTCGAGGTCGCGGAGGCGGGCATCACCGTCAATGCGGTCTGCCCGGGCTACGTGCTCACCCCGCTGGTCGAGCGCCAGATTCCCGACACCGCGCGCTCGCGCGGCATCACCGCGGAGCAGGTCGTCCGAGACGTGCTGCTGGCCGCGCAGCCGACGAAGAAGTTCGTCACGGTCGAGCAGGTCGCCGCGCTCACGGCGTTCCTCTGCTCGGACGACGCCGCTTCCATCACCGGCGCCGTGCTGCCCATCGAAGGCGGCTGGACGGCGCAATAGCTCCAGGCCCCCTGGATCTCCCTTTCCCACGCCTTCGCCTTTTCAGGAGTCAACCCATGAAGATCAACACCCTCGTCCTCCAGGCCGCCGTCGCCTGCAGCCTCGCCGGCTTCGGCATCGCGCACGCCGGCGAATGCCCGTCCGGGCAGGCCGCCGCCAACGCGTTGCCCGGTGCCCCGACGGCCCCGGTCGGCGTCACCGACACGGAGCTCGCCGCCATCGATCTCGCCCAGGAGAACGTGCACCTGGACCAGCGTCGCCTGCGCATGCGGCACATGACGATCGCGCCGGGCGGCATCGTGCCCCTGCACAGCCACGAGGACCGGCCGGCGCTGATCATGGTCGTCAGCGGCGAGATCTTCGAGAACAACAGCAAGTGCGCGGTGCCCATCCTGCACAAGGCCGGCGACATCGCGCGCGAGCACCTCGGCACGAAGCACTGGTGGAAGAACAGCAGCACGCAAGCCGTGGAGCTGACGATCGCCGACCTCGTCAACGACGCCAAGCCGGCGACGATGGCCAGGCAGGTCATGTAAGGACACGCGGCCCGTGTCCGACAGACGTTCGCACGGGCCCGCCAGGAGACTTCGAATGAACAAGCGCCGCATGACCACCACCACCACCGCCCCCGCGACCCGGGCGCCTTCGAGACTGCCCGGGCAGGTCGTGCTCGTCCTGCAGGGCGGCGGCGCCCTGGGCGCCTACCAGGTGGGCGTCGTCGAGGCGCTGCACGAGGCCGGCATCGAGCCCGACTGGGTGATCGGGACGTCGATCGGCGCCATCAATGCCGCGCTGGTCGCCGGCAACCAGCCGGCCGACCGGCTCGAGCGGCTCGATGCGTTCTGGCGCCATGTCCAGAGCCCGCGCGCGGTCGCGGGCCCGTTCGACTGGCTGGGCATGGGCAACCTCGTGGCCAACATGACCACCGTGATGCGCGGCATCCCGGCCTTCTTCGAGCCCAACCTGCCGTCGCTGCGCGGTGCGCGCGCCAGCGTGGGCATCGAGCAGGCGGCCTACTACAGCACGGCGCCGCTGCGCGAGACGCTGGGCGAGCTGGTCGACTTCGACCTGCTCGGCGACGGGCCGATGCGCCTGACCGTGGGTGCCGTCAACGCCGCGAGCGGGGCCATGCGCTACTTCGACAGCCGCAAGGAACGCCTCGGCGTCGACCACGTGATGGCGTCCGGCGCGCTGCCGCCCGCCTTCCCCGCGGTGCGCATCGACGGCCAGCCGTACTGGGATGGCGGCATCTACTCGAACACGCCGATCGAGGCGGTGCTCGACGACATGCCGCGCCGCGATTCGCTCATCTTCGCCGTCAACGTCTGGCACCAGGCGGGCGCCGAGCCGGACTCGATCTGGCAGGTGATGGCACGCCACAAGGACATCCAGTTCGCCAGCCGCGCGGACAGCCACATCCTGCGCCAGAAGCAGCTCCATCGCCTGCGCCACGTGATCCGCGAGCTGGCGCAGGAACTGCCCGCGAGCAGGCGCGGCGATGCCCATTGCAAGGATCTCGCGGCTTGGGGATGCAGCACCACGATGCACGTCGCGCACCTGGTCGCACCGCGTCTCGAGGAGGAAGACAGCACCAAGGACATCGACTTCTCGCCCCTGGGCGTGCGCGCGCGGCGCGAGGCCGGCTATGCCGACACGATGCGGATGATCGAGCGCGCGCCCTGGGAAGCGCCGACCGACCCCATCGAAGGCGTCATCGAGCACCACTGAAGATGCATGCCGCGCCACGCCATCGAGGAACGACAGTGAGGGCGACATGGACATCATGATCCGCGGGCTCGCGTTCGGCGCCGCCGCCCTGTGCGCGGCGCTGATGGGCCTGGCCATCCAGCGCGGTGCCACGTGCACCGTGGCCGCCGTGGACCAGGTGGTCAACCAGCGCAAGGCCGCGCGCCTCGTGGCGCTCGGCGAGGCGTCGCTGTGGGTCTGCGCGGGCCTGCTGGCCGCGCGGGCCCTGCACCTGCCGGTGCGCTGGCCCACCGGGCATGCGTTGACCGTGCGGACGCTGGCGGGAGCCGTGCTGCTGGGGCTGGGGGCCTACGTCAACCGGGCCTGCGTCTTCGGGGCGATCGCGCGCTTCGGTTCCGGGGAGTGGGTCTACGCCTTGACGCCGGCGGGGTTCTACCTCGGCAGCCTGCTCGGCGCGCGCCAGGCGGTCGCCGAAGCGCCGGCGCCGCTCGCCGGCGGACCGGGCATGCTCGCGACGTCGCCTGTCGCCTGGATCGTGGCCGCCGTGTTCGCCTGGCGCGTCGGCTCGGCGTGCCTGCGAGGCCGCGCTGCGTTGCGCGTTCCGGCCAGGCTCTGGTCGCCCCACGTGGCGACTTCGGTCATCGGCGTCGCTTTCCTCGCCATGCTGCTGCTGGTCGGCGCCTGGGCCTATACCGATGCGCTGGCCGACCTGGCGCGCGGCATGACCCGGGGCCTCGCAGGCCGCCTGGCGCTGGCCGCCTGCCTGCTCGCCGGCGCCGTCGTCGGCGGCCGGGCCGCAGGGCGCTTCCAGGCCCGGCGCATCGACGCCGCCGCCGCGGCGCGCTGCCTGGCCGGCGGCGCCATGATGGGCTGGGGCAGCCTGCTCATTCCCGGCAGCAACGACGGCCTGGTCCTGGTGGGCCTGCCGATGCTGTGGCCCCATGCCTGGGCGGCTTTCCTGACGATGTGCGTCTCGATCGGGATCGCCGTGTGGATCCAGGCCCGCATCGAGGCCCGATGGGGCGGTGCCGTCAGCACGACCTGAGGGCCGGCGCCGAAGCCGGAGGCCGCGACGGCCGACCCGTCACTCCTTGAGCCAGTCCTTGAACTCGGCCCAGTTGTAGGTCATCTGCGCCGCCAGCATGCCGGCCTTGCCCCACACGCGCGGCAGGCCATAGTCGGCAAAGCCGCGCGGCAGGGGCGTGCCGGCCGCGATGGCGTCGGCCAGCAGCTCGCCGGCCGCGGTGGTGGGGCCGACGCCGTGGCCGCCGAAGCCGAGGGCGTGCCAGCTGCCGTCGGGCAGGCGGCCGACCTGCGGCATCTGGTGGCGCGCGTAGCTCATGAGGCCGCCCCACGCGTAGTCGACCTTCGCGTCGGCCAGCTCCGGGTAGACCTTGAGCATGTCGCGCTTGAGCATCCGGGCGATGGGCTCGGCGCCGCGGTCGAGGATGGAGATGCGGCCGCCCCACAGGATGCGCGTGTCGGGCAGGGGGCGGTAGTAGTCGAACGAGAAGCGCGTGTCGTAGATCGCGGCGCGGCCCGGGATCGAGCGCGCGAGCGCGTCGCCCAGCGGCTCGGTGGCCATCACGTAGGTGGCGATCGGCAGCATCGCGCGTTCGAGCGGGGCCGACAGCCCGCGCAGGTAGCCGCCGCCGCAGACGACGACGTGGCGCGCGTGCACCACGCCGCCGTCCGCATGCACTTCGAAGGCGCCGTCGGGCATGGGCGGGGGCACGATGCGCGTCACGGGCGAGCGTTCGAGGATGCGGCCGCCCCCGTGTTCGATGGCCGCGGCCAGGCCGCGCGCGTACTTCAGCGGATGGAAGTGGAACGCGTCCGGCTCGAGCAGGCCGCCGGTGTAGCGCTTCGATGTCGTGAAGGCGCCCAGCTCGTCGCGCGACAGCAGCTGCCAGTGCACGTCGAACTCGCGCGCCATGAATTCCTGGCGCCGGCGCAGGAGGGCGTCGTCGTCGAACCAGTTGGCCAGCACGACGCCACCCTCGATGGCGTCGCAGGCGATGCCGTACTGCGCGATGCGGCGGCGGATCGTCTGCACCGCCTGGCGCGTGAAGCCGTACATCGCCCGGGCGCCGTCGCGGCCCTGGTCGGCCAGCAGCTGTGCGTTGTCGAGGCTGAAGCCGCCGAACACGAAGCCGCCATTGCGGCCGGACGCGCCGTGGCCGACGGTCTCGCCCTCGACGACCACGACATCGCGCTGGCCGCGCTCGACCAGCCCGATGGCGGTGGCCAGCCCGGCGAAGCCGCCGCCGACCACGCAGACGTGGGCCTCCGCGCGCCCGCGCAACGCGTCACGCGCGGGCGCGGGACCCGCGCTCGCGGCGTAGTACGTCGTCCGGTCCACCGAGGGCTCAGCGCGAGCGCAGCGACACGCGCAGCGACCACACGAGCAGCAGCGCGAGGATCACGTACAGCAGGCAGCTCCACACCGCGAACGGGATGCCCAGCACGGAGACGGCGGCATCCGCGCACGACGCATACGCCGTGAACAGCTGCGGCAGCAGGCTGTCCAGGTGCAGCCCGGTCATGATGCGGTCGGCCAGGGTCATGGCGCACGACGCCTCGTTGACCGCGTGCAACTGCTGCCACAGCGCCGACGCGAGGCCGCTGAGCGAGGCCAGCAGCGCCAGCCCGATGAACAGGCGCCGGCCCCCGCCCGGCAGCGCGGCGGCGACGAGCGCGAGCACGCCCACCACGAGGTAGATGAAGCGCTGCAGCACGCACCACGGGCAGGGCTGCATGTCGAACACGTACTGCGCGATCGCGGCCAGGCCCACCGCGGCGAACGAGACGAGGCCGATGGCGACCAGCACCTGCGGCAGGCGCACGACGATCCTCATGCTGCGAGCTCGGCGATCAGTTCGATCTCGACGCAGGCGCCCAGCGGGATCTGCGCCACGCCGAACGCGCTGCGGGCATGCTTGCCGGCGTCGCCGAAGACTTCGCCGAGCAGCTCGGAGCAGCCGTTGGTGACCAGGTGCTGCTCGGTGAACGTGGGCGTGCTGTTGACCAGGCTCATCACCTTGACGATGCGCTTGACGCGGCCCAGGTCGCCGCCGGCCGCGGCCTGCAGCGTGCCCATCAGGTCGATGGCGATCGCGCGCGCGGCGGCCCGGCCTTCCTCGGTGGTCATCGTCAGGCCCAGCTGCCCGACCCAGGGCTTGCCGTCCTTCTTGGCGATGTGGCCCGAGATGAACACGAGCGAGCCGGTCTGCACGAACGGCAGGTAGGCGGCGGCGGGAACGGCGAGCGGCGGAAGCTCGATCCCGAGGGCTTGCAGGCGGGCGGCGACGGTCATGGTGTTCTCCGTGCGGGGCGGGCAGCCCCGTGATGGGCACGGATGCTACACGTGCACGCAAACACCTGCCGGCGCGCGGGCGGCGGGCGGCGGCGACGGGCGGACGAGCGGCGGCCGACGGCGACCGGGAGCGGCGCCACGCCCGCGCCAGGGCGGCTCCGCCGCCTCGTTTCGGCGGCCAGTTGCTGCCAGTCGATGTCGACGGCGAGATTCGACACTTCTTCAACGCGACGACGGTCCTGCGTTGCGTCGACCGATCAACCTCGCAGACCCGGCCTGGCGGTGCCGTAGGCAAGGAAGCGTTCATCGAATCTGCGATCCCGCTTGAGCCCACCATCTTCAAGGATCCGGCCACCGCATGCACGCAGCTCTATGCCAATTTCAACTGCGCCACAGGAACTAGAAAACGATGCTGCGGCGGCGGGTGTCGTCGGACTCGTCTTCACGGCCGATCGCGAACGTCCGGTACCAGGTAGGCTATTTCGCGCTGGCTGCGCCCTTGAAGACGTTGAAGATCTTCGCAGCTTCTCGCTCAAGGTCGGCACTCACCGGAAAGACTCCCGTGATGTTCCCGACTCCGAACTGCGGGTCACAGACCACTCTGCTGATCCCTTCCGAGCTACTGCCAGGCTGTATGTCCCAAACCTTGGTGCCAGCGTGGTCAGTTCCAATTACTCGGCCTTGCTGATCGAAGAGGGTCGTATCGTCCATGACGAACTTTCGCTTGTCGCAGGACAGATGCACGTGCGCCTTGATTTGACGTACATCACGGCGCGCTATCGTCGTTCCGTCGAGAACTTGATGTTGCCAAAACGTCACCTGCTGTCCATCCCGAGTCAGCGACGCCCGATCGACGAACTCGGCTTGGTGCTCGCTCGACGCCTGCAACAGTACAAACCAGCGCGGGCCATCCGCCAGAGCAGGAAATGCAGCGCTGAGTGCCAACAGTCCGACAACTGCACGTGAGATGTTCATTCGGGCTCTCTTGATATTCGAAGGGGCAGGGTTTTACCATGCTGCGACAGCGCGGCAACGCGATGTGAATCGCTCGACGCACAAGGGTGTGAATTCCTCGTGTGACCAGCTAAATGTCGCCATGGATGCCGGCTCGGCATGGCTGCTCGGAGTGGGAGCGCGAGGCTCGCCTCTATGCCTGGTGGACGGAGCTGTGGCCCCTGCCCAGGCCGTCGCCGGCACGGATCCTGCGGCGTTGGCCATGAAGGCGCTATCCGGCAAATGAACCTCGTAGGTCCAGTTGCCGTCGCTGGTTGGGAAATGGCAGTTTTGTGGTGCCCTGATCGCCGGCGCGAAGGAAGGCCATGGGTCGGGAGCGTTACGATCAGCCTGACCGTTTTCGGGCTGCACACGGCAGCCGGCTGCGTCTGCAATCGGGATGTCCGGCTACCGCGTCGCATCGCGGTCGGTTCATCGAAGCCAAGATGGCCTCTCGGCCGGTCAGAAAGGGACGCACCGATGTTGGATTGGATGAAGCGCCGTCGTTCAAGCGAGATTCGCAAGCCGGTCGATCCTTGCTCGGTATCACGACCATAACGCTCAGAGACAAGGGCCAGAAGCTCTGGCAGCATTCCTGGAGCTTCCAAGCGGGCAGTCCGAACGTCGAGGATGTAACCCGTCAAACCGCCACCGCAAAGCACGTACCTGGGACTGGCATATCGTTTGGTTGGTTGGCCATGGATGCCTTACGGCAGCTCGGCATAGCCGAGAGGAGCCAAGCTACAGTGAATGGCGCTAGGCGAGAGGTCTGACATCGGCCAGGTGCAGAGGATCGCGAGCAGCGGCTTTCGGGTAGGCTACTGACGCACCCCTCACCCTCAAGGAGTTCGTGTGACCAGGCAGGACGTCGTTGTTCATAGATTGTCCGGCGGCGAGGTGCTTGTTTGCCTCGATCCAGGCGGCGGCATCTGCATCAAGACTGTGGAACCGCATGGTGATCCCGTCGAACTCTCGGATCATGACGCGCTTGAACTTGCCAGACTGCTCACACGGTTGGCGGAGGAAAGCAGCGCAAGTTGAGGGCCGTGGCCGAACTGAAGGCGCAGACTGCAGGTGCCGGCCAGGAGCTGACGGCTACATTGGTCAGCTATCGGGAAGTCCACCGGCTGACGGCGGGCCAGACCCCACAAACAGTCGCATCGCGATGAAGCCAAGATTCGCAGCCGAGTATTGGGTTGAACTTTTTAGACCAGGTAGCTATGAAAATCTGGTGCAGATCGTCTCGTTTCTGTGTGGGGCGAGCGCCTACGATTCATCCGAGGCCGACTACGGCCTTGGTGTTCGGCCGTTCCTCCTGGTCGAGAGCCTTCAGTGGTTCGCGACATCGGTCAGATCGGGCAGCATCGCCTATTTCGAGTCCACCCCCATCGACAGGCAGACCTTGATGGCCGGCGCGTTGTCGGCCCATGCCCCGAGCGGTTTCGCCGCGCACTACGAAGCTGGCATGATCGCCTCCAAAGACGGGAGTTCGCTGTCGCTTGTCGATGCCTGGGTTGATGTGAACGACGGCATCAACAATGAATGGCTGTGGGCTCTGGCAACGGAGCTGCAGCCGAAGATACTGGCGGTGATCTCGTAGACCCGCAGCCGGCCAGGAGCCGCCCGTCGCTGACGACTGCTTTGGGGTCAACCGCTTCCCCGCCAAAACGATAGGAAACAGATGACTCGGCTAGTGTTCCTCGGCACATTCGCGATTGCAGCCGCGCTCTTCGTTCCGACCTTGTCGATGGCTTCGCAGGAAGGAATTCTGGCGATTGGTGAACTACACCTCACTTCGCCAGGCATCGGCGAGTCTGGGCCCGTCGAAGTCACTGCCACCAGGGGCCCCGACGGATTCAGCTCACTGGCGATCCAAGCGTTTGGTCGCACTACCAAGCTGACCGAGGTTCAACTCGCCGCTCTGCACGGGCGATTCGTCAACGGCGTTCAGCTGTCGTATGAAGCCGGGTACAAGGAACTGGGCGGGCGCGTCGTTTACATCGTGCTGTCGAGAGGCTTCACTTCAGGTGTTCAAGAGACCCAGCGAATCTCGGCCACTGAGCAGGGCACAGTAGAAGTCGAGCCTCCGGCTCGCGTCCCTTCACGATAACGCCGCTCGCGGCCACGAGCCGTCGCCTACGTATGTCCGCTTCGCAGGAGCGTGGCCAAGGGCGAAATCGACGTTGACGGGCGATTGATTCCTCACGGCTGAAATCAAGACCGGAAATCGGCGAGTGATCGACAATCTGTTAAGCCCGCTGGAGCAGCATCTCAACGAGTCGGGGCGGGAGCGATGACATGACCGTTTGTTTTTGGAAGAACGTGAGCCAAATCGTGGTGGGATTGGCGTGTGGGTGGACATTCGCCGCAGGTGCAGCCACGTCCGATCCGGATTTGAACGTCCCGCCTGGCGCAGACTTTGTCGACGCTGTGGGCCAGTACTCGGCGAAGGCGTTCACGGGAATGAGAAGCGGCCAGCCAATGGCTTGGTTCGATGAACGACAGGTGATCCTTTCGTTGGAGGCTCCGGCAGACCATCACTCGGATGGCGAGCTGAATCGAATCGTCTTGCTGAATACGCACACGGGCGAAGTCAAGGACACGCCTTACCGCGGGCGATTGGTGTGCTTCTCCAAGGAGCGCATGGTGATCGATCAGGGTCTTGGCGCGATCCATGATGTGCGTGCGGGCGCCTACGGCGAGACGCTGCAGAACGTCGCTGGCCGCGGAGATCTCGGAGTCTCGCGCGTTGGATGTCGGCAGCCGCCCGTGCAAGAACACCAGATCAAGTATGAATTGCAGCCTGGTGATGGCTCGCTCGTAGTCGACCATTCTCAGCAGTACATAGACTCAAATGCGGTGCCTGTGACCTTCTACGGTCCGGATGGAAGATTCGTTCGCCGGATAGAGGTGCCTTGGCAGGCAGTGCCGCACGGTGCAAATTTCTCATACTTGGCCTGGGCTAAGTCGTATCTGAATCGCGGTGTCTACGGTCAGTATGAACGTGCATCGGCAGGTGGAATGTTCACCGCCGCTGGCGAATTCGAGAACCTGGTGCCGCCATCGTTCATGAGGGAAGCGGCGGAGAAGGGCCAGGTCGCTGCACTCGTCTATCCCTCACGCGTCGGCAGGCTGTGGGTGCTGTGGCCGCAGCGTGGCTTTGAGTCACAGCAGGGCTTGTATCTCGAAGCATCTGGGAAGTTGCTTCGCATCGACGATCACCGTGTAAACGGGGACGTCGAAGTGTCAAGCGACGGATGCAGTGTGTTCTATCGCCAAGTCTCGAAGGATCAAAGCAGCCAAGCCGCACGCTCGGCGGCCGTGAAATATCAGTTCGTTTCGTTCAACGTTTGTTCCTGAAAAGAAGCCATGTCCCATTCTGACCATTCCTCTTACGTTCCTCCCGTAATCGATGCGCAGGCTGCGCAGAAGATTCCCAATGGCCTAGCCGCCGCCAACACGGCGTATTCGCTGAACAACGGAACAAGCCTGCAGGTCGGGCAGCGCTGACCTACGTGGACGATTCATCTACGGTCGGTCTGCGCGGAGCCATCGGTCTCGACATCCCGCTCTCCGGGTATATCTGTTTCTCGGCCTGATCTGGATGCTGTCGCTCAAGGTCAGGATCCAACGACAACACGCCCGGGAACTGTCGACTACCTGGCCTCGCAGGCGGCGCCGAAGGCGCAGTTCGGCCACTTGCAGTCGTTCGCGAGCGTCCGCTCCGGGGTAGGCTAGGATTGCGTGAATATGAAGCCATTGCGATCATGGAAAGAGGTGATCCGAGACTGGGCGCCTGAAGTTGCGGCCAAGGTGGGCCGAACAGAGGATGAAATTCTGGGCCAAGGCCTGAGCGCTATGGATTTCTCGCCATTTCATTCGGTAGAAGTGCGGCTCACGGGACTGACGCATCGCTTCGATCGTGCGTTCGCTGCCGTCCGGCCGGAGACAGGTGAAGTGGCTGTGTTCTCAGAGCATGCTGGCTACCTCGAATTCCAGCTTGTCGCCGACGACGTGGTGGCTGAAATCGAAGAGGATTTCTACCGTCACGAAGATCGATCAAACGACGACTAGCGTCAGCCTTGGAGCGGGACATGGCGGTCTCAATTCGGCCAGAAGCGGACTTCGGGCTGGGTCTGATATTTGGAGAGGTCTCCTTCATTAAACTGCTTTCCATCGGCTCCGGTCTCCTTGTGGGCGTAGTCGGTCTCGCGGTGTACGTCTGCCTTGTCCCGATCGGAAGCACGAGGCTCGACTACGAGTCCAGTCGCGTTGAATATGACCCGATGGTTCCGCCGGCGAGCTACCGCGTCGATTGCGGAGATGATGGCTTCTCGTTCACCAGAAGTCCGTGGCGCCTGCCGACTGGCATGCGGGAAGCGCTGGGTGGCGCTGGCATGTCCAGTCCCGGCGGCCCGTTCAACGCCACCGACGTGGGTGGAGGGCCATCGAGCCGCTTCGTGATGGCAGCGCTGGGTCGCCAGCACATCCTTGTGGCAGTTGAACAGGGTGGTGTTGGCTATAGCGTCGAGATCTGGGCATTCCGACGCAAGGACTTCTTCCATTGGGTGGGAGACAGAACGCTGATCTTCGGTGGGGACACTCAAATGTCTCCTTCGCAATTCATTGCGTTGGCCTGTAAGCGTTGAACACTCTCCCTTCGCCGGGATGCCTGCCTTTGAGCATCGATTGCAGCGACCGGAACGAAGGTTACAGTTCAACCACACGTTGCCTGGCCCGACGGCCTTGAGGCGGCACGCGGCCATGAGCAGGCACTCGTCACCGACCGCTCCTGGGTATCCTGCCATCATGACCTCTAATACGCTGCCATTGCTGCCGAACGGTCGCGGACGGCAGGTATTGGGTGAGCTATGGTCGCGGGTCGCTAGGCTTGAGGATGATCCACATGAGAAGACTTGTCCCACGCTGCTTGTGCGGGCTGATCGCGAGTTCATACATATCGATCGGGCAGACAGCTGACGTTCCCGTGTCTGTCGAACAAACTGCCGACTGCATGCTCGAAGTCCTTAAAGCGACGCCTGGCGTTGTTGGGCCAGTGTTAGGAACAACTACGAGCGATGGTTGGACTCATCCGTTCTTGGAGTATCGCGCTGATGAAGCGCTGAGTAGAGAGCGCCCCATCCGATTTGACCCTGTCAAATATCGCGGAAGCTATCTTTTTTGGGCGTTCAAATCGGGCCTCGGCGCGCCCGAGCTTCACGTCACGGAAGCCGTCATGAAGGAATGGCAGGCGCACTGCCATGCCGACGCCGACGTGATGTTCCCGTAGCATGCATCGCTTTGGCCGAAGACGCAGTTCGGCCATCAGCTGCCGCTCGCGAAGACCGCTTTGCGGTGCGCTAGGATTGACAGATGCAGCGTTCAGTCCGCCGAAGGTTTTTGCAGCTTGCATTGCAGCTCGTGGGTGCGGGGCTCAGCTTTCTCGGGCAAGGCAGTAACGCGGAAGTTGCAGGCCCCACCATGAACTGGGCTCAATCCATCTGCGAGTGGCGTATTGGAACGGATGTTCTCGATGACAACGTAAGCGCCTGCGTGAAGACGCTGGCGAAGCGGGATCACATACGACCGGCGCCTGCCGAAATGTGTTCGGTGAATCGACGCTACAAGACGGAACTATGCAGGGCGTGGATCAAAGACGGCACAGAGAAGTCACTGCGTGTATGCCTGGGCTCCACCGAGAGCATCCCGGAAGAGGTTTCGGCTGGCTTCTAGGACTGGAGCCGGCCACTTGCAGACGGTCGTGGACGTCTGGTAACGGGAAGGCTATCGAGCGCTGTAGCGGCATCCGCTACGATGAACATAAGGCCGGCTGACTTCGTCGGCAACCGGCCAGGTACGGCCGTTCGAGACCGGCGGACTTCAGGCAACAGTCGAAGCAATGGCACAAGCGACCCTTTCAGCCCGCAAATATAAGCGCCTTGCCGTTGAGGCCTTTCGGAATTCGCTGCGCCTCTTCAAGGATGCCCAAACGCTTTTCGCTACGGCATCGTGGCCGACCGCATTCCAACTTACCGTCCTCGCTATTGAGGAGTTCGCAAAGGCGCGCTGGGTTGACCACGTCTACTACTCGTCCATCACCAACTCCGGGCTGCCGGACGAGCAGCTGGAGCAAGAATTCCTGAGGCACCTCTACTTCCATCAGACGAAGCAGGAGTGGTATCTCCAGGTGGAATATGTCGACTTTTCTCCGAAGCTCCACCGCGCCGTGAAGGGCGGATTGCTCGACCGCCGAAAGCAGGATGCGACGTACGTGGGCCTTCCGAAGAAGGGGAAGCGTGTAAACGTAAGCGCAAGGGTTTCGATTCCGGATCAGATAAAGAAGACCGAGGCGAAACAGCTGATGTCCTTATTCGCGAAGGAGCTTCGTGAGATCTACAAACTGCTTGAGCGCAATGAAACCTACTTCGGGATCAAGGAGATGGACGAGGTCGTGATGTCGCACGAATTCGCGCCCGCATTCACGTCGACGCACAAACGCTCGGGTCTGAAATCGCCGAGCTTCCGCAAGGCAAACCGCGCGTCATAGCGATCGACGCAACATCGGCTTCCGGGCGACAGCAGCGCCGAACGGGACATAGCCGATACGGCAGCCTTTATGCTGCGAAGCCGCGGTGAGGAAACTCCGCTCAGGGTCGATCCCGCCGATGCATAGCCTGCCCGCTGGCTTTGGTTACAACAATGCCGGCGGAGTCAAAGCTTCCAACCGGCCGCGAACTCAGGTGGAGCCCGGCTCGGTGACGACGAGGCCGGAGAGTCCGGTTTCGGCCACGATCTTCTCGATGGCTTCTTTGCCCGCATCATTTACGTAGATCCGGCTGCGCAGCTTGGCCGGGTCCTTGAAGACGGTTGCCTGCGTCGGCACCTTGTCTGAATGGAAGGCTTCCTTGGCGATCGATCCCGTCTCCCGCCGAACCGACGACTCGGGATCGAGGCAGTCGATGACCGTCGTGACGTTGAAGTACCAAACCGGCTCGTCCGTGCAGTCGAGCGGAACGAGTTCGCCAAACTGAGACAGGAATGGGCCGAGTGCATCTTTGGCGCGGGAGGTCAATGCCAACGCGCCACTGATCAGCATGGGCACGTCTGCGCGAGGCAGATCCTTCGTGCGCTTGTCGACGAGAAATTCCACCGCAGGCGGCGGCGTCCACTCTTTAGGTCGGCCATCCGCGAACAGCAGCGACGAACGACGACGGTCGTCGAACTTGATGACCAACGGAGCGAACGCGTCGAGACGTCCGCTTTTCAGTTCCCAGACAGTCACAATTGCTTCCGGTAAGGAAATTCGTCGGCCATGATTTCCTTCCTCATGGCCCTGAGCTCTGCTCGGGCGCCGTCGACATCATCACTGGCGACGTCGAGAAGTCGAGCTTCGACGTTGTAATGGTACGTGAAGTTGTGGATGTAGTCGTGCATCGTCGCCTTCGGCAACTGTGATGGTCGACCGTAGATAGTTGCGGCAGGTAAACGCCGTTGTCCGCATCGTTGATCCCGATTCCCCAGTCGAACAACATCGTCCGGGAGGTCTCAGCCTCCGGATCTTTCGACGCAACGATGTGGTGGGACGCCGCGCCGTAGGGTCTGGAGACGCCGGTCGAATTCTGGATGGTCCTGCCCAGCGATTCGCTGTGGCTGTCATTGCTCCGCCGCTCGCAGTCATGGCGCAGATGTTCCGCCGAATAGCCCGGGCGCGTCGTCCCGGTCTTCCGGTCGTAGTGGACGCGAACCTTTCGCCTATGCTCCAGGATCGCATTGCGCGTCTTGTAGACATCGAGGCCGGGCTTGCCACGAGCAGTCAAGTTGCCCGCGATCTGAAGCCGGGCCAGAAGCCGCCGTTCACCGGTGACAGGTTTGAGGTAGACAACCCTGGGGCCCGCTTAACGCCGGCCGAGAGGAGAAGAACCTGAAGATGACCACTACAACTCAAAAGGCATGTTCGGTTTGCGGAATAAGCTTCCCGATCGACGATTTCGCCTATCGCAGCCGCGAAAATCGCTCCTACTGCAAGTCCTGTGACGCGGCCGTGTCGAAAGCGCATGCACAGGGAGGGGCGGAAGCCGCTCGAGCCTTTCGGGACGAACAGCGACAGAAGTGGAAGACTGACTAGGCATCAAACGACCACAAGCTGCCGCCCGTCAACGTCAGATATCGGGTAGGCTACTCGCAGCTCTGACACGCTCACACAAGCTGAGAGTTCAATGCCAGATCCTACGTTCGAACGGCCTAGTGTGCCTCCGCCGAAGTGGGAGGCGTACGCGGACAAATGCATCGGCTACGGCATTCTCTTGGCAGTGTTTGGCGCCTTCTGGCTGTTTGTGGATCACCTGCCCTTCAGCGACGAGCGAACGGTCTACCTCGGGTACTGTATGACCCAAAGAGTGGCGGACGTCTGTTCTGCGAAAGAGGAATCCGCTAACCCCACGACCTATCGAGCCACCGCTGGCGATACGCACGTCGTCTACTGGGTCAATGGGACGGCGCCTCGCTCGTATGACAAATGCGCCGTGCGAGACGCAGGCAACTGGTCGTGCCAAATCGATGAGAGCTACGAGGTGGGACTAGTGGACGGCAAGCTTTTCGAGCGGACTTCGGTCTATGCAAATCCGTTCTACCAAGTGCCGAAATGGCGCTGGTACTGGCTTTGGGTGCATACGAAGTCTTCCTAGGCGACCACTCAGTTGAACGACTGCTTCGAGGCACGCCATCCGTGAGATCGAAGGCGGCTTCGGGTCGGGAACTGTCGTTCGCTGCCGATCCGCTCGAACGTCATGTTTTGGGCGCCGAGTTCCGCGAGGCGTATCGCCGTTGCGGGTCGATGGTTGATGGTGCAAATCGGACGCCTTGAGTTGCAGGTCTGCGGCGCCCGGTCACGGCTGGGGTGGCGTCGACATCGCCGGGGCCGGCTCAGTCGAGCGCCAGCAACGGCGCCAGCGCCTGGCGGCCCGGCGGCGTCAGCTCGAGTGCGCGCTCGCTGCCGATGCGGCGCAGCCACCCGCGCTCCATGAAGTGGTCCAGCAGCCCGCTGGCCAGCTTGCCGGCCAGGTGGTCGCGCCGCTCCGACCAGTCCAGGCAGGGATAGGCGATGCGGTGCGACGCGTTCGCGCGCAGCGCGGCGGCGTCGAAGCCGAGGGCAGCGAGGCCCGTGATGCCGGCGTCGGTCAACGCGTAGCCGTCCTCGGCGTCCACCAGCCAGGCCCGGCCCAGGAGCTGCTCGCACAGCGCGACGCCGCGCCGGCCGGCCAGGTGGCCGTAGCAGCAGCGCGCCTCGCGCAGCCGCTGGCGAGCGGGCGCCGACCACGCGCGGTCGTGCGACGAGCGCTCCGCCACCATCGCCAGCGCCTCCAGCGCGTGCGCGACGTCGGCGTCGGCGATGCGAAAGTAGCGGTGCCGGCCGCGCGGCTCGCACACGAGCAGCCCGGCGTCCACCAGCTTGACCAGGTGCGCGCTGGCCGTGGCCGCGCCCACCGACGCGGTGCGCGCGAGCTCGCCCGCGCTGGCGTACTCGCCCGACAGCAGGAACGCCAGCATGCGGGCCCGCGACGGGTCGGCGACCAGCGCGGCGACGCGTGCCAGTCGCGGTTCGTGCGGGGCGTCGGAGGGCGGCGGCGGCGCGCGTCGGGAAGCGGGCATGGCGGCGATGTCAGGCTGCGGTCGCGTCACTGTATTCCGAAGCGCGCAGGTAGGCCTCGTCGACCACCTCGGTGAACGTGCGCTCCTCCCGGACGATGAAGCGCTCCTGCTGCGCGAACTCGAAGTTGGCCCGCCCCTCGGCATCGGCGCGCAGGCGCCGGCGATAGGCCTCGTACGCGGCCAGGCTGGGAAACGAGATGAGGCCCCAGGCCTCGTAGTTGGTGCCCTCGCTGGGCAGGAAGTAGCCGACCAGGTGCCCGCCGCAGCGCGGGATGATGCGGCCCCACGCCTGGCAGTAGCGGCGGAAGAGCTCGCGCTTGAACGGGTCGATCTCGTAGCGGATGAAGCAGGTCAGGGTCATGGGGTCTCCGTGTGTGGGACGTCAGTCTCGCGCGGGCGGGGAGTGCGATGCTTCGCTGCAGGACGAAGGGTTGGCGGGCAGGTTTTCGGGGAGAGTCGGCTCGCGCGGCGCGTGGGGCGTCGGACGTTGTCAGGTCTCCGCGCGGAAGTTGCGCCCGCGGCGTTCGCCGGTGCCGAAGTAGTGGCGGAACACGTACAGCAACGGGCTCCAGCATGCCGTGTCGACGTGCTGGGTGCCCTCCAGCACGATGGCCGGGTGCGCGTGGACATGGGCGACGGCGAGCTCGATGACGACGAAGCCCGGATCGTGCGCGTCGGCGTCGACACCGGGCGTCGAGCGGCGGGCGTGCAGCAGGCGCGTCTCCAGCTGCAGCGGGCACTCCGCGATGCGCGGCGGCGCCACGGCGTGCGACGCGATGCGCGTGAAGCCGCCGAGCGCGAACTTGTCCGTCTCGTGGCGATAGCCCATGGCCTGCTTGTAGTGGGGCACCGGGGTGCGTCCCGTCGTGTGGGCGATGCGCTCGACGGCGGCGTGCAGCGACGGGTCGGGCAGGTTGACGACGGCCTCGCCGCCGCGCAGCAGGTTGGCGCAGCCCTGGCTTTGCGCCGACAGGCCGAGGACGAGGCGGTCGCCGAGCGCCCATGCCGACGACATCGGCGTGATGTTCGCGCTGCCGCGCTCGTCCAGCGTCGTGACGAGGGCGACCGGCGTGCCGAAGTAGAGGACGGAAGGGCGGATGATGATGGCGTCGAGGGAGGGCGCGTGCATGGGCGTGAAGGAGGCGGGGCGGAGCGATGCAGCGTAGGGCGGCAGGTCGCGGCCTCGCTTCGCTGCGTGGCGAAGCAAGCGACGTGTGCCGGCCGCACGTCGAAGCGGGCGCCGTCCTCCCGGCGGCTTTCGCCTCCGAAACCACGGCAATTGGCGCGCGGGAATTCCAGCGCCCGCTCCTAGACTGTTTCGCATGACCGCGCCGCGCACCCACCCCGACATCGCCGGCGCCTGGTGGCGCGCGGCGGTGCTGCTGGCGTGGGTCGGCGGCGTCGGGCTCCAGCTGCAGCAGCGGGCCCTGTGGGACGCCGTCGCCTATCCGCTGCTGGGGGCCGGCGCCCTGGCCGCCTGGCTCGTCGCGCGCGCGCTGCGGCGGCGTGGCCGGCGCGGATGCGCGCGCGCCATCTTCTGGATCGCGCTGGCCGCATCCGGCTTCGCGTACGCGGGCTGGCGCGCGGACATGCGTCTCGCGGACGCGCTCGCCCCCGCATGGGAGGGCTGCGACATCGAGCTCGTCGGCACCGTCGACGACATGCCGCAGCTCAAGCCCGACGGCGAACACTTCGCCTTCGTGGTGGAGTCGGCGCGCGCGGCAGGCATGACGCCACGAGAGCTGAAGCGCGTGCGCTCGCTCGCGGCGGCGTCGGGGCGGCCGTTGCCGGCGGCGGTCGCGGCGGCCGAGGCCGCGCGGCCGGTCGCCGCACCGTCGGACGACGCAGGCGGCGAAGGCGACGACGACCCGGGCCACGAGGGCGACGAGGCCGGCGCGGTCCCGCAGGCCGCGGGCGACGGCATGCCGGTGGTGCCGTCGCGCGTGTGGCTGGCCTGGAACCGCAACCAGCGCGACGACCGCAGCGTGGCCGACGCCCCGCCGCCGCTGCGCGCGGGCCAGCGCTGGCGCCTGCCCGTGCGCCTGCGCCGCCCGCACGGTGCCATGAACCCGGACGGCTTCGACGCCGAGTTGTGGATGTTCGACCAGGGCCTGCGCGCCACGGGCACGGTGCGCGGCAATGGCCGCCTGCTCGACACCACCTGGTCGCCCATCGCCAACGCGCGCCAATGGGTGCGCGACCGGCTGCTGCGGGCGGGCGCGCAGCCGGTGGCCGGCGGCGCGGCGCCGGCCGGCGCGGGCGACGCGCAGGCCATGGGCG
>JBJMWE010000109.1:0-5396 GCA_045810285.1 Vitreoscilla sp. | reverse complement strand
GCGTGCGCGGTCATGACCGCCCCCGACCGCGGGGTACCGCGGCCACCCCCGAGGGGGCGCGGCCTTGCTCCGGAGCGGCCGGGCGCGGCGGCCGCGCGCTTGCGCGGTCATGACCGCCCCCGACCGCGGGGTACCGCGGCCACCCCCCGAGGGGGCGCGGCCTTGCTCCGGAGCGGCCGCGCGCGGCGGCCGCGCGCTTGCGCCCTTCGATTGGCCGACACGCGCCATCGAGACAGCGCTGCGCCCAATCCGGTTCATCCGGTCATCGACCCAGGCGCCATGGCGCGTCCTGGCCTACATGCGGTTGCCGTGGAAATCGAACTCGTTGGGGACGTCGAGGTTGGTGAACGACAGGGAGATGCAGCGGTCGAGCGAACTCACCTGGTGCCACCAGGCCAGCGGCAGGAACATCGTCTCGCCGGGCTCGACCACCACGTCCAGCACCTTCACCTTGGCGGCCTCGGGGAAGCGCGCGAGGTCGAGCTTGTCGAAGTCGACCGGGCTGTAGACGTCGAAGTCGTTGTAGACGCGCGGGCCCGACAGCGGCGACACGAAGCGCCAGCGCTTGCGGCCCACGACCTGCGTGTGCAGCAGCATCAGCGTGTCGTGGTGCAGCGGCGTGCGCGTGCCGGCCGGGCCGACCCACAGCGAGGCCGAGCGCGACATGGCGGCGCGATCGCAGAAGTCGGGCAGCGAGCCGATGTCGTCGAGCAGCCCCATGAACTCGGGGCGGCGCAGCAGCTCGTTGCTGGCCGTGAGGTACTCGTCGTTGGTCGGGCCGCTGATGGCGACGCGGTCGAGGAAGGCGGCGAAGTTGGTGTCGCGGCGCAGGCGCACCTTGTTGACCTCGTAGTCGGCGTCGGCGTCGCGGCCGGACTGCACCTGCACGGTCAGCTTGCCGTAGCGCCGCTTGAACTCGTCGAACGACCAGCGCTGCATCGCCGGCCAGTCCCTGGCAAGGTCGGTGAGCACCACCGGGCGGCAGCCGCGCACGTAGCGCTCGATGAACTCGTCGCGCGAGACGCGGCTGCGCTTCTCGACGTGCGTGTACAGCGGGTCGCTCTCGCGCACGGCCTGCACGTTGAGCATGACGCGGCCGAAGCGCACATGGCGGTCGCGCATCTTCTCGCCGGCGCGAAACAGCGGGTCGCGGGCGATGGCGGACAGGTAGCCGGTGGCCTCCGCCGGGTCGATGCCGGATTCCTTGATCCGGGCCAGCATCGTCTCGGGCGAGTTGCCCAGCAGCGCGTTCTCGGCCAGCCATTGGCGCCAGCTGTCGTCCAGCGGCTTGATCAGCTGCGGCTCGTCCAGCGGCGGCGGGCACAGCGACAGCACCGGGCGCGACGGCGCGTCGGGCTCGGCGGCCTGCGCCGGTGGGGTCGCCTCGGCCGGCTCGGCCTCGGCGAGCGCGAGGTCGCCTGCGCCCGCGTCGTGGGCGGCGGGCTTGGCAGGGGGCTGGCGATGGGGCTTGTGATGCGCGCGCATGGACTCTCCGTCGATTCGTGGCCGCTGTCGGGCGGGCGACGCTCGATCTTATGTCGGCCGGGTTGCCGCCGGACGCCGGAGCGACCCGGAGTCCCGCACGCGCGGGATGCGCGGATCGCGGCGTATGCAAACCGATGCGCAGGCGTGGCCGAGGATCCCACGCCCGCGGCGGCGGGCGGCCGCTCAGGGCGACGAATCCTCGGCGTGGCTCAGGCGTGCGGCGCCGATGTGCCGGCCGGGGCGTGGCGCGGCCGTGGCGGCACCGGCTTCATCGAGTTCAGCAGTTCCAGCACGAGCAGGGCCGTGTCGTCGGGCCGTTCCATCGGGTACAGGTGCGAGCCCTCGATCCAGCGCCAGCGGTCGCCGGCGAGCTTGCGCGAGCCGGCGAAGCCGCCCTGGCGCATCTCGGCGGAGCGCGTGCCCGCGATGAAGCCGACGGCACAACGCGGCGGATGCTTGCGCAGCAGCGCGGGCACGTGGTGCGGCAGCGTGTTGTAGATGCGCGTCTCGATCTCGCGCCGCACGGCCAGCACGACCTTGTCCTCGCTGTCCTCGAAGCCGGCCTGCACGTAGGCCTGCAGCATGCGCGGATCCCAGCGCGCGAAGGACGACTTGGCCGCGAAATGCGCATGCACCGCCTCGCGCGACGGCCACTCGTGGCGGCGCTTGCGCGAGATCGAGCCCGGACCGACGCGCTCGATCAGCCCCGCACGCTTGGCCATGTGCACGCTGTGCGCGCGCCAGCCGGTGACGATGGGCGAGTCCAGCATCACGAGGCCGCCCACCAGGTCGGGCCGCCTGCAGGCCGCCATCAGGCTGACGAGCCCTCCCAGCGAATGGCCCACGAGCATCGCGCCCGCGAGTTCGTTGGCGACGATGAAGTCGGTCAGCTGGTCGCGCAGCCGCGGCCAGTTGCTGGTGACGGGGTAGCGCGCGTCGTGGCTGAAGCGCGCCGGCGCCGCGACGCGCCAGCCCGCGCGGCGCCAGACGTCGAAGAGCGGTTCGTAGGTGCCCGCGGGAAACCCGTTGGCGTGGGCGAAGACGATGGTCTTCACGTCGACCTCGAGCAACGGGCAGTCACTAGACGACCTTCTCGGTCTCGTTGTGGATCTTCTTGAGCGCCTCGTAGCGCGGCGCATCGACGATCAGCGGCGTGGCGGCGGACGCGCCGGCGCCCCACTGCGGGTCGTCCATCGCCTCGAACACCTCGCGCAGGCGGCGTCCCCAGGAATCGCGCACCATGCGGAAGTACGGGTTCTGGTCGTCGATGCAGGCGATCTGGTCGGACTGCAGCTTGCCGGCTTCGTACACCACGAGATCCAGCGGCAGGCCCACCGACAGGTTGGACTTCAGCGTGGAGTCCATCGACACCAGCGCGCACTTGGCCGCCTCCTCGAGCGGCGTCGTGGGGGTGAGCACGCGGTCGAGGATGGGCTTGCCGTACTTCGATTCGCCGATCTGGAAGAAGCAGGTCTCGCGCGTGGCCTCGATGAAGTTGCCTGCCGAGTAGACGAGGAACAGCCGCATCGCCTCGTCGCCGATCTGGCCGCCGAAGATGAAGCTGGCCACGAAGTCCATGCCGTTGTTCTTGAGCGCCTGGCCGTCGTTCTCGTACACGCGCCGCACGGCCGCGCCGAGCACGCGGGCGGCGTCGAACATGCTGCGCGCGTTCCAGATCGTGATCGGCTCGTCGTCGCCGTTGGGCACCGATTCGACCTGCAGGATCTCGCGCACCGACTGCGAGATCGACAGGTTGCCGGCCGACAGCAGCGTCATGAAGCGGTCGCCCGGCTTCTCGTAGACGATCATCTTGCGGAAGATGCTGATCTGGTCGAGCCCGGCGTTGGTGCGCGAGTCCGACAGGAAGACGAGCCCGGCGTTGAGCCGGATGCCGACGCAATAGGTCATTGGAAGGTCTCTTGTTGTGCGGGTCGCAGACGATTGTCGCGCCTGCGGGCAAAAACCGTTCGCAATGCCGTCATTCTGCGTGGACGAAGCGGAGTCGCGGAATCCGCCCCGGGGCAACGCGTCAGCGGGGGTGGATCCTGCGACTGCGCGCAGGATGACGACGTCGCCGTCATTCTGCGTGGAGCGAAGCGGAGTCGCGGAATCCATCCCGGGGCAACGCTTCAGGAAGGGTGGATCCTGCGACTGCGCGCAGGATGACGGCATCTCGTCAGTCCTTGGGCAGCAGCGCCTTCAGCCGGTACAGCGCTTCCAGCGCCTCCCGCGGCGCAAGGCGATCGGGATCGATGGCCATCAGCGCGGCCTCGGCGCGCGACGGGCCGGCGGCGGCCGCGGCGGCGTCGGCGGCGGCCGGGGCGGCGAACAGGTCGACCTGGGCCTGGCCGCTGTTCTGCTGGGCTTCGAGTGCCTCCAGCGTCGCACGCGCCTGGCGCACGAGCCCGGCAGGCATGCCGGCCAGCTTGGCCACCTGGACGCCGTAGCTGCGGCTGGCGGGGCCGGCCTCGATCGCGTGCAGGAACACGATCTGGTCGCCGCTCTCGGCGGCCGACACGTGCATGTTGAGCGCCCCCGCGTGCTTCGTCGGGAAGTCGGTCAGCTCGAAGTAGTGCGTCGCGAACAGCGTGAACGAGCGATTCTTCTCGTGCAGGTGCGAGGCGATGGCGCCGGCCAGCGCCAGCCCGTCGAAGGTGGACGTGCCGCGGCCGATCTCGTCCATCAGCACCAGCGAGCGGTCGGTGGCCGAGTGGATGATGGCGGCGGCCTCGGTCATCTCGACCATGAAGGTGGACTGCGCGTTGGCCAGGTCGTCGGCCGCGCCGATGCGGGTGTGGATGGCGTCGATCGGGCCCAGGCGGCAGCGGGCGGCGGGCACGTACGAGCCGATGGCCGCCAGCAGCGTGATCAGCGCCACCTGGCGCATGAACGTGCTCTTGCCGCCCATGTTGGGGCCGGTGACGATCAGCATGCGCGTGCGGGCGTCGAGCCGGCAGTCGTTGGCGATGAAGTTGCCGCCGCCCGTCTCGGCCAGCCGCGCCTCGACCACCGGGTGGCGGCCGCGCTCGATGTCCAGGCACGGGTGGTTGACGAACTCGGGACGGCACCAGCCGAGCGTGCCGGCGCGCTCGGTCAGCGCGCACAGGGCGTCCAGCGAGGCGAGGGCACGCGCCAGCTCGCCCAGCACGCCGAGCGTGTCCTGCAGCTGGTCGAGCAGCGTCTCCCACAGCAGCTTCTCGCGCGCCAGCGAGCGCTCCTGCGCGGACAGCGCCTTGTCCTCGAACGCGCGCAGCTCCGGCGTGATGAAGCGCTCGGCGTTCTTCAGCGTCTGGCGGCGCTGGTAGTCGGCCGGCACGCGATCGAGGCCCGAGCTCGTCACCTCGATGTAGAAGCCGTGCACCTTGTTGTACTGCACGCGCAGGTTGCCGATGCCGGTGCGCTCGCGCTCGCGGGCTTCCAGCGCCACAAGGAAGTCGTCGCAGTTGGTGGCGATGGCGCGCAGCTCGTCGAGCTCGGGGTCGAAGCCGGAGGCGATCACGCCGCCGTCGCGCAGCAGCACCGCGGGCTCGGCGGCGACGGCGGCCGCCAGGTGCTGGCCGATGCGCGGATCGGGATGCAGCGCGCCGTGCAGGCGCAGCAGCAGGGCGCTGGTGGCGCCGTCGCCGACGTCGACGAGTTCGGGCTCCGCGGGCGCGCTCGCCGTGCGGCAGTGGTTCGGCGGCAGGCAGGCCACCAGTTGCGGCAGCAGGGCCAGCGTGTCGCGCAGGCCCGCCAGCTCGCGCGGGCGCACCTGGCGCAGCGCGATGCGCGCGACGATGCGCTGCACGTCGCTGACGCCGCGCAGGGTCTGGCGCAGCGCCTCGGGCCCGTGCACGGCCAGCACGGCGATGGCGTCGTGCCGTTCGCTCGCCTGCTTGAGATCGGTATTGGGTTGTGTATGGAAATTGTGT
>JBJMWE010000108.1:0-2927 GCA_045810285.1 Vitreoscilla sp. | reverse complement strand
CGTGGTGTCCTGCGTGCCGATGGCCACGCGGATGGTCTCTGCGGCCTGCGCCCCGGCGGCGAGGGACAGCGCGAGCGAGGTCGCCCCCACGAAGCGGGCGAGCGAGGGTCTGCGAAGGTTCACGATGCGGTTCTCCTTGGAACTCGGGTCCGGCAATGCGCCGCGGGCTTCAGCGCAGCAGGTAGGGGATGTCGACGTGGACGGCGCCGGTGGGGCAGTCCTTCTCGCAGGGCATGCAGTACCAGCACTCGTCGTACTTCATGTAGGCGCTGCCCTTGACGAAGTCGATGGCCAGCACGTCGAGCGGGCACACGTCCACGCAGACGGTGCAGCCCTTGTGGGCGATGCACTTGTCCGGGTCGACGCTGACGGGGACGCTGGCAGGATGCAGGGCGGTGGGGGCGAAGGAGTGCATGCGGATGCTTTCGGCGAAGGTCAGGCGAGGGCGGGCGCGGTGTCGCTGTCGACGCGAGCGGCGGGGATGCGCAGGCGCTGGTAGCTGGCGCGCTCGCTGTCGGCCACGGGCACGATGTAGGGCTCGATGGGACGCTTGAAGGACGTCATCGCGCCGTCGTCGCCCTTGCGGATCTGCGCGTGGCAGAACCATTGCGCGTCGTCGCGCTCGGGGAAGTCGACGCGCGCGTGGTACAGGCCCCAGCGGCTCTCGGTGCGGTACAGGGACGCCCGCGCCGCCATCTCGGCGCAGTCGCGGATGAAATGCACTTCCATCGCGCGCATCAGCTGGTGCGGGTCGCGCGCCTGCAGGTGTTCCAGGTCTTCATGGATCGCCTGGAAGCGTTCGAGCCCGATCTCCATCTTGCGCGTCACCTTGGGCGGCTGCAGGTAGTCGTTGACCATGCGGCGCAGCTTGTATTCCACCTGGTTGGGCGGCAGCCCGCGCTCGCGCTGCAGGGGCGCCCACACGCGCGCGCGTTCGCGCTCGACCTGGCCGGCGTCCACGGCCGCGAAGTCGTGTGCCGCGCAGAAGCCCGCGCTGCTCTCGCCGGCGAGCCGGCCGTAGACGAAGGCGCCCAGCATGTAGTTGTGGGGCACGCAGGCGAGGTCGCCCGCCGCGTGCAGGCCGGCCACGGTGGTGCGCGCGTGCTCGTCCACCCACACGCCCGAGGCGGAGTGGCCGCTGCACAGGCCGATCTCCGAGATGTGCATCTCCACCATGCGCTCGCGGTAGTCGGTGCCGCGGCCCGCGTGGAAGCGGCCCCGGCTGGGGCGCTCGTTCGTGTGCAGGATGGTCTCGATCTGCGTGATCGTCTCCTCGGCCAGGTGGTCCAGCTTGAGGAAGACCGGGCCCCGGCCGCCCTGCAGCTCCTGCTGGAACTCCCACATCATCTGGCCTGACCAGTAGTCGCACTCGATGAAGCGCTCGCCGCGCGCGTTGGTGGTGTAGCCCCCGAACGGCCCCGTGACGTACGCGCAGGCCGGGCCGTTGTAGTCCTTGATCAGCGGGTTGATCTGGAAGCACTCGATGCCCGAGAGCTCGGCGCCCGCGTGGTACGCCATGCTGTAGCCGTCGCCGGCGTTGGTGGGGTTCTCGTAGGTGCCGAACAGGTAGCCCGAGGCCGGCAGGCCCAGGCGGCCGGCCGCACCCGTGCACAGCACCACCGACCTGGCGCGGATCACGTGGAAATCCGCCGTGCGGCAGTCGAAGGCCATCGCGCCGGCCACGCGTCGGCCGTTGGCGCCATCGTCTTCCGTGAGCAGCCGCGTGGCGACCAGGCGGTTGGTGACCTCCACCCGCGCGCGCTTGAGCTGGCGGTACAGCACCTTCTTGATGTCGTGGCCTTCGGGCATCGGCAGCACGTAGGTGCCCAGGTGGTGCACCTTGCGCATCGCGTAGTCGCCGGTCTCGTCCTTCTCGAACTTGACGCCCCAGCGGTCGAGCTCCTCGATCATGTCGAAGCTGCCCCGCGCGTAGGCCATCAGCGTCTTCTGGTTGACGATGCCGTCGTTGGCGATGGTGATCTCGCGCACGTACTGCTCGGGCGTGGCGAAGCCCGGCACGACGGCGTTGTTCAGGCCGTCCATGCCCATGGAGATCGCGCCGCTGCGCTTGACGTTCGCCTTCTCGAGCAGCAGCACGCGCAGGGACGGGTCGGCCTGCTTGGCCTTGACGGCGGCCATCGGTCCGGCGGTGCCGCCGCCGATGACGAGCACGTCGACTTCGTGGGTGATCGTTTCCATCGTGATCCTTCGCGGCGGTCAGCGCCGCTCGATGCGCAGCCGGTACTGGAAGTTGTCCGAGCGGCAATAGAGGTGTTCGTAGTCGATCGGGCGGCCGGCCGCGTCGTGGGTGAGGCGCTCGATGCGCAGCACCGGCGCGCCGGGCGCGATGTCCAGCGCCTCGGCCAGGTCCGCGTCGGCCAGGCCGGCGTCGATCACCAGGTCGGCGTGGCCCAGCGGCGTGGCGCAGTCGTTCTCCAGGATCAGGAAGATGTCGCGCGTGGCCAGGTCGGCGCCGGCCAGGCGCGCGCCGAGGGCCCGCGGCACCCAGGTGAAATCGAGCGACACCGGCTGGCGGTCGAGATGGCGCACGCGCTCGATGCGGGTGACCGGCGCGCCCGGCGCCAGCCCCAGCCGCGACGCCACCAGCTCCGAGGCCGGCGCGTGCTCGATGCGCAGCACGCGGTTCCACGTCTCGTGGCCGCGCGCCTCCATCGCCTCGGCAAAGCCCTGCAGTCGGCCGAGCTCCTGGAACGGGCGCGCCTGCGACACGAAGGCGCCCTTGCCGGCGAGCTTGAAGATCAGGCTCTCCTTCTGCAGGTCGCCGAGCGCCTGCCGCACGGTGATGCGGCTGACGCCGTAGTGCGCCATCAGGTCGCGCTCGGAGGGCAGCGCGTCGTTGGGTTGCCACGCGCCGCTGAGGATGCGGTCGCGCAGCTCCTCGCGGATGCGCGCGTGCAGCGGCGTGG
>JBJMWE010000107.1:0-5438 GCA_045810285.1 Vitreoscilla sp. | reverse complement strand
TGTCGGCCGCGTTGGCGCTGGCGACCCAGCTGTGGGCTTGCGCGTCGTGGGTGAAGTCCAGCATGTCAGACCTTGAAGTTGTCCTTTAGCGGCGCCCAGCAATCGGCGTACGACTTGTCGAGATGGCCGCCGTTCAGCGCGAACGCGGTTGGGCGCAGCCGCCAACGGCTCTCCACCATGAAGGCGAGCGTGTTGTCGAGCTTGCGCGGCGCGAGCTCGGCAGCGCTGGCCTTGTCGAACGCGTCGGCATCGGGGCCGTGCGGAACCATGCTGTTGTGCAGCGACAGCCCGCCCGGGAGGAAGCCCTGTTCCTTGGCGTCATACTGGCCGTGGACCAGGCCCATGCATTCGCTCATCACGTTGCGGTGGTACCAGGGCGGGCGGAAGGTGTCCTCGGCCACCATCCAGCGCGGCGGGAAGATCACGAAGTCGCAGTTGGCCCAGCCCGGGGTGTCCGAGGGCGAGGTGAGCACCGTGAAGATCGACGGATCGGGATGGTCGAAGCTGATCGAGCCGATGGTGTTGAAGCGGCGCGTGTCGTAGACGTAGGGCACGAGGTTGCCGTGCCAGGCCACGACGTTGAACGGCGAGGCCTGCGCCGGCGCGCGCCACAGCGTGCCGCCGAACTTGCGGATCAGCTCCCACGGCTGCGCGGGGCCGTCGTCGAACGCGGCTGCCGGGGCGATGAAGTCGCGCGTGTTGGCCAGGCCGTTGGAACCGATCGGGCCCAGTTCGGGCAGCCTGAAGGCGGCGCCATAGTTCTCGCAGACGTAGCCCCGCACGGCCTCGCCGGCCACCGCCGGGTCGACCTTGAACAACATGCCGCGCGGCAGCAGCACGATCTCGCCCGGCGCGGCCTGCAGCACGCCCAGCTCGGTGGCGACGCGGATCGCGCCCTCCTGGGGGATCAGCAGCAGTTCCCCGTCGACGTCGACGAACGCGCGGTTGCCCATGGGCCGGCTGGCGCCATAGAGGTGGACGGCCACGCCCTGCTGGGCGTCCGGATCGCCGTTGAGCACCATGGTGCGCAGCCCGTCGACGAAGTCGAGCGGCTCGGGCGCGAGCGGGACGGGGTGCCAGCGCAGCGGGTCGGGCGGGATGTCGACGCCGTCCCGGGCGCCCGTCTTCAGCAGCGCATGGGCATGCGGCGCGTACGGCCCGCTGCGCACCGAGGGCTGGCGGCGGTAGAGCCAGGTGCGCTGGTTGCCGTGACGCGGCGCGGTGAAGGCGGTGCCCGACAGCAGCTCGGCGTACAGCCCGAACGGGGCCTTCTGCGGGCTGTTGCGGCCCTGCGGCAGCGCGCCGGGCACGGCCTCGCTGCTGAAGTGGTTGCCGAAGCCGCTGTGCCGGCTGTCGTTCGGGGAGGCGGTACCCGTCATCGCTTTCACCTTTGCTGAATCGATTCACCAATGCTGAATCACGGCGGTATCATAGACCGCGTCGCCGAACCCTGTCCAATCGAAGCGCCGTCGTGAAAGCTGCCGTCCCGTCCCGTTCCACGCGCGAATCCGATTCGCGCGGCATCCAGAGCATCGAGGTGGGCGGCCGCCTGCTGCTCGCGCTGGCGCACCACGGCCAGCCGCTGGCGCTGAAGGATCTTGCCGCCGCGGCCGCCATGACGGCCGGCAAGGCGCACCCCTACCTGGTGAGCTTCATCAAGCTGGGCCTGGTCGAGCGCGAGACCGAGGGCGGGCGCTACGGTCTGGGCCCGCTCGCGCTGCAGATGGGCCTGATCGGCCTGCAGCAATACGACCCGGTGCGGCTGGCCACCGAGCGCATCGACGAGCTGGCGCGCGCCACCGGTCACACGGTGGCGATCGCCGTGTGGGGCCACCGCGGGCCGACGCTGGTACGCATCGCGGAGGCGCCGTCCCCGGTGCATGTCTCGATGCGCCACGGCACCGTGATGAGCATCCCCGACACCGCCTCCGGCCGCCTGTTCGCCGCGTTCGGCCCGGCCGAGGCCGTGCGCGAGGCGCTGGCCAACGAGGCGCGGCTCGCGGGCGCGGGCACGCCCGCGGGGACAGGCGCAGGCGCGCGTCCCGCGCGGGCGCGCACGGGCGGCCGCCTGGGCCTGGGCGCGGCGTTCGACCGCGAGATCGAACGCGTGCGCGCCGACGGCATCGCCGGCATCGAGGGCGTCGCCCTGCCCGGCCTGAGCGCGCTGGCGGCGCCGGTGTTCGACGCCCGCGGCCAGCTCGTGCTGAGCCTGACCGCCATCGGCCCCAGCGCCACCTTCGACGCGGCCGTGGACGGCGCGGTCGCGCGCGTGCTGGGGCCCGCGGCGCGCCAGCTCTCGACGCGGCTCGGCTGGAAACCGGCGACGAGCGCGCCCTGAAAGGCAAAGGGCCGGCGAAGCGCTCGCGCGCTCCGGCCGCCCCTGGTTGGCCCTTTGACGGTCGGCCGATCAGGCCGGCGTGCCGTCGTTGGCCGCGGCGCGTGCGGCCGCGTTGCCCTGGATGATGCGGCGGTCCAGCAGGCGGCGCATGTTGTTCAGCGACGTGATATGGATCTGGATCAGCCCCAGCAGGCCGTTGCGGTACATCTGCGCGAGCTGGGCGTCGGGCAGCTTGGCGATGGCCTCCTCGTCGGCCGTCATGAAGCCGTCGACGGACAACTGCTCGCCGTTGGCCAGCGTGGCGTCGAAGCGCATCGGCTTGAGCAGCTTCATCTCCAGCAGCGCGGCGCAGGCCTGGCGGGTGCGCTCGAGGTCCGTCTCGAGGTCCTGCACGAACTTGTGCACGCCGTTGAGGAGCTCCGTGGCCTCGCCGTTCTCGCCGAACAGCGGCAGGCCTTCGGTGCGCGACATGCCTTCCCAGGTGTTGTCGAACACCATGGCCCAGCGGTCGGAGCCTTCGATGCGCGCCATCGTGAACGGGTAGGCACGCAGCATCGCGGGCACGTAGCTCGCGTCCCACTTGCCGTCTTCCGTGGCGAACAGGTTCTCGCCCGGCTTCAGGCCGAACACGGCCACGGGGGCCACGGTGTCCTTGCCGAGGGCGTCCGGGGCGGCGCGCACGAACAGGATGGGGAAGGTCAGCGAGGCGTCGGCGAACTCGCTCACGGACACGATGAAGGAAGTGAACGGGGCGAGCTTGGGGATCGCGTTCAGTTCATTCTTCAGGCGCAGGTCGCGGTGAAGGACGGTGTCGAGCGCAACGGGCTCTTTGTGCAGGTTCGTGACGATCATGGTTGTTCTCCAGGGGAAGGGTTCCGGCTCACGAGCACCTTGTCGACTCGCTTGCCGTCGAGGTCGACGACCTCGAATCGCCAGTCGCCCCATTCGACCGTATCGGCCTCGCGGGGCAGGCGTCCCAGCAACAGCATGATCATGCCGGCCAGGGTGTTGTAGCGCCCGCGGTCTTCCTCGGGCAAGTCCTTGATCTCGAGGCGATCCTTGATCTCGGGCACCGGGATCAGGCCGTCCATCAGCCAGCTGCCGTCCTCGCGGCGCACGGCCCATGCATCATCGCCGGATTCGGGGCCGAATTCACCCGTGATCGCCTCCAGCACGTCGCGCAGCGTGATCACGCCCTGCACCGCGCCGTACTCGTCGACGACGAACACCAGCTGGGCGACATGGCTGCGGAAGTGGTCCAGCAGCTCCATGCCGGACAGCGTCTCGGGCACGAACACGGGCGGCTCGAGCTCCTCGGTCAGCACCGGCATGCGCCCTTCGGCGAGCGGCTTGAGCAGGCCCTGGGCGGTGATGACGCCGATGACGTCGTCCAGGCCGCCGCGGCACACCGGGTAGCGCGAGTGGCCGTCCTCCTCGGTGGCGACCATGCGCAGCACGTCGGCGATGGGCGCGTTGGCGTCCAGCCAGCGGATTTCCGCGCGCGGGATCATCATCGAGCCGATCTGGCGGTCGTCGAGGCGGAACACGTTGCGCACCATCTGGTGCTCGTGGGCCTCGATGACGCCGGCGTCCAGGCCTTCTTCGAGGCTGGCCGCGATCTCCTCTTCGGTCACCTCGCGCTTGGCGTTGCCGCGGATGCCCAGCAGGCCCAGGATGGCCTCGGTGGTCTTGGACAGCAGCACCACCAGCGGCCGCGTGGCCATCGACAGCCACAGCATCGGCGGCGCCAGCAGGCTGGCCACCGTCTCGGGGAACATCTGGCCGATGCGCTTGGGCACCAGCTCGCCGAAGATGATGGTGATCACCGTGATGATCAGCACCACGAGCGCGGTGGCGCTGACGTGGGCCGCCCGCGCCGCCAGGCCGAACGCGTGCTCCAGCCAGACGCCCAGCGGCTCGGAGAACGCGGCGTCGCCCACGATGCCGTTGAGCACGCTGATCGACGTGATGCCGACCTGCACCGTCGACAGGAACTTGGTGGGATGGTCGTGCAGGTCGATCGCCGCCTCGGCGCCGTGCTCGCCCGCCTCCAGCATCACCTGCAGGCGCGCCTTGCGGCTGGCCGTCAACGCCATTTCCGACATCGCGAACGCGGCGTTCAGCAGGATCAGGAAAAAGAGGAGGGCAACGTCCATCGAGAGGCGCGGGAAGCGGGCGGTTCGGGTTTCTTCCCGGAGGCAGGCACGACGCGGTTGCCGGCCAGGGATCCAGGGAAATTACGGCGGCACAGCAGGGCCAAGGCCCGGCAGCGTAGCAGAATCGGATCATGGATTATCTGATAGGCGACCTCCAGGGCTGCTGCGACCCGCTGGACCATCTCCTCGCCACGATCGACTTCTCGCCCTCGCGCGACCGCATCCACCTGCTGGGCGACCTCGTCAACCGCGGCCCGCAGTCGCTGTCCGTGCTGCAGCGCCTGGCCGCACTCGGCGACGCCGCGCAATGCCTGCTCGGCAACCACGACCTGCACCTGCTGGCCGTCGCCCACGGCGTGCGCAAGCCGAGCAAGGGCGACACCCTCGACCCGATCCTGGCCCACGAGGACCGCGACGCCCTTCTCGACTGGCTGCGCCACCGCCACATGGCGACGCAGGCCTGCGGCTGGCTGCTGGTGCACGCCGGCGTCATCCCGCAGTGGAGCGCCGACGACACCCTCGCCCACGCGCGCGAGATCGAGGCCCTGCTGCGCTCCGACACCATCGTCGAGTTCCTGCCCACCATGTACGGCAACGAGCCGCGCCGCTGGGACCCCGCACTGCAGGGCCCCGACCGCTGGCGCTTCATCGTCAACGTGCTCACGCGCATGCGCCTGTGCAGCCCGGACGGCGAGCTCGACCTGAAGAAGGACACCCCCGGCGAGGCCGACCCCGCCATGCAGCGCTGGTTCGCCCACCCGAACCGCCAGACGCGCGACGTCCCGATCGCGTTCGGCCACTGGTCCCAACTGGGCCTGGTCGACACCCCGACGCTGCTGTGCATCGACACCGGCTGCATCTGGGGCGGCCAGCTCACCGCCGTCCGCGTGGACGGCGGCCGCCGCGAGGTCATCCAGGTACCCTGCCCCCAGGCACGCAAGCCC
>JBJMWE010000106.1:0-5042 GCA_045810285.1 Vitreoscilla sp. | reverse complement strand
CGCTTCGCCAGGGGTGGATCCTGCGACTCCGCTTCGCTGCGCGCAGGATGACAGACTCGCGGAGCGCCGACGCGCCCCACCCGTCATCCTGCGCCCCACCCGTCATCCTGCGCGAAGTCGCAGGATCCACGCCTGCCGATACGCTTCGCCAGGGGTGGATCCTGCGACTCCGCTTCGCTGCGCGCAGGATGACAGGCTCGCGGAGCGCCGACGCGCCCGCGCGTCAGCGCGACGCAACCCCGCCCGTCAGCGCCGACGCGCCCCACCCGTCATCCTGCGCCCACCCGTCATCCTGCGCGAAGTCGCAGGATCCACGGCTGCCGATACGCTTCGCCAGGGGTGGATCCTGCGACTCCGCTTCGCTGCGCGCAGGATGACAGACTCGCGGAGCGCCGACGCGCCCACCCGTCAGCGCGACGCAACCCCGCCCGTCAGCGCCGACGCGCCCCACCCGTCATCCTGCGCGAAGTCGCAGGATCCACGCCGGCCGATACGCTTCGCCAGGGGTGGATCCTGCGACTCCGCTTCGCTGCGCGCAGGATGACAGACTCGCGGCAGGATGGCAGGCTCGCGGAGCGCCGACGCGCCCGCGCGTCAGCGCGACGCAACCCCGCCCGTCAGCGCCAACGCGCCCCACCCGCACAAGGTGGTATCGATCTGGCATTCAGCCGGACGGATATGCGGAATGACCCCGGCCCGGCGTGGCCAGCCGCATGGAATCCGACTGTCCACCACGTATCCCGCCGTAAACAGAACCTTGTGCGGCGGTTCTTACATCTTCGGCCGTTTCGGAGGCCGCCTCGCTGGTCATATATTGGTCATGACCGCGTCATGCGCTGTACCCACGCCGGGTTCGAGGCAGGTCGCGGCACATCCATAACGAGGAGAGCCCGAAATGACCCATGCCCCCAGCGCCGACCGGCGCAGACGACTCGAGAGGCTGGCCCTGCTGTCCGCCGCGGTCGCCGGCACCACGCTGGCATCCGCCGGCGCCCATGCCGCCACCAGCTGCCAGCCCTGGAATGCCTCCACGGCCTATGTCGGCGGCGACACCGTCACCGAGAACGGCAATACCTACAAGGCCAACTGGTGGACGCAGGGCAACGACCCCGCGACCAGCAGCGGCGCGTCCGGCAGCGGCCAACCCTGGACGCTGACCACCGGCTGCTCGACCACGCCACCCCCGCCGACGCCCACGCCGCCGCCGCCCACCCCGACCCCGCCGCCGCCGACCCCCGCCCCACCGCCGTCGTCGTGCGCAGCCTGGAACGCGAGTACGGCCTACAACGGCGGTGCCACCGTCACCGAGAACGGCAAGATCTACAAGGCCAACTGGTGGACGCAGGGCGACGACCCCGCGACCCACAACGGCCCGAGTGGTTCCGGCCAACCCTGGACGGTGACCGCCACCTGCGGCACCACCCCGCCGCCGCCCACGCCGGCCCCGCCGCCGCCGACCCCCACGCCGCCGCCGCCCACGCCGACCCCGCCGCCCCCGACGCCGGCACCGCCGCCCTCGAACGGCGACCTGCGGCCCCATGTCCTGATGGGCTACTGGCAGAACTTCAACAACGGCGCGCCCGTGCTGACCATCGCCCAGGTGCCGACCACCTACGACATCATCGCGGTGGCCTTCGCCAACGCCACCGGCGTGCCGGGCCAGATCAGCTTCGCGATCGACCCCGGGGTGACGGGCTATTCCGACGCCCAGTTCAAGGCCGACATCGTCACGGCGCATGGCCGCGGCCAGAAGGTCGTGCTCTCCGTGGGCGGCCAGAACGGCTCGATCTCGGTCAGCGACCCGGCCAGCGCGTCCGCGTTCGCGAACAGCGCGGCGTCCATCCTCGCGAACTACGGCTTCGACGGCATCGACATCGATCTCGAGAACGGCATCAACCCGTCGTCGATGGCCTCGGCGATCAGCCAGCTCAAGGCCGCACGGCCCGGCGCCTTGATCACCGCCGCGCCGCAGACGCTGGACACGCAGAACTCGCAGAGCTCGTACTTCTCGTTCGCCTCGATGATCGGCGCGAACATGACGATGATGAACACGCAGTACTACAACTCCGGCTCGATGCTGGGTTGCGACGGCGGCGTGTACAGCCAGGGCAACGAGAACTTCATCACCGCCCTCGCCTGCACGCAGCTCAACTCGCTGCCGGCCGCGGAGATCGGCATCGGCCTGCCGGCCACGCCGTCGGCGGCGGGCAGCGGCTACGTGAGCCCGTCCGTCGTCGTCGCGGCGCTCCAGTGCCTGGCCAACGGCAGCAACTGCGGCTCGTTCCGGCCGCCGGCCAACCACCCGACGATCCGCGGCGTGATGACCTGGTCCATCAACTGGGACGCCTCCAACGGCTACCAGTTCGCCAACACGGTGTCGCCGGCGCTGCGGGCGCTGCCCTGACGCCGGCGGATCGCTGATCCGTCCTTCCCGCGAGAGTGGTTGTCGCCTTGACGGGCGGCAACCACTTTTTTTGTTCTTCGCCGATTCCCGTCCAGGCCAGCGCAGCCCCGGCGCACGCAGGATGCGGCTCCAAACCTGTGAACGAACCCGGCGCTCAGTCCAGCGTCTTGCGCGACCGCGCGATCGTCAGCGCCGAGACGGCCAGCAGGAACGCGCCCAGCGCCAGCAGTTCCGGCCCCATGTCCGCCAGCACCTGGCCCTTCAGCAGCGACCCGCGGATCACGCGCAGGAAGTGGGTGATCGGGATGATCTCGCCGAACACGCGCGCCCAGGAGGGCAGGCCCTGGAAGGGGAACATGAAGCCGGAGAAGAACAGCGACGGCATCATGTAGAACATCGAGATCTGCATCGCCTGCAGCTGGCTCCTGACGAGCGTGGAGATGAGGTAGCCGAGCGCCAGGTTGCTGGTGATGAACAGCACGATGCCCACCGCCAGCGCGAACCAGCCCGCGGCGGTGCGGGCCAGCGGCACCGCGAACAGCAGGCGCGCCAGCGCGAGCACGATGACGGTCTGGATGATCCCGACGACCACGTAGGGCGCCAGCTTGCCGATCATGACCTCGAAGGCCGTGGCCGGCGTCGACAGCAGGCTCTCCATCGTGCCGCGTTCCACCTCCCGCGTGACGGCCATCGCCGTCATCATCACCAGCGTCATCGACAGGATGATGGCCAGCAGGCCCGGCACGATGTTGTAGGAGGTGATGCCCTGCGGGTTGTAGAGGCGGTGGACGACCACCTCGAACGGCGGCGCCGCGGCCTGCGGCGCGGTCGCGCCCTTCAGGTCGTGGCGCAGCGCCTCGGCGGGCAACGCCGCCACGGCCGCGGCCACCCCGGCGGCGGCCTGGGGGTCGGAGGCATCGACCTCCGCGAGGATCTGCGCCTTGTCGTGCTTGAGCACGCGCTCCGTGAAATCCGGCGGGATGGTCAGCGCCAGCGAGATGTCGCCACGCCGCATGAGCTCGTCCATCTCGGCCTCGGAGGCCGGCAGGTGCCGGACGTCGACATAGGTCGTGCGCTCGAGGGACGCGACGACGGCGTCGGCCAGGCGGCCATGGTCATGCGCGACGACCGCGGCCGCCAGGTGGCGCGGGTCGGTGTTGATCGCATAGCCGAACATCAGCAGCTGCATCAACGGCATCACGAGGATCATCGCGTAGGTGATGCGATCGCGTCGCAGCTGCGTGAACTCCTTGATCATCACGGCGACGATGCGGGGCAGCGACAGCATCGTCATGCGGCGTACCGGTCGTCCGGCTTGTCGCCCATGAGCTGGATGAACACGTCCTCCAGCGACGGCGTGACCTCCTGCCAGTGCCAGGCCTCGTTGCGATACGGCGCGATCGCGCCCTCGAGCGCGGCGCGGTCGGTGCCGCTGACATGCACCGCGGCGCCGAACGCGCTCGCGCCGAGGACGCCCGGCTGGCGTTCCAGCTCGCCGACGATGCGGCCGATGTCCGCGCCTTCGCCGTTGAAGGTGATCAGCCCGGACTTGCCGATGATCTCCTGCGCCGGGCCGCGCGCGATGAGCCGGCCGTTCAGGATGTATCCGATGTCGTGGCAGCGCTCGGCCTCGTCCATGTAGTGGGTCGAGACCAGCACCGTCAGGCCCCGGTCGGCCAGCGCGTGGATCTCGTCCCAGAACTCGCGCCGCGCCTTCGGGTCGACGCCGGCGGTGGGCTCGTCGAGGAGCAGCAGCTTCGGAGCGTGGAGCGTCGCGGCGGCCAGCGCGAGCCGCTGCTTCCAGCCGCCCGACAGCGCGCCGGCGAGCTGGTCGCGCCGATCCGACAAGCGCAGGTGCGCGATCGCGTCGGCCACCCGCTGCCGGCGATCGGCGAGTTCGTGGACGCGGGCCACGAAGTCCAGGTTCTCCTGGATCGTCATGTCCTCGTACAGCGAGAAGCGCTGCGTCATGTAGCCCGTCTGCCGCTTGATGGCATCGGTCTGCGTGCGGAAGTCCAGCCCCAGCACCCGGCCCTCGCCGTGGTCGGGCGTCAGCAGGCCGCACAACAGCCGCAGCGTGGTCGTCTTGCCGGCGCCGTTGGGCCCGAGGAAGCCGGTGATGCGGCCCTGCTCCACCTGGATGGAGACGTCGCGCACCACGTGCTTGCCGTTGAAGCGCTTGTCCAGGCCCCGGACGTCGATGGCGGCGGTCATCGCGGCTTCAGGTCGGTCGGGCTGCCCGCGACGTCCATCGGCTGCCCGGGGGTCAGCGCATCGGGCGCGGACGGCACGGCCTCGACCATCCAGACCAGCTTCTGGCGCGCGTCCAGGCTGTAGATGATCGGCGGCGTGTACTCGGGCCGCGTCGACACGAACGCGACCGTCGCCGTCATGCCCGCGGCGCAGCCGTCGCACGCGATGGCCACCCGGCGGCCGGGCCGGTAGCCGTCGACCAGGGCCTCGGGCACGTAGAAGCGCACCTTGACCTCGCCGTCCGGCACGATGGTGACGACCGGCGCGTTGGCCGGCACGCTCTCGCCCGGCTTGAACATCACGTCCTCGATGCGCCCGGCGCCCGGCGCCACCGGCGCGAGCTCGCTCACTTCACGGCGGGCCGAGCGCAGGCCGGCGCGGGCCT
>JBJMWE010000105.1:0-3394 GCA_045810285.1 Vitreoscilla sp. | reverse complement strand
CGCGGCGGGGACGGGCGCAGGCCGCTCACGTGGCGGCCTCCTGCGGCTCGAGGAGCACGTCCTCGTCCATCACCCGCCAGGTGTTGCGGCCGGCCTTCTTGGCGGCGTACAGCGCGGCATCGGCGCGGCCGATCAGCGTCTCGGCCGTGGCCGCGTCGGCCGCCGCGACCTCGCGCCGGAACGCGATGCCGATGCTGGTGGTCAGCGCCAGCACGCGGCCACCCACCTCGAGCGGGCGGCGCACGTTCGCGATGATCTTGCGCGCGACGATCTGCGGCTCCTCGGCGTCGGCCAGGCCTTCCAGCACGATCACGAACTCGTCGCCGCCCAGCCGTGCCACGGTGTCGGTGACGCGCACGCTCTGCTGCAGGCGCGCCGCGAAGGCCTTGAGCACCTCGTCGCCGGCGGCGTGGCCGAGCGTGTCGTTGATGCTCTTGAAGTGGTCGATGTCGAGGTACATCAGCGCGATGCCGGCCATCGTGCGCCGCGCCCGCGAGAGCGCGAGCGGGAACGACTCGTTGAACGAGTAGCGGTTGGCCACGCCGGTGAGCACGTCGGCGCGCACCAGCAGGCCCAGCTGCCTTTCGACGTTCTTCAGCGCCGACACGTCCGTGGCCAGGCCGTACAGGCCGGCCACGCGGCCGTCGGACTCGATGTCGGGGATGTAGTCGTAGTGCAGGATGCGCGTGACGTCGCCGGTGATGGATTCGGCCTCGAAGGTGGCGCGCCGGCCCGCCAGCCCCTGCTCGATGGCCTCGCGGCGGCGCTCGTAGGCGATCGGCCGCAGGATGTCGCCGATGCGCTGGCCGATCACCTGCTCCGCGGGCCGGCACAGCCAGTCCAGGCCGGTGCGGTTGACGAAGCGGTAGCGCTGCTCCGCGTCGAGGTAGGTGATGGCCACGGGCAGGTTGTCGGTGATCGCGCGCAGCTGGCCCTCGAGCTTGGCACGCCGGCCCTCGGCCTCCTTCAGCGCCGTGATGTCGAACGTCATCAGGTAGAAGCCGCGCTGGGCGCCGCCGTCGCCGCGGTCGGGGATCAGGTGGGCCTGGAAGTGCGCGCCGCGCCCGGCGAACGCCACCTTGCCCTCCAGCCGTGCGCGCCGGCCCTGCAGCACCTCGCGCACGTAGGGCTCGTGCTGGGCGTACACCGTCTCGCCGAGCGCCTCGCGCATCGCGATGCCCGGGATGCGCGCGCGGTCGACGCCCAGCGAGCGCAGGCCCGCATCGTTGGCGTACAGGCAGGTCTCGTGCATGTCGAAGTAGCCCACCATCGCCGGGATCGCGTTGGTGAGGTCGGCCATGCGCTGTTCGCTGCGCGCGATCTCGAGCTCCGCCGCACGGCGCTGGGTGATGTCCACCGTGAGCGCGTAGCAGCCGCGCACGCGGCCGTCCGCGTCCAGGTCGGGGATGCATTCGACCAGCAGGTGGCGTTCGGCGCCGTCGCGGCGCACGCTGCGCGCCCACTGCACGCGCTCGCCCGCCAGCGCCTTGTCGAGGTTGCCCTTCATCGCGGCGTAAGTGCTCTCGCCCAGCACGTCGGCCACGTGGCGGCCCACCATGCTGAACGGGTCGTGGCCCAGCCACTCGCGGTACTTCTCGTTGGCGAAGCGGTACTGGTGCTCGTGATCGATGTAGCCCACGAGCGCGGGCAGGTTGTCGGTGATGTCGCGCAGCTGCTGCTCGGAGCGGTCGCGCTGCGCGTCGCTGTCGATCAGCGCGGTGGTCATCGCGTCGAACTCGCGCGCCAGGTCGCCGAATTCGTCGTGGGCGGTGTTGTCGAGGCGAAAGCTCATGTCGCCGCGGCGGATGGCGGCGGCGGCCCGGTCCAGGCGCTGGATCGGCAGCAGCACGCGCCGCAGCACGACGAAGCCGCTGGCCAGCAGCAGCAGGAGCATCACGCACGGCGCGGCCAGCGCGATCCAGCGGAACTGGGCCTCGGCCGCGCGCCGTTGCGCCACCGAATCCTGGAACCACTGGTAGGCATAATCGCTCATCGCCTGCGTGTTGGTGAGCAGCTGGTCCAGCAGCGCCTCCTTGCGCCGCTGCGTGAACTCGTCCGCGCCCGCGGGCAGTTCCTCCAGGCGCGTGAACAGCGCCGGCAGCGCGTGCGTGACGTCGCGCAGCTCCACCAGCGCGGGACTGCCGTCGCGGGCCACGTGGTCGTCGGCGAGCGCGCGGGCGATCGCGGCATGGCGCAGGCGCCACTGCTGCGCGGCGCGCGGCTCGGCGTAGCGCGCGTATTCCTGGGTCAGCGCGAGCAGGCCGGCCACCTCGTGCTCGGTGACCTGCGCCCGCGCCTGCGCGTCGCCTGCGGCGTCCTCGCGCCGGCCGGCCGCGAACACGATGGCCGCGGCCAGCAGGCCGGTGCACACCGAGGCGCTGACGAACGCGAGGAGCTGGGTGCGGATGCGCATGGCGTCTCAGCCTCCGAACCCGACGGCCGCCGGCTTGACGACCTTCAGCGGACCGGCGTGCACCAGCATGAGCACGTTCGGGCGCGCGCCCTCGGCGACGTGGCGCTCGCGCTGCGCCCAGCGCGCCTCGCCCTCCATCGTCGACAGCAGCGCCTGGTCCAGCGACAGCCGCCACGCGAGGCCGCCCCACACCCAGTCGACGAAGGCCTGGTCCAGCTGCAGCCGCTCGCGCAGGACGGCCTGGGCCTCGGCCGGATGGGCCTGGATGAATTGCTCGGCGCGTTCGACGGCGCGCAGCAGGCGCACGACGGCGTCGTCGCGCTGCGCGAACAGCGCCTGGCGGGCGACCAGGCCGTAGTTCTCGATGTAGCCGCCGGCCAGCGGCAAGCGCAGGCCGACCGGGTCGGGGCCATGCAGCGCGGCGTAGGCGTAGGGTTCCCAGACGACGGCGGCGTCGATGCGGCCGTCCTTCAACGCGCCCGCCATGTCCTCCGGCTGCAGCGGCACCATCGCGACGCGGCGCGGGTCGACGCCCACCGCCAGCAGGTGCAGCTCGAGCTGGTATTGGGCGGTCGTGCCGAGGGTGACGCCCACGCGGCGCCCCGCCAGTTGCTCGCCGCCGGCGATGCCGCCGCCCTTGCGCGCGACCAGCTTGAGGTTGTCGCTGGCATGCACCATGGTGGCGACGATCGCGGCGTCCTCGTGCGCGAAGGACTCCTGGACGACGGCCATCTCCGCGCTGGTGGCCACGTCGGCCTTGCCGTCCAGCACCAGGCGCAGGCAGCGCCGCCCGCCGATGCAGTCGACGAACGACACGTCCAGGCCCTGGGCGGCGAAGAAACCCTGGCGCTGGGCGATGAACAGCGGCAGCGACAACGGGCCGCGCGAGGCGGCGATGCGCAGCGGGGCGGCCCGGGCCGCCCCGGGTGCCAGCCAGGCCAGTGCCGCCACGGCGAGCGCGGCCAGGGCGCGGCGTCGCGG
>JBJMWE010000104.1:0-32938 GCA_045810285.1 Vitreoscilla sp. | reverse complement strand
TGCCCGAAAGGCACAGGACGAGCTGGGCGGTGCCTGACCCCGGCTTCGTTCCGTCGGCCTGAGGGCGCCTTCGACGCGTCGGCAGATCAAATTCGGGGTCAGGCACCGCCCTGAAGCGTCGATGGGGTTCCGGCCGCCGTGTCGAGGCGGAGCCAGACCCCTCCGGGGCTCTCTCGGCGGCGATCGATCCGCTTCGCGGCTGCTCGGGCGCACGCGCATGAACGATGGACGCCGGCCGTCCGATCGTCGGCAGCGTCTGAGCCAATGCCGGCAGGCGCCGTGCGCGTGCTCATTCGCCCCAGAGTTCGCGCATCGCCTGCGCGAAACCCGCGCCGATGCGTTCGACCTGCGCATGGTGGTGATGCCGCAACGCCCAGCGTCCCGCCACCATCACGTCACGCCAGGGGCGACCGGGGCTCGAGAAGACGAGGGCGTCGAGCCAGCGGGCCTGCGGCAGCCCCAGCAGGCTGGCGTCGTCGGGGTCGGCCACCAGCAGGTCGGCGCGGGCGCCTTGGGTGATGCCCCAGGTCGCATGCCCGGCTGCGCGGCCGCCGCCGGCGCGGGCGCGCTCGAACAGGCTGGCGGCGGTGTCCGGCCGCGGGGGCGCGGCGCCGGGCCGTGCGCAGACGTTGCGGCGCTCGAGCCTCAGGCGCTGGCCGTATTCCATCCAGCGCAGCTCCTCGCGCCAGCTGCGCGTGACGTTGCTGTCGGAGCCGATGCCCAGGTCGACGTCGGCGGCGAGCCACGCCGGCACGTCGGTGAAGCCGTCGCCGAGATTGCCTTCCGTGGACGGGCAGATGACCACGCCGGCGCCGCTGGCGGCCGTCGCGGCGATCTCGCCGGCATCCACGTGCGTGGCGTGCACCAGTTGCCAGCGCGCGTCGAGCCAGCCCTGGCCGGCGAGCCAGGCGACAGGCGTGCGGCCGGTGGCGGCGAGGCAGTCGCGCAGCTCCGCGCGCTGTTCGGCGACGTGCACGTGGATCGGGCCGTCGAACTCGTGCGCGAGTCGGCGCAGCTCGACGATGGAGGGCTCGGCCGCCGCGCGCACGGAATGGATCGCCAGGCCCGCGTCGAGCGGCACCAGCGACGCGCGCCCGGCCGCCGCGACGCGCCGCTCGAACTCGCGGCTGCGTTGCCAGACGTCGGTGGCGCCGGCGTGGAAGCGGCGCTGGTCGGACCGCAGCGCGGGCGCCGTGAAGCCGGCGCGCTCGTACAGCACCGGCAGCAGCGTCAGGCCGATGCCCGCGTCGCCGGCGGCGTCGGCCAGCGCCATCGACAGCGCCAGCGGATCGTCGTAGGGCGTGCCGTCGGCCCGGTGCTGCAGGTAGTGGAACTCGCAGACCTGCGTGTAGCCGCCGCGCAGCAGCTCCACGTACAGGTGCGCGGCGATCGCGCGCAGGCTCTCGGGCGTGACGGCGTTGGCGACCTTGTACATGCGGTCCCGCCAGCTCCAGAAGTCGTCGCCGTCGCCGTCGCGGCGCTCGGCCAGGCCTGCGAACGCGCGCTGGAAGGCGTGGCTGTGCGCGTCGACGAGGCCCGGCAGCACGGGGCCCGCGAGACGTTCTGCGCCGTCCGGCGCCGGCACGCCGGCGGCGACGTGCGACCAGTGGCCGTGCGCGTCGACCTCCAGCACGACCGACCGCTGCCAGCCGCCGGCGATCCACGCGGCGGGGGCCCAGTAGCGCTGCGCCGACGTCATCGCGGCGTCCAGTCGCGCATCGCGCGCAGCAGCTCGCGCAGCAGGGGCTGCACCTGCGCGGCCTTGTCCGCGCGGTACGCATACGGCGGCGTCTCGTCCATGTAGCAGTCCCAGGTCATCTCGAGCTGGATCGCGTGGATGCCGTCGTCGGGCCGGCCGTAGTGGCGCGTGATGTAGCCGCCCTTGAAGCGGCCGTCGACCACGTGCGAGTACCGCTCCTGCGCGGCAAGCACGCCCGCCAGCTGCTCGCGCAGCGACGGCGCGCAGCTGCGCCTGTCGACCGTGCCGAGGTTGAGCGCCGGCAGCCGTCCCTCGAACAGCCACGGCAGTTCGCTCTTGATGCTGTGGCCGTCGAAGATCACCGCGTGGCCGTGCTCGGCCTTCAGGCGCGCCAGCTCGGCGGCGATCGCGCCGTGGTACGGCTGCCACCACTGCGCGATGCGGCGCCTGACCTCGTCCTCGGCGGGCGCCTGGCCGTCGACGTAGATCGGATCGCCCGTGAAGAACCGCGTGGGGCACAGCTCGGTGTTGTTCGCGCCGGGATACATCGGCGCGTTGTCGGACGGGCGGTTCAGGTCGATGACGAAGCGCGAGGCGCGCGGCTGCAGCACGCTGGCGCCCATCTCGGCGGCGAAGGCGTAGAGCTTGTGCAGGTGCCAGTCGGTGTCCTCGACGGCGAGCGCGCGCGGCAGGTAGCGCGCGCGCAGTTCGTCGGGAATCAGCTCGCCGCAATGCGGCAGGCTCACCAGCAGCGGCGTCGTGCCGGGCTTGAGGTGGAACGCGGGATGGTCGGGGATCATGGAAACTTTCTCGCGGGTCGAGCGACGGGCCGCCCCTAGCCGGCCCGCGTTCCCCCTGGGGGAGGGAGCGCTGTACCCGGCGCGGAAGGGGTGGTCATGACACCGGCGACGACCGTGCCGCGGCATGCGGGGTGGCCGAACCAGTAGGCGAGCTCGCGCGGGTGCTCGAGATCCCACAGCGCGAAGTCGGCCCGCCGGCCCGCCGCGAGCGTGCCGCGGTCCGCCAGGCCCAGCGCGCGCGCCGCGTTGACGGTGGCGCCGCGCACGGCTTCCTCGGGCGTGAGGCGGAAGTCCACGCAGGCCAGGTGGATCATCAGCGGCAGCGACAGCGTGGGCGAGGTGCCCGGGTTGTGGTCGGTGGAGACGGCCAGCGGCACGCCGGCCTCGCGCAGGGCGGCGATCGGGGCAGCTTCGTCTCGCGCAGGAAGTGGAAGGCGCCGGGCAGCAGCATCGCCACGCTGCGGGCGTCGCGCAGCGCGGCGACGCCCGCGTCGGACAGCCACTCGACGTGATCGCAGGACAGCGCGCCGAAACGGGCGGCGAGTTGCGCGCCGCCGGAGTCGCTCAGCTGCTCCGCGTGCAGCTTGACGGGCAGGCCCAGCGCCGCGGCGGCGTCGAACACGCGCTCCACCTGCGCCGGGCTGAACGCGATGCGCTCGCAGAAGGCGTCGACCGCGTCGACCAGGCCCAGCGCATGCCATTGCGGGAGCCACTGGCAGACGGCGTCGATGTAGTCGTCGGCGCGGCCCTCGAACTCGGGCGGCAGGGCGTGCGCGGCGAGGCTGGTGGTGCGCACCGTGACGCCGGTGTCTCCGAGCCGGCGCGCCACGCGCAGGCACCGGGCCTCGTCCTCGAGCGACAGTCCGTAGCCCGACTTGATCTCCACGGTGGTGACGCCGCCGTCGCACAGCGTGCGCAGCCGCTTCGCCGCGCTGGCCAGCAGCTCGTCCTCGCGCGCCGCGCGCGTGGCCGCGACGGTGGAGCGGATGCCGCCGCCGGCCCGCGCGATGTCCTCGTAGCTCGCGCCCTGCAGGCGCAGCTCGAACTCGTGCGCGCGGTGGCCGCCGTAGACGAGATGCGTGTGGGCATCGACCAGGCCGGGCGTGACGAGCGTGCCCCCGAGGTCGTGCTCCTCGGAGCCGCCCGCACCGAGCGCGGGCAGGTCGGCTTCCGGCCCGACCCAAGCGATGCGCGCGCCCTCGGTGACGATCGCGCCGCGTTCGACCAGGCCCCAGCCCGCCGCGTCGGCCAGCGTGGCCACGCGCGCATGACGCCACACGCGGCGCGCGGGGGGCGGCGCGGCGGCCACGGCCTGGACGGGCAGGCCCGGCTCGAAGGACTCCAGCAGCTCGGTCATCGCGCGTGGGGCAGCAGTCGGATCCAGTAGCCGGGCAGGGTGCGTTCCTGGCCCGCATGCAGCGGCTGCACCGACCACGCGTGCGAGGCGTCGAACGGCGACTCGCACCAGGCCAGCGACAGCGCCGGCATCTCCACCGGCAGCGCGCCGGCGCCGTGCAGCGCCAGCGGCTGCAGCGCGAAGAAGCCGAAGCCGGGGCTGGTGCCGGGCTCGGCCTCGTCGAGGAAGCTCGCCGCGGTGACGAGCGACGCGGCGCGCGCGTGGCGCACCATCACGTTGAGGTCGCGCGTGACGCCGTCCAGCAGCATGCAGCCGGGCGCGTCCGCGCCGTCGAAGCACAGCGGGGCATCGCCGCGCTGCACGTTGAGCGTGCGCTCGGGAAACGCCAGGCGCACGCCGGCGCCCTCGAGCACCGCGAACCAGCGTGTGATGCCGGGGAACGGCGAGAACGGGCCGTCGGCGGCGATGTCGGCCACGCTGATGCGCAGCGTCCAGTCGTCGCCGCCGTCCGCGGGCAGCCGCAGGAGCTCGCGGGTGACGCCGCCGCCGTTCTTCCACGGCACGGGCGCGGCCCGGGACGTCTGCACGAGGATCATGGCCGGAACTGGCTCTCGAGCGTGTAGCGCGAACCGGGGTGCACCAGCCGCGCGAGCGTGACGGGCACGCCGCGGCTGACGGTGCCGCGCACGACGATCAGGCACGGGTCGGTGCGCTGGATGCCCAGCAGGCGCGCCTCCTGGGCGGTGGGCAGCGCCGACTCGATGGCCACGTGCGCCTCCCACAGCGGCGCGACGTCCAGCAGGTAGTGCGTGGGCGTCATCTGCGTGAAGTCGACGTCGAGGTAGTCGGGCGCACAGGCCGGATTGACGTAGCGGTCCTCGCACTGCAGCGGCACGCCGTGCTCGTGGTGCACGATCAGCGTGTGGAACACGGGGGCGCCCGCCACGAGGCCCAGCCGTGCCGCGAGCGCGGGCGGGGCGGCTTCGGCGCGCTGGATGTGCACGCTCGCGTCGTGGCGATGGCCGCGGCGCTGGATCTCTTCCTGGATGTCGTTGATGGTGAGCGTGGACGAGACGCGATTGAGCTGTGCCGCGAACGTGCCCACGCCCTGCAGGCGCGTGATCAGTCCGGCGTCCTGCAGCTCGCGCAGCGCGCGATGCACCGTCATGCGGCTGACGCCGAACTGGGCGACGAGCTCGGCCTCCGAAGGCATCTGCGCGCCGGGTGCCCAACGCCCCGCTTCCAGTGCGTCCTTGAGGTATTGCTTGACACGCGCGTAGGGCGGCTGCGGTGCCGAACGCTGGGCGACGAGGCCGGCGGGAGCCCCCGCGGCGAGGGCTTCCTGCGATGCGCGCGGGGCCTGCGCAAGGGGGTGGGCGGGCGACGTGCGCAGGCGGGAACGGGTGGGCGGCGGCATGGGGCGATCCTACTTGCACAAGGTTGTCTAGACAAGTAGAGTACGACCCGTATCGACGCTGCCCTCACTGTGCGGATTCGCACCGAAAGCAGGGCTCGCGCCCGCCCGGCGCGCCGCTCATACCCTGTTTGAGGTATGTCGGCACGCAGCCTCCCCCGGAGACCTTCCGTGAACGACATGACCAAGCTCCCGCCTGCCACGACGTCGCTGCCGCGCCCGGTGCGCGCGCCGCGTGGTACCGATATCAGCTGCCGCAACTGGCTGATCGAGGCCGCCTACCGGATGATCCAGAACAACCTCGATCCGGAGGTGGCGGAGAACCCCGATGCGCTGGTCGTCTATGGCGGCATCGGCAAGGCCGCGCGCAACTGGGATTGCTTCGACGCGATCCTGGAATCTCTGCGCAGCCTGAAGGAGGACGAGACGCTGCTGGTGCAGTCCGGCAAGCCCGTGGGCGTGTTCCGCACGCACGCCGACGCGCCGCGCGTGCTGCTGGCCAATTCCAACCTGGTGCCCAAGTGGGCGACCTGGGAGCACTTCAACGAGCTCGACCGCAAGGGCCTGATGATGTACGGCCAGATGACGGCCGGCTCGTGGATCTACATCGGCAGCCAGGGCATCGTGCAGGGCACGTACGAGACCTTCGTCGAGGCCGGCCGCCAGCACTTCGGCGGCAGCCTGAAGGGCCGCTGGATCCTCACGGCGGGCCTGGGCGGCATGGGCGGCGCGCAGCCCCTGGCCGCGAGCTTCGCCGGCGCCAGCTCGCTGGTCATCGAGTGCCAGCAGAGCCGCATCGACTTCCGCCTGAAGACGCGCTACCTCGACGACCAGGCCGCCGACATCGACGACGCGCTGGCCCGCATGAAGCAGTACGCGGCCGAGGGCAGGGCCGTCTCCGTCGGACTGCTGGGCAACGCCGCGGACATCATGCCGGAGCTCGCCCGCCGCGCCCTGGCCGGCGGCGTGCGGCCCGACCTCGTCACGGACCAGACCTCCGCGCACGACCTCGTCAACGGCTACCTGCCCGCGGGCTGGAGCGTGGAGAAGTGGAAGGCCGCCCAGGCCGACCACACGCAGCACGCCGCCTTGCGCGAGGCCGCGGCCCGCAGCGCCGCGCGCCACGTGCAGGCGATGCTGGAGTTCCAGAAGCTGGGCATCCCCACCGTCGACTACGGCAACAACATCCGCCAGGTCGCGTTCGACCAGGGCGTCGTCGACGCCTTCGCGTTCCCGGGCTTCGTGCCGGCCTACGTGCGGCCGCTGTTCTGCCAGGGCAAGGGCCCGTTCCGCTGGGTGGCGCTTTCGGGCGATCCCGAGGACATCCGCAAGACCGACGCGAAGATGAAGCAACTGTTCCCCGAGGACGCCCACCTGCACCGCTGGCTGGACATGGCCGGCGAGCGCATCGCGTTCCAGGGCCTGCCCGCGCGCATCTGCTGGATCGGCCTGGGCGACCGCGACCGCGCCGGCCTGGCGTTCAACGAGATGGTGCGCTCGGGCGAACTGAAGGCGCCCATCGTCATCGGCCGCGACCACCTCGACTCCGGCTCGGTCGCCTCGCCCAACCGCGAGACGGAAAGCATGATGGACGGCTCGGACGCGGTGTCCGACTGGCCACTGCTCAACGCGCTGCTGGCCACGGGCGGCGGCGCGACGTGGGTGTCGCTGCACCACGGCGGCGGCGTGGGCATGGGTTACTCGCAGCACTCGGGCATCGTGATCGTCTGCGACGGCACGAAGGAAGCCGACGCGCGCCTGAAGCGCGTGCTGTGGAACGATCCCGCCAGCGGCGTGATGCGCCACGCCGACGCCGGCTACGCCGATGCACGCGACGCCGCAAGGCGCCACGGCCTGAACCTGCCGATGATCAAGTGACCCGCAGGTGTCAGGTCTTGAATCGTGCACTGCATGTTTCAAGACCTGACACCGCAACTTTCAAGACCTGACACCGCGATCCATGACCACTCTCCTATTGAAGCCCGGCGCGCTGACGCTGGAAGATCTGCAGGCCCTGCATGCGGGCGGCGTGGCGCTGGCGCTCGATCCGGCCGCGCGCGGGCCCATCGCGGCCAGCGCCGCGGTGGTGCAGGCGGCGGCCGCCGGCGATGCGCCGGTCTACGGCGTCAACACCGGCTTCGGCAAGCTGGCCAACAAGCGCATCAGCCACGACGAGCTCGAGGCGCTGCAGCGCAACCTGATCCGCTCGCACTCCGTGGGCGTGGGCGCGCCGCTGCAGCCGGCCGTGGTGCGCCTGATGCTGGCGCTCAAGGCCGCCAGCCTCGCACGCGGCTTCTCCGGCGTGCGCCAGGAGGTGGTCGACTGCCTCGTCGCCGCGCACAACGCGGGCCTGGTGCCCTATGTGCCGTCGCAAGGCTCGGTGGGCGCGTCGGGCGACCTGGCGCCGCTGTCGCACATGACGCTCGCGCTGATGGGCGAGGGCGAGATGCTGGTCGACGGCCAGCGCGTGCCCGCGCTGCCCGCGCTGGAAAAGGCCGGCATCGCGCCACTGACGCTGCACGCCAAGGAAGGCCTCGCGCTGATCAACGGCACGCAGACGTCGACCGCGCTGGCGCTGCACGCGCTGATCAGCTTCGAACCGGTGCTCGAATCGGCGCTCGTCATCGGCGCGCTGACCGTGGACGCCGCGCGCGGCAGCGACGGCCCGTTCGACCCGCGCATCCACGAGCTGCGCGGCCAGCCGGGCCAGATCGACGTGGCGCGCTACTACCGCGCGCTGCTGGCCGGCAGCGAGATCCGCCAGTCGCACAGGGAAGGCGACGACCGCGTGCAGGATCCGTACTGCCTGCGCTGCCAGCCGCAGGTGGTCGGCGCCTGCCTCGACCAGCTGCGCCACGCCGCGCTGGTGCTGGTGCGCGAGGCCAATGCGGTCACCGACAACCCGCTGGTGTTCGCGCAAGACGGCGTATTGGTTTCCGGGGGCAACTTCCACGCCGAGCCGGTGGCGCTGGCCGCCGACGCGATGGCCGTGGCGATCGCCGAGGTCGGCGCGATCGCGGAACGCCGCATCGCGATGATGATCGACGCGGGCGTCTCGCGCCTGCCGCCGTTCCTGTCGGCCGACGCCGGCCTGAACTCGGGCTTCATGATCGCGCACGTGACGGCGGCGGCGCTGGCCAGCGAGAACAAGTCGCTGGCGCACCCGGCCAGCGTCGACTCGCTGCCGACCTCCGCGAACCAGGAAGACCACGTCTCGATGGCGACGTTCGCGGCGCGGCGCCTGCAGGCCATGATCTCGAACGTGTCGGTGATCCTCGGGATCGAATGGCTGGCGTCGGCGCAGGGCGTGGAGTTCCTGCGGCCGTTGCGCAGTTCTTCCGCGCTGGAGCAGGCGCATGCGCTGCTTCGCGCGGAGTGCGGAGCGATGCCGACCGACCGCTACCTCGCGCCGGACATCGAGAAGGCGACGGCGCTGGTCGCGCGCGGCGCGCTGTCGTCGGTGTTCCGGAACCTGGACGGGCTGCCGACGTTGTGGAAGCCGGCCTGAGGCGCTTGGGTCCGGGCCGGGACGTCGAATGCGGCGCCGCTGATCACGCGCGACGGTGAAGTGGCACGCGTCGAGGTGAAGTCCGCCGATGGCGCGCACGCGTTCACGGTCACCCTGCCGTCGACGCGTTGCCCGCCGTGCGCCCGGCGGACGCGCTGGCACCGCTGCCCGCCCGCCTGCCGCCGCCGCCTCAGCGCGCGCTCTGAATGAAATCCCGCGCGGCCGCCAGCCGCCCCACCAGGCGGCCGTTCCAATTGCGCATCTGGACGTCGCGCAGCGGCGCCACGACGCTGCGATCCGCGTCGTCCAGCGGCAGCAGGGATTCGATCAGCGCCACCACGGCAACTTCGGCCGCACGCGCCGTGTTGCCGTCGTCCATCTTCAGCGCGATGCCCAGCCCGAGTCCGGGCAGCGCCGCGCAGTACACGCCCTCGGCGCCGACCTTGCAGAACACGCGCTCGCCGAAGTGGCCCATCAGGCGGGTGTCGAGGCGGCCCGTTCCGGCCACCATCAGCGGCGCAGCCGCCACGGCCTCGCGCAGGCGCGCGGCCGCGCGGGCGCGCTCGGGCGTCAGGCCCGCGCCCGTGCCGAAGCGCGCGAACGCGTGGGCCAGCGCGCGCACGGGGATGCCGAAGGTCGGGATCGAGCAGCCGTCGATGGCGCGCGGGGCGTCGGCCAGCCGCACGCCGGTGGCCGATTCCAGCGCGGCGCTGATCTCACGCATGACTACGTGCTCCGGTTCCACGTAGCCGCGCAGCAGGCCGCGCGCGCGGTCGGCGTCGCCGGCCATCAGCGCGCCCAGGCAGGCGAAGCCGGAGTGCTTGCCGGAACAGTTGTTGTGCAGCGGGCAGGGCGCTTCGCCGCCAGCCGCGAGCGCGCGCGCCGCGAGCTCGTTGGACGGCCAGTGCGTGCCGCATTCCAGCACGTCGAGGTCGAGGCCGGCCTTGGCCAGCATCGAGGCCGCGGTGGCCACGTGTTCGGGCTGGCCGCCGTGCGAGGCGCAGGCCAGTGCCAGCTCCTCGTTCGACAGGCCGAAGCGCTCGGCCGCGCCGGAGGCCACCAGCGGCAGCGCCTGCAGGCCCTTGACGGCGGAGCGCGCGTAGACAGGGCGGTCGATGTCGCCACCCTGGCGCAGCACGGCGCCGGCGGCGTCGACCACGGCATAGGCACCGCGGTGGAAGGATTCGACGATGTCGCCGCGCCAGGCTTCGACGAGGACGGGTTGGGTCATGTTGCACTCCGGGTGATCGACCATTGTCCTTGCAGGAGGATTGCGGGTCAGCCGAAGGCGCAAACCGCCATGTCGGCCAGTTGGAAAGGCCTGCGAACCACAGCTGACCTGCCCTGCCAGGCTCAACAAACCCGAAGCACCTCGAACTGCTGTCGGACTTGAGCGACCAGTATCGACACCTCATCACCCTCTCCCTTGCCGAGCATGGCCCTGCCCAACGGGGATTCGCTGCTGATGACCTGAACGAGCCGAGTGCCAGTGACCAACTTCATGCTCCCGCCATCCGGGCCGAGGAAAAGCGCTTGCTGCTTGTCGTCGGAATCGACCAGGCACACCAGCGCGCCGAGCTGTATGCCTTTGCTGGCGTCGTAGGGGCGCGGGCGGAACCGGCGCCAACTGGCGATCGCCTTGCGGATGCCCTCGGCACGGCGAGCTTGGCCGGTGGCCAGGTAAGCGGCTTCTAGACCCAATGTGTCGTACTTGTTCTCGGCGACGTTTTCCGCGTGAGTCGCTGTTTCATGGGCCGCTCGCGCTGCCTGTTCGACTTGCAGCAGATCTTCGGCGAGCTGTTCCAGCACCTGCTGCTGCAACAAGGATTTATCCATGATGAAACGTGAGCATGCCAAGCAAGCGAGGGTGGGATCAAGCCTTCCTGACGAACTCCGACTTCAACCCCATCGCCCCGATCCCGTCGATCTTGCAGTCGATGTCGTGATCGCCGTCGGTGAGGCGAATGTTCTTGACCTTGGTGCCGGACTTGATGACCAGGGACGAGCCCTTGATCTTCAAGTCCTTGACGACGGTCACGGCGTCACCATTCAACAGGACATTGCCCACCGCGTCGCGAATGACGCGAGCTTCTTCGGCGGCGGGGCCTTTCGGCTCCCGGGGCGACCATTCGTGGCCGCATTCCGGGCAGTTCAACAGCGAGCCGTCCTCATAGGTGTAGGCGGATTCGCACTTGGGGCAGGCGGGCAGAGTGCTCATGGGGGTATCGCCGCAGGGAGAGGGAGGTACCGCGCTCCGGTGCGGACTTTCAGGGTTGCGTCTGTTCAGCGGCGCCAGGAACAAGGCTGACGCCATGCGCGGCGAGGTACTCGCGGATAAGCCGGCGAACGACCTGCGATGGCGTGACGTCCTCCCTGGCGCAGAGCGCCTCGAAGGCCTTCTTCTTGGCTGGGTCGATCAAGACCGTCAGTCGCGCAGTCTTCTGTTCCATGGTGCTCGTCATTACCGCCGTAGACATGTGCATGGCATTATAATCAAAAGCGCATTCAAGATAAATTTGATTGGACGACCTGCGGGTGCAGGCCGCGCCTTGTGATCCGGGAGGCGCTTCGTCGCCCGCGGACCTCCCCAAGAGCCCGATTCGGGCGGCTGTCGATGCATCAACGCTCATTTCATGCCCATCAAATATCTGCATCGCTTGGCCGGAGGACGTCGTAACCGCACGGTCAACCGGCAACTGGGCTGCGTTCTCGCCTTCGTGGCGGGTGCGGTGAACGCCGGCGGCCTTCTTGCCGTGCAGCGCTACACCTCGCACATGACGGGCGTCATCTCGGCCATGGCGGACAACCTGGCGACAGGAGGCTTTGCACTGGCCCTGGCCGGCCTCGCCTCGCTACTGTCGTTCGTGCTTGGCGCGAGCTGCACGGCCATCCTGATCAACTGGGCCAGACGTCGGCGCATGTACGGCAAGTACGCGCTGGCATTGTTGCTGGAGGCCGCGCTGCTGCTGGTCTTCGGTCTGGCCGGCGCGAATCTCGAGTCGCCACTACAGCTGCTGGTGCCGGCGACCGTGCTGCTGCTTTGCTTCATCATGGGTCTGCAGAACGCCATCGTCACCAAGATTTCCCATGCCGAGATTCGCACGACCCATATGACGGGCAATGTGACGGACCTGGGTATCGAGCTGGGGCGCCTGCTCTACTGGAACCACATGCGCGAGGCCAACCAGATCCACTTCGTGGTGGCCAATCGCGACAAACTGTTCCTTCACGCCATGATCGTGGGGCTGTTCTTTGTCGGTGGCATCGCCGGTGCGCTGGCTTTCAAGGGCTTTGGCTTCGCAGCCACGATTCCGATTTCCTGCCTGCTGGTCGTCCTGGCCGCTCCGCCGTTGGTCAAGGACATGCGACGGGCATGAACAGGCCATTCGCCAACGCCACGACCACGGACGTCGAAGGCTCCCCTCATCGCCTCGCCTGAATCGCCATGCCCGACAACGCCAACAGCCACGAGCACGTCAAGCCCTTCGTCTTCGAGACACCAGGCAGCAAGGCGCTCCACTTCACGATCATGGAGATCCAGAGCCGCATGCAGACGCAGCGCCCTGACGCACTGGACCTGGAATACACGCGCACGATGATGGCGATGCTGCTGTTCAACAGCGAGCCGGAGAATCTCGCGATGATTGGTCTCGGCGGCGGTTCGCTGGCCAAGTTCTGCCACCGGCACCTGCCCAGGACCCGGATCAAGGTCGTGGAGATCAACCCGCACGTGATCGCGCTGCGCGACGAGTTCGGCATACCGCCCGACGACGACCGGTTCAAGGTCCGCCGTGGAGACGGCGCCGCCTACGCGCGAGCGGCACCCTACCCGGTTGACGTGCTGATGGTGGACGGCTTCGACAACGAAGGCCAGCCCCCCGCCTTGTGCTCGCAACGCTTCTACGACGATTGCCACGATGTCTTGCAGCCCAACGGAATCCTGGTGGTCAACCTTCATGCATGGAACGAGAACTACGACGTCTTCATCGACAGGATCAATCGCAGCTTCGAGAACGAAGTCCTGGTGGTTGACGGCAGCAATGGCGACAACAGCATCGTGTTCGCGTGCAAGGGGGCGCTCTTGCCTCGCTTCAACCCATCAATTCTGCGCAAGCGAGCGCGCTTCGATCAGCAGACCTGGGACGAGTTGAAGCCAGCCTTCTTCAAGGTGGCGTCGGCGTTGATGAAACAGTTCAACGGCGCTGCCTCCGCGGACCGGATCCTTGCCGAGTGGTCGAATTCAAGCAAGGACGGGAACTGGTCATCCACCCGTTGATCCGGTTCGGGCTGGTCCAGTGAGGAGAGCAACGCACGGAGCCGCGAGGCCCGTCACGGCATGCCATTGCGCCCGTGCAGCCGGTACGGCGCCCGTTCCGACAGCCGGTCGTAGTACGCCTGCACGTGCGCCAGCGCGGGCCGCTCGAGCGGCGTCTCGAACCAGCGGTTCACGGACAGCCCGATCACGATGTCGGCCAGCGTGAACGCCGGCCCCGCGACGAACGCGCCGGTGCGCGCCAGCTGCTCGTCCAGCATGGCCACGTGGCGGTTCCAGGACGCCGTGCCGGCAGCCAGCGCTGCCGGATCCTGGTGCGCCGGGCTCTTGCGCACCAGGTGCATGAACGCGTAGCGCCAGGCGTTGTTGAAGTCGCCGGCCTGCCAGTCCATCCACTGCTCGACGCGGGCGCGGGCCAGCGGCTCGTGCGGCAGCAGGTCCACACGGCCTGCCTTGCCTGCGAGATAACGGCAGATCGTGTTGGACTCCCACAGCACGGCTTCGCCGTCGATGGCCACCGGCACCAGCGCGTTCGGGTTCAGCGCGCGGAACTCCGGCGTGTCGGTGTCGCGCAGGCCCGCGCCCCAGGGCTCCAGCACGTGCGGCAGCGCGAGCTCCTCGCACAGCCACAGCACCTTGCGCACGTTGATCGACGTCGGCTTGCCCAGGATCCTCAGCATGGTCGCTCCCGATGTAGGTGGTCTAGACGACCTGACCCTAGAATCGCGCATGCCCGTCTCCGCACTCGCGATGGTGATCGTCGCCGCCTTGCTGCACGCATTCTGGAACATCGTCGCGAAGAAGACCGGGGGCAACAAGCATTTCGTGCTGATGGCCGCGCTGCTGCTGGCGGTGTTCTGGGCGCCCGCCGGCCTGTGGCTGGGCTGGACCGAGGTGCCGCGCTGGGGCTGGAGGCCCTGGATGTTCGTCAGCGCCAGCGGGTTCCTGCACCTGGCCTACTTCAAGGTGCTGCTCAAGGGCTATCGGGTGTCCGACCTCACCGTCGTCTACCCGGTGGCGCGCGGCACCGGCCCGCTGATCAGCTCGCTGCTGGCCGTGGCCGTGATGGGCGAGACGCTGACGCTGCACGGGGCGCTCGGCGTGCTGTGCGTGTGCGGCGGCGTGTTCATCGTCGCGGGCGGCCCGGCGATGCTGCGCGCCACGCACGACCCCGCGCAGCGCGCCCGCGTGAACGCCGGCCTGCGCTGGGGCGCGGCGACCGGGGTGCTGATCGCCGGCTACACGGTGCTGGACAGCTATTCGGTCAAGACGCTGCTGCTCAGCCCCATCCTCCTCGACTACTTCGGCAACCTGGTCCGCACGCCGTTCATGCTGCCGACGCTGCTGCGCGATCCGCCCGGCTTCGTCGACGCGTGGCGGCGCTACAAGTGGCATGCCGCGGTGCTGGCCGCCGTGAGCCCGCTCGCCTACATCCTGGTGCTGTACGCGGTGCGGGTGGCGCCGGTGTCCCACGTGGCGCCCGCCCGCGAGATCTCGATGCTGTTCGCCGCGCTGATCGGCGGCCGGCTGCTGGGCGAAGGCGACCGCGGGCAGCGCGTGCTGGGGGCGCTGCTGATGGCCGCCGGCGTGGTGCTGCTAGCCGTGTGACCGCGGCGCCAGCCGCGGCAGCGTGATCGTGACGGTGGTGCCCGCGTCCCCGGGCGAGGCGATCTCGATGCGGCCGCCCAGGATCGCGTTGACCATGTTGCGCGCGATCGTCAGGCCCAGGCCGCTGCCGCCCTGCGCGAGGCGCGTGGTGAAGAACGGCGTGAACACCTGCGGCAGGTCGGCGGGCGTGATGCCCGCGCCGTCGTCGTGCACGGTGATGCGCACCGCGTCATGGCCCGAAGGCCAGACGCGCACGGAGATCGTGCCCTGGCCCGCGGTGCGCGTGAAGCCGTGCACGATGGCGTTCTCGATCAGCTGGTTCAGCACCTGGCCGATCGCGCCCGGGAAGCTGTCCAGCATCAGGTCGGCCTCGCCGGTGACGATGATCTCCATCGGATCGTGGCGATGCGCGAGCCGGGTGAGCTCCACCATCTCGCGCACCGTGGCCAGCAGGTCGAAGCTGCGGCGGTGGTCGCTGGTCTGGTCGACGGCGATCTGCTGGAAGACGGCGACGACGTGCTGCGCCTGCGCGAGCGACAGCCCCAGCTGCTTGTGGCTCTCGTCGAGCCCGTTGACGTAGCTCGCGACCAGGCTGCGGCGGCGCTCGTCGGCGGGGGCGTCGCCCGTGGCGGCCAACAGGCGGCCCAGCGATTCGACCTGCGCCGGCAGCGTGATGGCCACCATGTCCGCGTTGGACAGCGTGGCCGAGATCTCGGCAGCCACGCCCTCGACCAGCGCGCCCAGGCCCGCGAGCTTCTCGGCGCGCACCAGCTCGTGCTGCGCCATGGCCAGCTGCTGCAGCGCCGTCGACAGCTCGGCGTTGCGCTGCTGCGCTTCGCGCGAGCGCTCGGACACGCGCTGCTCCAGGTGCTGGTTCAGCGCGCTGAGCTGGTTCTCGCGGTCGCGCAGCAGGCGTTGCGCCTCGATCAGGTGATCGCGATCCCGCAGCTGGAGCGTCTGGCGCATCGCCGCCAGCACGATGACGACCACGGCCGCGGCGTCGCAGGTCAGGCGTGCCGACGGCGACAGGTGCGCGATCGAGTCCTGCAGCGTCACCGCGAAGGTGACGCCCACGACCACCAGCAGGGGCAGCACGCGCAGCGCGCCCTCGTAGAACCGCTCGATGCGCTCGTCCGCGGCGGCGTCCGCGCGCCAGCGGGTCACGGCCAGGCCGCCGAGCAGCGTGCACACCGAGAATGCCGCGTTGACCAGGCCGCCGTCGGACAGCGCGTGGCTGAGCGTCAGCGCGTTCCATTCCATCCACAGCCCGCCATGCGCGGCCAGCATGCCGGTGAGGTCCCAGACCGGCCAGGCACGGCCCACGCGCAGCAGCGCGATCGACATCAACCCGACGCACGCGCCGGCCAGCAGCAGCGTCGGGTACGCGACCATCACGCCGAGCGCCAGCGCGCTCATCTCGCCGCGCTCGGGCAGGTACATCACGAGCGCCAGCGCGACGACGGCGATCGCGAGCGACAGCGTGTCCAGCACGGCCGCCAGCCGCTGCGAATCGCTGACGCGGCCGCGCAGGTAGCCCATCATGCCCAGCGCGCAGCACGGCGCCATCATCATGTAGAACGGGTCGGACGGCGCGGGAAACGGCTGCCAGGCCAGGAAGATCTGCAGGTCCCACAGCAGCTGCCCGAGGGCGTACGAGGTGAAGCCGGCGGCGAACCAGCGCCGCGCGAGGAACTCGGCGCGCAGGCCCTTCTCCCGCGCATCGCGCACGCCGATCCAGGCCAGCCAGGCGGCGCCGATGTCGGCGATCGTCCAGTGCAGGTTGTCGAACAGGCGCACCCACGGCGGGGCGAGGCCCGCGCGCGCGCCGCCGATGGCCAGCACGATGGCCAGCAGCACCAGCGCGCCAGCGGCCTTGAACACGGTGCTCGCGCCGCCCGGCAGGCCCAGGCGCGAGGGCCGGGCCGGCTCGGCCATCAGCGCCTCCAGCAGTGGCGCGCCCCGGTCGCGGTCGTCGTCGTCGAAATCGCGCGCCGTCGCGACGTGGTGCGCGAAATCGGCCGGGGCGAACGACGAGTCGAGGGCGGACGGGATGTCGGGAGACGGCGAGGACGCGACCATGACGGCCAGGCTTGGCCGCGGCTGGTGGCCGGGCGCAGGTGAGGGCGGGGAGGCCTGCGAGACTACCTCAGGCCATCCGCGCCGTCGCGCGGACCGGGCCGGCTTGTGAGCAAAAATGCCTGACATGAACCTTGCCGTGCCGTCCGCCGCCGTTGTCGAGAACCCCATGCGCGCGCTCGCCGGCGTCGATTTCACGAGCGCCCCGCGGCGCGGCAAGCCCATCGTGTGGGCCTGGGGCGCGTGGCAGCGGCCCGGCCTGCTGAAGCTGGAGCGCTTCGAGGAAGACCTGACGCCGGACGCGTTCGCCGCCGCATTGCGTCGCCCCGGCCCGTGGCTGTCCGCGTTCGACATGCCCTTCGGGCTGCCGCGCGAACTGCTCGCCGCGCTCGGCTGGCCCGCCGACTGGGCGGGCAGCATGGCGCACTACGCGAGCCTGTCGCGCCCGCAGATCGTCGAGACGTTCGCGGCGTTCTGCGACGCGCGGCCGGTCGGATCGAAGTTCGCGCACCGCGCGTGCGATGCACCGGCCGGCAGCAGCAGCTCCATGAAGTGGGTCAACCCGCCCGTCGCCTTCATGCTGCACGCGGGCGTGCCGGCGCTGCGCGCGGCGGGCGTCGACATCCCCGGCCTCGCGGCAGGCGACGCCACGCGGGTGGCGCTGGAGGGCTATCCCGGCCTGGTGGCGCGCGCGCTGATCGGCCGCCGCTCGTACAAGAGCGACACCCGGGCGCAGCAGACGCCCGAGCGCCTGATCGCGCGCAAGGATCTCGTCGACGCGCTCGAGCAGGGCCGCTGGCGCGGCCTGCGCCTGAAGCTCACGCACGCGCAGCGCGACGAGCTCGTGGCCGATGCGCAGGGCGACCGGCTCGATGCGGCGTTGTGCCTCCTGCTGGCCGGCTGGGCCGATACCTGCCCAGGGTACGGCATGCCGGCCGACGCCGATCCCGTGGAAGGCTGGATCCTCGCGGCCGACGGCCATGGCGCGGACGTGCCCGCGCCCGAGAGGGCACGCCGCGCCCCCGCGCGCGGGCGCTGACGCGTCATGCGGCGGGCGGGGCCTCGAAGCCGGGCACCGCGTCGCGGGCGATGACGCGCCGCGCGGCGTCTCCGCTGCGCGAGACGTCGATCGCGGCGTCGATGGCGTCGGTCAGGTCGACCAGGTCGTAGGGCTTGACCAGGTAGCGGAAGTAGCCCTGCTCGAGGCCCGAGGACACCGACCCTGGCATCGCCGCCGCGCTCACGGCGATGATGGGGATGCCCGCGGTGGCCGGATCCTCGCGCAGGATGCGCATCGCCTCGCGGCCGCTCATGACGGGCATGTTGTTGTCCATCAGGATGACGTCGGGGCTGTGCGTGCGCGCCATGTCGACGCCGGCCTGGCCGTCGGCGGCGGTCAGCACGAGGCAGTCGGCGCGCAGCGACAGCGCCTCGGTGAGCAGCGCGAGGTTGGCGCGGTTGTCGTCCACGCACAGGATGGTGGCCAGGACCGGCTCCGCGCCCGTCAGCTCGCCGGGCGTGGGCAGGCGCGGCTCCACGCGCGCCAGCGCCACCGTCAGCGGCTCGGCGCTGCGCAGGTCGATCCAGAACGTGCTGCCGATGCCGGGCGTGCTGCGCACCCCGATCGTGCCGCCCATCAGCTCGACGAGCCGCTTGGTCAGCGCCAGGCCGATGCCGCTGCCCTCGATGCCGCTCTTGTCGCGGCCGAGCCGGTTGAACGGCTGGAACAGCGCGCGCAGCTGCTCGGGCGTCAGGCCGGCGCCGGTGTCCTGCACCGCGATGCGCGCCTTGCCCTGGTCGCCCGCGGTGCACTCCACGATCACGGCGCCGTGGTCGCGGTTGTACTTCACCGCGTTGGACAGCAGGTTCAGCAGCACCTGCTTCAGGCGCGTGCGGTCGGCGTGGACGACCATCGCCGTCTCCGCCGGGAAGACCAGGCGGATGCCACGCTGCGCGGAAGCGGTGCGCGTCAGCGCGTGGCACTCCTCCAGCACCTCGCGCAGCTCCACCGGTTCCAGGCTGACCGAGACCTTGCCCGACTCGATCTGCGCCAGGTTCAGGATCTCGTTGATCAGCGTCAGCAGGTGGTTGCCGGCGTCGACGATGTGCTGCACGAAGCTGCGGTTGCGCTCCACGCCGGCGGCGGCCGCCTCCTCGTGGTTCAGTAGCTGGCCGAAGCCGATGATCGCGTTCAGCGGCGTGCGCAGCTCGTGGCTCATGTTGGACAGGAACTCCGACTTCGCGCGGTTGGCGTTCTCGGCCTCGCGCGTGGCGGCGATCAGGTCGCGGTTGGATTCCTCCAGCTGCGCGGTGCGCTCGTGCACGCGGCGCTCGAGCTCCTCGTTGAGCCGCTGCAGCAGCGCCTGCACGTGCCGGCGCTCGGCGACTTCGCGATCCTTCTCGGCCGCCGCGACCTCCTGCTCGGACTTGCGGCGCTCGATCTCGGCCAGCAGGCCGTTGAACGCATCCACCAGCTCGCCGACCTCGTCCTCGCCCAGCTTGGCCGCGCGCCGCGAGAGCACGCCGTGCTGCACCGCCTCGCGGGCGATGTCGGTCATCACGGCGAGCGGCTGCGTGACGATCGCCTTGAGCCACGCCGACACGGCCCAGGTGCCCGCCGCTGCCAGCAGGACCAGGCCCAGCGCCAGCGCGCCGTAGCTGGCGATGCGATCGTCCAGCTCGTCGCGCGCGCGCACGACGACCGTGCCCAGCATGCGGCCCTGGTCGACGATGGGCGTGCGTACCTGCAGCTCGTGCGAGCCGTCGGGGTCGACGTTGGCGATGGCCGCGGGCAGCGGCATCGCGTCGGCGGCGTTCCAGGCCGCGAACCGCCGCCCCTGAGCGTCATAGACGGCGGCGCTGCGCATGCCGGGCTGCAGCTGCAGCATCGCCAACGCCTCGTCGGCGCCGCGCGGATTGCCGGCGGCCAGGTCGTCGGTACTCGCGTGTCCGAGCAGTTCGGACTGGGCGCGCACATCGGCGATCCAGCCGCGGTGCCAGGTGTTCAGGTCATAGACGATGGAGGTGCCGAGGGCCAGCACCAGCGCCACCAGCGTGGAACCGAGGATCGCGAGCCGCAGCTTGGTGCCGAGGGAGCGACGAGGCAGGAGTGCGGTCATGGGGGCGCGTTCCAGCGCGCGTCGGAATGCTACGGTCCAGCAGGCGGGAGCACATTGCATACCCGCAAGTGGGCAAGATTGCCATTTGTACGCCGTGTCACACCCGGATGCGAAGTCGGTCACGCCAACAGGGTCTAAACGCGTTCCAATGCGCGCCGCGGCAACGCGCGGTTACCGCACGTCGACCCAGCGAATGGGAATCGTGTCGTCCGGCAGCATGACGACCTGCACTTTTTTCTGCATCACCCAGCTCAGTGTGCGCCGGTACAGCGGAACGTAGGCGATGTCCTCCTCGGCCAGCTTCAACGCCTCGGCGACCATCGCCCCGCGCCGGCCATCATCGAGCTCGGTGCGGAGGCTGTCGATCAGCGCATCGAGCCGCGCGTTCGAATAGCGGCCGGCGTTGAAGGTGCCGCCGCCGTTGGCGTCCCAGGTGTGCAGGAGGCCGTTGAGGCCCTGCCACGCGTCCTCCGTCGTGCCGGTGAAGCCGAACTCCGCCAGGCTCACCTTGGCCTGCGTGATCATCGGAAAGAACTGCGTGCCCGGCGACGTGTGCAGCGCGGTGCGGATGCCCACCTGCGTCAGCATCGCCGCGATCGCCTGGCACACGTGTTCGCGGAAGGCCACGTTGACGCAGTCCATCGTCAGGTCGAAGCCGTCCGGGTAGCCGGCCTCGCGCAGCAGCTCGCGGGCGCGCACGGGGTCGTAGCGCGGGCGGGGCGCGCCGGCCGTCGCGGCGGCGCCGAACTGCGGCGCGATCAGGTCGCCGGTGGCCGTGGCCAGTCCCTTGAGGACCTTCTGGATCACGAGGTCGATGTTGATCGCGTGGTAGACGGCGCGCCGCACGCGCAGGTCCTTGAACGGGTTGCGCGGCTTGCCGTCCGCGCCAGGCGCGACGCCGGGCAGCGCGGCGCTGGCCTGGTCGAAGGCCAGCAGGTCGGTGGAGATGTCGCCCACCTGCGTGACGGCGACGTCGGCGTCGTGGCGCAGGCGCTCGACGTCCTGGTAAGGCGGATCGAGCACGATGTCGACCTCCCCGGAGTGCAGGGCGGCCAGGCGCGTGGCATCGGAGCGGATCGTGAGGAAGCTGGCCGCGTCGACGTTGCCGTTGCCGTTGCCGGCGCGATTCCACCACTGCGGGAAGGCCTTCAGCGTGGTGCGCACGTCGGGCTCGTAGCGTTCGAGCCGGTAGGCGCCGGTGCCATTGGCATTGCGCACCGCGAACGTCTCCTGGCGCGCGTTGTAGTCCTGCGCGCGCTCGACGTGGTGCGACTGCGCCCAGCGCCTGCTCATCATCGCCACCAGCACCAGCTTCTGCGGCAGCGAGGCATCGGGCGTCGTGAGCTCGATGTCGATCGTCAGCGGATCCACCGCGCGCACCCGCTTGATGCCCTTGAGCACGAACTGGCGCTGCGAAGGCGGCGCGAGCGCGCGCTCGAACGAGAAGACGGCGTCGTCCGCGGTGAACGGGCTGCCGTCGTGGAAGCGGACGCCCGGGCGCAGCTTGAAGCGCCAGGTGCGCGGGTCGGTCTGCGTCCACTCGGTGGCGAGCACCGGCACGAGGCGGTAGTGCGGGTCGCGCCCCACCAGCGATTCGTAGATCTGGAACACCACCCGCGTGTGGTACTGCAGCGCCAGGCTGTGCGGATCCATCGTCTGCGGATCGAACGCCGTGGCCACCCGCAGGCTCGCGGCCAGCGCGGTGGCCGCGGGGGCCAGCGCCGCCGACGCCGCAAGCGCGAGCAGGCCAGCGGCCCTGGCGGCCAAGATCCCCAGCCTGTGCGGCCAACCCATGCGCGACACCTCCGGCGACATCCCGGGCCCAGTATGCGCCCGCAGGCCGGCCGGGCGGCGCGCCTATTTCCGCATCAGGGTGCTCTTGCCGAACAGGCTCTCGATCAGGTCGACGGCCAGCGTGGCCGTCTGGTTGCGCACGTCGAGCGCGGGGTTCAGTTCCATGACGTCGAGCGAGGCCAGGCGGCCGGTGTCGGCGATCATCTCCATGCACAGCTGCGCTTCGCGGTAGGTCGGGCCGCCGGGGATGGTGGTGCCGACGCCCGGGGCGATCTGCGGGTCGAGGAAGTCGACGTCGAAGCTCACGTGCAGGTGCGTGTTGTCGTCGAGCGTGGCCAGCGCCAGCTCCATCGTGTGGCGCATGCCCATCTCGTCGATGTAGCGCATGTCGAACACTTCGAGGCCCATCTCGTGGACGAACTTCTTCTCGCCCGCATCGACGCTGCGGATGCCGATCTGGCGGATCCACTTGGGGTTGATCGCCGGCACCTGGCCGCCGATCTCGACGAGCTCCTGCGGGCCGTGGCCGCACAGGCAGGCCACCGGCATGCCGTGGATGTTGCCGCTCGGCGTGAGCACGGCGGTGTTGAAGTCGGCGTGCGCGTCCAGCCACAGGATGCGCAGCTTCCTGCCCTGTTCGCGACAGTGGCGCGCCACGGCGCTGATCGAGCCGATGCCCAGGCAGTGGTCGCCGCCGAGCAGGATCGGCAGGTGGCCGATCGCGAGTTCGGCGTGCACGGCGTCGTGGACGGCGCGGTTCCAGGCGGTGACCTCGTGCAGGTGGCGAAAGCCGTCGACAGGCGGCTGCCAGGGGTTGGCCGGGCCCAGCAGGTTGCCGCGGTCGAACACCTCGATGCCGTGGGCCTGCAGCGTGGGGCCGATCTGGGCGACGCGCATCGCCTCCGGGCCCATGCTGGCGCCGCGGGCGCCTGCGCCGATGTCGGTCGGCGCGCCGATGAGTGAAACTTTGGTCATGGCGCGATTGTCCCCGCGAGTCAGGTGCGAATGATTCGAGTTGGCGGCCCTTTGGCCGATCAAAGCTCGCCGGCCGCGGGCGCGGAGGTCTCCTCGATGCCCTCGAAGCCGTACGCGCCCTTGAGCGCCGCCCAGCCTTCCTCGGCCGTCTCGACGAACTTGAACAGGTGCACGTCGTCGGGCGAGATCATGCCCGTCTCGATCAGCAGGTCGAAGTCGATCAGCCGCTTCCAGAATGCGGCGCCGAACAGCAGGATCGGGCGCGGGCGCGACTTGCCGGTCTGGATCAGCGTGAGCACCTCGAACAGCTCGTCCAGCGTGCCGAAGCCGCCGGGGAAGCACGCCAGCGCGACGGCGCGCATCAGGAAGTGCATCTTGCGCAGCGCGAAGTAGTGGAACTGGAAGCACAGCTCCGGGGTGATGTACGGGTTGGGCTGCTGCTCGTGCGGCAGCACGATGTTCAGGCCGATGCTCTTGCCGCCCGACTCGAACGCGCCGCGGTTGCCGGCCTCCATGATGCCGGGCCCGCCGCCGGTGACCACATGGATCGGCGTGGCGAGGTGGCGCGTCCTGATGGTGACCATCTCCGCGAAGCGGCGCGCCTCGGCGTAGTGGTGGCTCATGTTGACGGCCGTCTCCGCGCGCTTGATCGCCTGCGCGTCGCCGCCGCGCATGGCGTCGGCGAGCTGCTGCCCGGCGGCATCGGGCGTCTTGATGCGCGCGCTGCCGAACAGCACGATGGTCGATTCGATGCCATGTCTCGCCTGCACCATCTCCGGCTTCATCAGCTCCAGCTGCATGCGCACCGGGCGCAGCTCCTCCTGCAGCAGGAAGTCGAGGTCGGTGAACGCGAGGTGGTAGGCGCTGCCCGGGCCGTCGTACAGCGAGGGCGGCTTCCTGGACGTGGCGGCGTCCTGGACGGCCGTCGGGAAGTTGCGTGCTTTCAGGGGGCGATGCTTCATGGCCGGCAGCTTACCTCCCGCGCGCGGCGTCGCCCGCCCGGGTGCGTCACACCCGCGCGCGCGACGCGCAGACGGCGCAGTGCGGATCGCGCGGGACGGCGATCGTCGTCCACTCCATCGTGCGCGCGTCCAGCATCTGCAGCCGACCCGCGAGCGAGGTTCCGATCCGCGCCACGAGCTTGAGCGCCTCGGCCGCCTGCATCGCGCCGATGATGCCCACCAGCGGCGCGAACACGCCCATCGTGGCGCAGCGCACCTCGGGTGGCGCGCTGTCCGGCGGGAAGACGCAGGCGTAGCAGGGCGCCTCGGGCCGGCGCATGTCCCATGTCGACAGCTGGCCATCGAAGCCGATCGCCGCGCCCGACACCAGCGGCACGCCTGCCGCGACGCAGGCCGCGTTGACCGCCTGGCGCGTGGCGAAGTTGTCGCTGCAATCGAGCACCACGTCCGCGTCGGCCACGAGCACCGCCAGCGCGTTGGCGTCGGCGCGCCGGCGCACGGCCACCACCTCCTGCCCCGGCGCGATCGCCCGCACCGCGACGCGGGCGGAGTCGACCTTGGCGTGACCGATGCGGTCGTGTGCATGGGCGACCTGGCGCTGCAGGTTGGTCAGGTCGACGACGTCGTCGTCCACCAGCGTGAGCCGTCCGATGCCGGCGCTGCCCAGGTACAGCGCCACCGGCGAGCCGAGGCCACCGGCACCGATCACGAGCGCCCGCGCCGCGCGGATGCGTTCCTGCCCCTCGATGCCGATCTCGTCGAGCAGGATGTGCCGCGAATACCGCAACAGCTCTTCATCGGTCATTGGGCCCCCACGGTCGCTGGCGCTCCCTGCCCCCTGCGAGGGCGGCCGCGAGTCGCCCGGCAGAGCCGGTTCGACCGCTCCCCTGGATCTCGAGCGAAGCGACCGGGCGGCAGCGCCGGGGGCGGCGTCGTCGCAGCATGGGCAGATCGAGAGGATCCGCTGGCTACTGAGTTGAAGTGTCTTCGGGCTTGCGCTCGGTGGCGGTCTTGCTGACCATGACCGGCTGGCCGCGCAGGCGGTTCAGCGCCTGGTTCAGCTGGAAGTCTTCCGCCGAGCCGAACTCGGGCAGCGGCTTGGGCGGCTTGTTGGCGTTCTTGGCCAGCTCGGCCTCGAACTTGGTGCGCGCCTCCTCGCGTTCCTTCTCGCGGGCCGGGTCGGCCTTGTAGTCCTCGTTGACCAAGTGCTTGTCGAGGTCGGCCTCGCGGGTGCGCAGCGCGGCGTAGACGTCGCCCTCGGCCGTCTCGTCGACCCAGACCTCCGGCACGATGCCCTTTTCCTGGATCGAGCGGCCGCTGGGCGTGTAGTAGCGCGCGGTGGTGATCTTGATGGCCGTCTCGCCGCCTAGCGGCATCACCGTCTGCACCGAGCCCTTGCCGAAGGACTGCGCGCCCATCAGCGTGCCGCGGTGGTAATCCTGCAGCGCGCCGGCGACGATCTCGCTGGCCGACGCCGAGCCGCCGTTGATCAGCACCACCAGAGGCACCGTCTTGAGCGAGCCGGGCAGGCGCTTGAGCGGGTCGCTGCCGCCGCGGCGCAGGTAGTCGTCGGGCGTGGCCTTGAAGGTCTGCTTCGATTCGCTGATCTGGCCGTTGGTCTTCACGACCACCGACTCGGCGGGCAGGAAGACCGATGAGATACCCACGGCGCCCTCGAGCAGGCCGCCCGGGTCGTTGCGCAGGTCCAGCACGAAGCCCTTGATCTTCGGATCCTTCTTGTACAGGTCCTCCACCTTGGTGGCGAAGTCCTCGACCGTGCGTTCCTGGAACTGGTTGATGCGCACCCAGGCGTAGCCGTCGATGTCCTTGACCTTGACGCTCTGCACCGTGATCTCGGCGCGCGTGATGGTGACGGGGAAGCTGCGGTTCTCGTCCTTGCGGAAGACAGTCAGCACGACCTTGGAGCCCGGGTCGCCGCGCATCTTCTTGACGGCCTGGTCCATCGTGAGGCCCTTGACCTGGGCGTCGTCGATCTTCGTGATCAGGTCGTTGGGCTTGAGGCCGGCACGGAAAGCCGGCGAGCCCTCGATCGGGGAGACGATCTTGACCAGGCCGTCCTCCATGCCGATCTCGATGCCCACGCCGACGAAGCGGCCCGAAGTGGCCTCGCGGAATTCCTTGTAGGACTTCTTGTCGAAGTACTGCGAGTGCGGGTCGAGCCCCGACACCATGCCGCCGATGGCGTCGGAGATGAGCTTCTTCTCGTCGACGGGAACGACGTAGTCGTCCTTGATGCGCTGGAACACGTCGGTCAGGCGCTGGATGTCTTCCAGGGGCAGCGACGCGAGCGAGTTGCGTGCGGTGGCCTGCAGCTGCATCGTGGTGAGTGCACCGGCAACCGCGCCGAGGGCCAACAGCCCCGCAACCTTGAATTTCGAACCCATGTCTGTCTTGCCCCGATTCCAGTAGAACGGCTTGCGGGCGCCACCCCAGCGGTCGCGCGCGCACGAGTGAGAGTATAGAACCGCCGCTCCTGCAGAGCGTGCCCTCACATGCCCGAAACTTGTGCAATTTCGTAGGCCTCGGCAAGCCGCGGACCGAGGTGGCGCCGCGAACAGGCTGTCGTCCCTTGATACACTGGCGCGCTTCGCGGCTGTAGCTCAGTGGATAGAGCATCTCCCTCCTAAGGAGAGGGTCGCAGGTTCGATTCCTGCCAGCCGCGCCATTTCGACGCCATGACCGCTTATCGGCATGTGCCGGGTGGGACTCCACTCTGGCCCCAGAAGTTCCAGGGAACGGTGGCCTGCAATGACCTGACAGCCGAGTGGGGCGCCGGGTCTTTCCACAAGGCAGGAGCCTTGTGCGCCAGCCGAACAATCGGTGACGAAAGCGTGTCGGCGAGGGGCCGAGGGGGTCGGTTTGCGTGCGCCCACTTGCCTGCGTTTCGTGCCCGACCGAAGGCGCCAAAACGGTACAATCGGACAAGAAATCGCCGGGTTGGCGCGGTGTTCCCGGCGACTTCCGCAGGCCTCCAACTTATCCACAATCGATGCACGCCAGCCTGTGCATAACTTGTGCATGAAATTTCATGTTGGAGACGTGCAACGCCACAAAAACCCAGCAAAGACGCGGTTTCCAGCGCAGTGCTTTTGGCTACAATGAAAGCCCAACAAGCAGTTGCCATACGATTTTGTTGGAAGGCGCGTCTCTCTTTGGACGTGCCTTTTTTTTAGTCTCGACGCAGGCGCGCCACCGTCCTTCGCGCGCCCTCGCAACACCTCCGCTGCGACTCTTGCGCCGACACGGCAAGCGCTTCCGGCACCACGCGCCCGAGCGCTCGATCGACCCCTCATGGATCACATCAGAAACTTCTCCATCATCGCCCACATCGACCACGGCAAGAGCACGCTGGCCGACCGGATCATCCAGCGCTGCGGCGGCCTGTCGGATCGCGAGATGGAAGCACAGGTGCTCGATTCGATGGACATCGAGCGCGAGCGCGGCATCACCATCAAGGCACAGACCGCCGCGCTGCAGTACCAGGCGCGCAACGGCGAGGTCTACAACCTCAACCTGATCGACACGCCCGGCCACGTCGACTTCTCGTACGAAGTCAGCCGCTCGCTGTCGGCCTGCGAGGGCGCGCTGCTGGTCGTCGACGCCAGCCAGGGCGTGGAGGCGCAGACGGTCGCGAACTGCTACACGGCCCTCGAGCTGCATGTCGAGGTGGTGCCGGTCCTGAACAAGATGGACCTGCCGTCCGCCGACCCCGACAACGCGCGCGCCGAGATCGAGGACGTGATCGGCATCGACGCCACCCGCGCGATCCCCTGCTCGGCCAAGACGGGCATGGGCATCGACGACATCCTCGAGGCCGTGATCGAGCGCATGCCGTCGCCCAAGGGCAATGCGGACGGCCCGCCGCGCGCCATGATCATCGACGCCTGGTTCGACAACTACGTCGGCGTCGTGATGCTCGTGCGCGTGGTCGACGGCCGCATCGGCAAGGGCGAGCGCATCCGCCTGATGGCCACCGATTCCGTCTACGGCATCGAGCACCTGGGCGTGTTCACGCCCAAGAGCGAGAACCGCGACGTGCTGAAGGCCGGCGAGGTCGGCTTCGTGATCTGCGGCATCAAGGAGCTGGCCGCCGCCAAGGTGGGCGACACCATCACGCTCGAGAAGAAGCTGCCCAACAACGCCGGCCCCGCCAGCCAGGCGCTGCCCGGCTTCAAGGAGATCCAGCCGCAGGTCTTCGCCGGCCTGTATCCGACCGAGGCCAGCGAATACGACCAGCTGCGCGACGCGCTGGAGAAGCTCAAGCTCAACGACAGCTCGCTGCGCTACGAGCCCGAGGTGTCGCAGGCGCTGGGCTTCGGCTTTCGCTGCGGCTTCCTGGGGCTGCTGCACATGGAGATCGTGCAGGAGCGCCTGGAGCGCGAATTCGACCAGGACCTGGTGACGACCGCGCCCAGCGTGGTCTACGAAGTGGAGCTCAACGACGGCACGGTCAGCGAGGTCGAGAACCCGAGCCGCATGCCCGACCAGGGCCGGGTCCGCGAGATCCGCGAGCCGATCGTCACCGTGCACCTGTACATGCCGCAGGACTACGTCGGCGTCGTCATGACGCTGTGCAACCAGAAGCGCGGCGTGCAGCTGAACATGGCCTACCACGGCAAGCAGGTCATGCTGACCTACGAGCTGCCGCTGGCCGAGATCGTCCTGGACTTCTTCGACAAGCTCAAGAGCGTGTCGCGCGGCTACGCCTCGATGGACTACGAGTTCAAGGAATACCGCGCCGCCGACGTCGTCAAGGTCGACATCATGATCAATGGCGAGAAGGTCGATCCGCTGTCGATGATCGTGCACCGGTCGCAGAGCCAGTTCCGCGGCCGCGGCGTCGCCTCCAAGATGCGCGAGCAGATCCCGCGCCAGATGTACGACGTCGCGATCCAGGCCGCCATCGGGGCCAACATCATCGCGCGCGAGAACATCAAGGCGCTGCGCAAGAACGTGCTGGCAAAATGCTACGGCGGGGATGTCTCCCGCAAGAAGAAGCTGCTCGAAAAACAAAAGGCAGGCAAGAAGCGCATGAAGCAGATCGGCTCCGTCGAAGTGCCTCAGGAAGCGTTCCTGGCCATCCTCCAAGTGGACGATTGAACTGATGAGTGCATTGACCGGCGCGCTGTATGCCGCCCTGGTGATCTATCTCGGTGCCTGGATGTCGGACAAGGTGACCGGCAACTTCGCGTTGCTGCTCCTGATCCTGACGCTGGTGACCTTCGCCTACTGGCTGGCCGAACGCCTGTACTTCGCGCCGAAGCGCCGCCAGGCCGCCGCGGCCTACGAGAGCCAGGAGGGCGCGCGCCGCGCGGAACTCGGGCGCCAGGGCATCAAGATCGACGGCGACGTCGACGAGGTCAAGAACAAGCTGCTGGAACAGCCCTGGTGGCTGGACTGGACGGCGGGCCTGTTCCCCGTCATCGCGGTGGTGTTCTTCCTGCGCAGCTTCCTGTTCGAGCCGTTCAAGATCCCGTCGGGCTCGATGATCCCGACGCTGCAGATCGGCGACCTGATCCTCGTCAACAAGTACCACTACGGCATCCGCCTGCCGGTGATCAACAAGAAGATCATCGCGAACCACGACCCGCAGCGCGGCGACGTGATGGTGTTCCACTACCCGCGCAAGCCGGAAGTGGACTACATCAAGCGCGTGGTGGGCCTGCCCGGCGACGAGGTCTCGTACCTGAACAAGCAGCTGCGCATCAACGGCAAGGCGGTGCAGGAGACGCCGCAGCCCGACTACTACGTCGAGGGCGCCGACGGCCGCCCGGGCAGCTACGAGCAGGCGTTCGAGGAAGACCTGACGGGCGTGAAGCACCGCATCCTGACCAGCGCCCAGCGGCCGGCGGAAGTGATCGGCGTCATGGACGGGTTCCCGTTCAAGGACAACTGCCAGTACAGTTCGGAAGGCGTCGTCTGCAAGGTGCCGCCGGGCCATTACTTCATGATGGGCGACCACCGGGACAACTCGGAAGACTCGCGCTACTGGGGCTTCGTGCCGGACGAGAACATCGTCGGCAAGGCCTTCTTCGTCTGGATGAACTTCGGCGACCTCGGTCGCATCGGCTCGTTCCATTGACTCGACGCCGACTGACGTTCGGCGCATTGAACCAAGGCACACACCCCATGATCCCGTCCCGTCGACTTTCCAGCCAGCGCGGCGCCACCGTGTTCAGCATGGTGATCCTCGCGATCATCGTCGGCTTCCTGCTGCTGATGGGCGCGCGGGTGTTCCCTGCCATCAACGAGTATCTGACGATCCGCAAGGCAGTGGCCACCATCATGGCCAGGAACCCTGCGGGCCCGGGCGAGATCCGCACGTCGTTCGAGAAGACGAGCGAGGTGGAGTACTCGATCCACACCATCTCGGCCAAGGACCTGGACATCCAGCCGGCCGGCGACGGCTTCAAGACCTCGTACCACTACAGCGTCGAGGTGCCCGTGTTCGAGCCCTCGGTGTACATCCTGCTGAAGTTCGCGGGAACGGCGTCCACGCCGAACGCCAACGTCAAGGGGTCCTGAGCAAGCCATGGCCGGCAGCGCCTCGTCATCGTCCGCCCGCGGCGCGGCGCTGGTCGAGCTCCGGCTCGGCTACCAGTTCGCCGACCGCCCGCTGTTCGAGCGCGCCCTGACGCATCGCAGCTTCGGCGCCGACCACAACGAACGCCTCGAGTTCCTGGGCGACGCGGTGCTGAACCTGGCGGTGTCGCGGCTGCTGTTCGACCGCTTCTCCGGGTCCGACGAAGGCGACCTCACGCGCGTGCGCGCCCACCTCGTGCGCGAGGACAGCCTGCACAGGGTCGCGCTGGTGCTGGGCCTGCCCGAGGCGCTGCGCCTGTCCGAGGGCGAGGCGCGCGGCGGCGGTGCGGCGCGGCCATCGATCCTCGCCGACGCGGTCGAGGCGCTGATCGGCGCCGTGAGCATCGACGGCGGCTTCGAGGCCGCGCAGGCCCTGGTGGCCCGGTTGTTCGGCGAGACCATCATGTCCACCAGCACGGACAGCTGGCGCAAGGACGCCAAGACCGAACTGCAGGAATGGCTGCAGGCGCGGCACGTGCCCGTGCCGACCTACCGCATCTCCGCCACGCGGGGCCAGGCGCACGCACAGACCTTCGAGGTCGAGTGCGACGTCCCCCAGCTGCAGTGGCGCGCCACCGGCGTCGGCCGCTCGCGGCGCGCGGCGGAGCAGGCGTCGGCGCAGCAACTGCTCGATCGAATCAAGGCCGGCGACATCGACGTGCCGACCCGCAAAGGACATCCTGGTGCCTGAAATGAAGCCTCCCCACGACTCGTCCGACGCGCTGCCGGAGGACGATCTGCCGGAAGGCGACGCCGACTCCGACAACCTGCCCGAGGACAACGCTTCCGACGGCGAGTACATCGAGACGCCCCTCAGCGCCGAGGCCATGGCCGCGATGCTGGCCGCCTCCACCGACGAGAACGGCCAGAAGAAGCGCTGCGGCCTGGTGGCCATCGTCGGGCGGCCCAACGTGGGCAAGTCCACGCTGCTGAACGCGCTGGTCGGCCAGAAGATCAGCATCACGTCGAACAAGGCCCAGACCACGCGCCACCGCATCACCGGCGTGCGCAGCGAGGGCGCGGCGCAGTTCGTGTTCGTCGACACGCCCGGCTACCAGACCAAGCACTCGGCGGCGCTCAACAAGTCGCTGAACAAGACGGTGGTGTCGGTGCTGACGGACGTCGACATCGTGCTGTTCATGGTCGAGGCCGGCAAGTTCGGCGCGGACGACGCGAAGGCGCTGGCGCTGATGCCGCAGGGCAAGCCGGTGATCCTGGTGGCGAACAAGCTCGACACGATCAACCGCCGCAGCGACCTGCTGCCGTGGCTGCAGTCCATGCAGGGCAAGCACCCGTTCACCGAGTTCTTCCCGCTGTCGGCCTATTCCACCAACGACGTGGCGCGCCTGCTCGAGGTGCTCAAGCCGCACCTGCCCGAGCAGCCGTGGTTCTACGACCCGGACATGCTCACCGACCGCAGCGAGCGCTTCCTGGTCAGCGAGGTGATCCGCGAGAAGCTGTTCCGCCTGACCGGCGACGAGCTGCCGTACAACGTGACGGTGGTGATCGACCAGTTCGCCGAGGAGGGCGCGCTGCGCCGCATCGCGGCCACGATCATCGTCGAGCGCGACGCCCACAAGGGCATGGTCATCGGCGCCAAGGGCGCGCAGCTCAAGCGCATCGCGTCGGAGTCGCGCCAGGAACTGGAGCGCCTGCTCGAGGCCAAGGTGTTCCTCGAGGTGTGGGTGAAGGTGCGTTCGGGCTGGGCGGATTCGGAAGAGCACCTGCGCTCCTACGGCTACGAATAAGCGGCTCACGTCGTGATGGCCACCTCTCGCAAGGCCGCCGTTCCCCTCGACGCCTACGTGCTCCATCGCTACGACTGGAGCGAGACCAGCCTGATCCTGGACCTGTTCACGCGCGCCAAGGGCCGCGTGACCGTCGCGGCCAAGGGGGCCAAGCGCCCGTATTCGCAGATGCGCAGCGTGCTGCTGCCGTTCCAGCGGCTGTCGGTGACGATCGGCAAGCAGGCGGAGGACGCGCAGGCCGACGTCGTCACGCTGCGCGGCGCGGAATGGGCCGGGCTGGACGCCACGCCCGTCCTGCCGCCCGCGCGCCTGTTCGCCGGCTTCTACCTCAACGAGCTGCTGATGAAGCTGCTCGCGCGCGGCGACGCGCACGCAGTGCTGTTCGACGGCTACGCCGCCACGCTGCGCAGCCTGGCGACGTCCGACGAGTTCGCCGAGCAGATCGGCCTGCGCGCGTTCGAGCTGGTGCTGCTCAAGGCGATCGGCCTGCTGCCCGAGCTCGACCGCGTCACCGCCACCCAGCAGCGGCTGGCCGCCGAGGCGCCGTACCAGCTGCTGGGCGACCGCGGCGTGGTGGACGCCGACCCCGCGCTGCCGGCCGGCCGCTTGCCGGGGGAAGACCTGCTGGCGCTGGACGCCGCGCTGCGCGACAACGACCTCGGCGCGCTGCACGTGGCCTGCGCCACGCGGCTGGATCGCCTCAAGCCGGTGCTGCGCGCGCTGGTTCACTATCATCTCGGATCGCCGTCGCTGCGCACGCGTGACGTGATGCGCGATGCAAGAAGATTGACGACCTCCTCGCCCCTGCCGTCGCTGCCCCCCGAAGGCGAGCCCGGATAGGCTCGGTGGTCGAACTCGAAAGATCGTCCCATGAATCCGCTCGTCGCTCCCGAACAGGTCACGCACCCGCAGCGTTGCGCGCTGTCGGTCAACGTCAACAAGGTCGCGCACCTGCGCAACACGCGGCACCTGGGCATTCCCAGCGTCGTGCGCGCGGCCACG
>JBJMWE010000103.1:0-2100 GCA_045810285.1 Vitreoscilla sp. | reverse complement strand
CCTCGAGCACCCGGCCGCGCGGCGCGTCGGCGCCGACGGCGAGCGCTCGCTGCGGCTGGGCGAGGTGGCCGCACTGCTGGCGTCGGACGCCCTGGTGGTGGACGCGTGCCGGCGCGGCGTGGGCGTCGGGGGGCTGTGGTGCCCGCTGGCGCGCCGCCCCATCCTGTTCGCGCTGGCGCGCGCGTTGGCGCAGGCCTGGCCGGGCGACGTCGACCGCGAGGCCCTGATCGCCGGCGCGTTCGGCTTCCGCGACCCGGACGAGACGCACCGGGCGCGGCTGCGGGTGGAGATCGGCCGGTTGCGCGCGCTCGTCAAGGACGTCGCGCAAGTCGAGTCGACGCCGCGTGGCTTCACGCTGCGGCCGCGGGGCGACCGGGGAGTGGCGCTGCTGGCACCCCCCATCGAAGGCGAGCAGGCGTCGCTGGTGGCGTTGCTGTCGGACGGGGTGCCGTGGTCGACCTCGGCGCTCGCGCTCGCGCTCGGCGCCAGCCAGCGCACGGTGCAGCGTGCGTTGGCCGAGCTGGAGGCCGGGGGCCGGGTGCGCGCGCTGGGCCATGCGCGGGCGCGGCGCTGGCTCGCCTCGCCGCTGACCGGATTCACGACGATCTTGTTACTCCCGGTGGCGCTGCCGTCTGGGTAGAGTCCATTCCAACGCGCCGCCCTGGCGCCACCAAGGAATCGACGATGCCGACCCCCCGACCCGCCGCTGCCGTCCGCCCTGCCGAGATCGTGCGCGAGTACGCGTTCGACGGGGTGGGCAACGTCGCCGGCGTCACGTTCGACGGCCGCCAGGTCTGGGCCGCCACCGACAACGGGCTCCAGGCCTTCGACCCGGCCAGCGGCACCCTCACGCGCCGCATCGAGCAGCCCTGCGACGCCGGCACGGCGTTCGACGGGAAGCACTTCTGGCAGATCACCGAGAAGCGCATCGACAAGATCGACGCCGCCTCCGGGCGCGTGCTGGGCTCGATCCCCGCGCCCGGCAACGGCGGCGATTCCGGCCTGGCCTGGGCCGAAGGCAGCCTGTGGGTGGGCCAGCACCGGGACCGCCGCATCCACCAGGTCGACCCGGCCTCCGGTGCCATCCTGCGCACCATCGCCTCCGACCGCTTCGTCACGGGCGTGACCTGGGTCGACGGCGACCTGTGGCACGGCACGTGGGAAGGCGACGAGAGCGAGCTGCGCCACGTCGACCCGGCGGACGGTGCGGTGCTGGAGCGCCTGCAGATGCCCGCGGGCGCCGGCATCAGCGGGCTCGAGTCCGACGGGGCCGACCTGTTCTATTGCGGCGGCGGGCGCAGCGGCAAGGTGCGCGCCGTGCGACGGCGTAGGGCGGGTTAGCCGAAGGCGCAACCCGCCGTTCGCAGGCACACCGACCACCGCCGTGCGACTGGCCCGACGGCGGCTCCGGCGGGCGACCGGCCGGCCGCGGCTTCGGCATGCGGCGGAACGGCGGGTTACGCCTGCGGCCAACCCGCCCTACGAGCGGTCGTCGTCCCGAGGCAGGGGCTCCGCCATGGCGAATGACGCCGGCGGCGGTCCCGCCCCCACGAGATCCATCGAGATTGCCCGTTCATTCCCTCACCCCAACGGCTCGTCGAGCCAAGGAGCACATCCATGAACACTGCCACCGTTGCTGAAGACACCGCCGGCCATCCGGTCGCCTCGCTGGAGGACTGGGTCGCGCGGCGCCGCGAGCTGCTCGAGCGCGAGAAGGCGCTGACCCGCCTGGGCGACGAGATCGCGCGCGAGCGCCGTGCGCTGCCCTGGGTGCGCGTCGACAAGGACTACGTCTTCGATACCCTGGACGGCCCGCGGTCGCTGCACGACCTGTTCGACGGCCGGCGCCAGCTGATGGTGCAGCACTTCATGTTCGGCCCGGGCTGGGAACAGGGCTGCAAGAGCTGCTCGTTCATGGCCGACCACCTGCTGGGCGCGCAGGCCCACCTGCAGCAGCGCGACGTCAGCCTGCTGCTGGTGTCGCGCGCGCCGCTGGCCGAGATCGAGCGCTTCCGCCGGCGCATGGGCTGGCCGTACCGGTGGGCGTCGGCCAGCGGCAACGACTTCAATCTCGACTTCCACGTGAGCTTTCCCGAAGGG
>JBJMWE010000102.1:0-24840 GCA_045810285.1 Vitreoscilla sp. | reverse complement strand
CGACACGTGCGTGACCAGCACCAGCAGGCCGGCGACGAGGGCCGGGCCGAGGATGGTCCAGTCGAGTGCGCTCCAGTTCATGGCGTCACCCCGCTCACTTCAGCGCGCCCAGCAGGCGGGCGAGCGTGTCGTCGAACAGGCCGGTGAGATCCTTGGCACCGTCGGTGCCGCCCACGGTGAACGGCAGCTTCACGGCGGGGACGTGCGCGTGCTCGCTGAGCCACTCGTCGGGCCTGGCGTCCTGGTAGGCCGAGTAGATGACCATCTTCGCGGGGCGCGCCTTCAGCGTCGCCAGCACCTCCTCCAGGTGCGACGCGCTGGGCTCGACGCCGGGCTTGGGCTCGAGCACCGCGACTTCCACGAGGCCCAGCCAGTCCTCCATGTACGCGTAGGCCTTGTGGTGCGCGGCGATGGCCACGCCCTTCAGCGGCGCGGCCTGCTTCGCCCAGCGCGCCATGTTGGCCTGCCACTTCGCATCGAACGCCTCCAGGCGCTGCTTGTACTGCGCCGCGTGCGACGGGTCGACCTGGGCCAGGCGCGCGCCCAGGGCGTTGGCCACCAGCGCGATGTTGCGCGGGTCGGTCTGGATGTGCGGGTTGCCGCCGGGGTGCACGTCGCCTTGCGAGCGGTCCAGCTGCCTGGGCACGTCGAGCTTGCGCACGAAGTCGGCGGCGGCGAAGTTGCCCGGCTGGCCTGCCTGGATGCGCGGGTTGCCGGACTGTTGCAGCAGCACCGGCAGCCAGCCGATCTCGAGCTCGGCGCCGGTGCACGCCACCATGTCGGCGTTGCGGGCGCGCGAGATCAGGCTGGGCTTGGCCTGCACCTGGTGCGGGTCCTGCATCGCGGTGGTGGCGACGCCGACGTCGACGAGGTCGCCGCCCAGTTCCGATGCGAGTGCGCCCCACTCGGGCTCGCAGGCCAGCACCTTGACGGCGGCGCGGGCGGGCAGTGCGAACGTGGCGGCGAGCGCCAGCGCGGCCAGCGACGAGGTCTTGAAGAGGGAAGTCATGGTCGTTCCTTCGGAATCGGTAGTCGTGTCTTCAGTACGCGTGGGCGCCGTGCGCGCCGAGCGAGGTCTGGTACTGCAGCAGCCACTGGTTGTCGACGAAGCCCTGGCGGCTGCGGTCCTGGGCGAACTGCAGGCGCACGCGGGCGAACTCGCTCTCGCTGAAGTCCACCATCACGGAGTTCTTGGTCGGGTGGAAGTCGTCGGCCAGGCCGGGCGCCAGGGCCCAGTTGTCGCGCCCGGGGTCGAGCCGCTCGGTGCGCAGGCCCACGCGCCACATCGGCATGAACTGCCAGACGCCCTGCACGTAGCCGCCCGACTGCACCTGGTGCAGCGCGAACGGGCCGCCGGCGGCCTGCGACAGGTTGCCGTCGCGTCGGCTCTGCAGCCATTCGCCCTGCAGCTTGAAGTACGTGTGCGTGGCGTTGCCGTTGGGCGCCCACTTCATCACGCCGTCGGCGACGATGACGCGCGTGCGGCCGTTGAACAGCGCGCTGGCGTCGAGGGTGCCGTCGGCGTCCTGCACCAGCGTCTGGTCCGAGGCCGAGGCCTGCAGCAGCGACAGGCCGCCGCGCCAGCTGATGCTGTCGCCCACGTCGCCGCCCGTGTGGAACGTGAAGGCCGCCATGCCCGCGGCGTTGCGGCTGCCGTCGTCGCCCGGGAAGCCGCGGCCGCGGCCGGCCTCGAGGCCGAACTCCATGTACTGGTCGGTGGGCGCGAGCCAGTGCAGCTGCAGCCCGTCGTCGGCGTACTGGGTGCCGAGCATGGCCTGGTACGCGATCGGGTTGTCGACGAAGTCCCAGGTGTGGCTGTGCTGGCTGTTGAGGTAGCCGATGCCGGAGAAGAAGCGGCCGGCCTTGAGCACCAGGCCGGATGGCAGCGTCGTCGTCGTGATGAAGGCTTCCTCGGCCTCGATCGAGTTGTCGCCGCCGATGGACAGGTTGATGTTGCCGGCCAGCCAGGGGTCGATGTTGGCGGCCAGCGCCAGCTCGGACTCGGCCAGGCTGAAGCCGCGCGAGCCGACGCCCACGCCGGCGCCCGGCGGCAGCGCGAAGCCGGTGATGCGCGCCTGGCCGGGATCCCGCGTCGTGTGGGCGTAGGTGCCCGACAGGATCAGCGAAATCGACGGGTTGAACGCGTTGGCGCCGCCGGCGGCCGTGCCGGTCGGGGCGTTGCTGCTGGTGTCGACGACGGGGGCGGGCGCAGGCGGTGCTGCGATCGGGGCGACGGGCGCGGCGGCCTCGGCGACGGCCTGGGCCGGGACGGCGGCCGACGCGGCGGCCACCGGCGGCGCGGCATCGGCGGCCCGGGCCTTGGCGAGCTCGGCCTGGGTCTCGTGCAACTGCGATTCGAGCGCGCCGATGCGCTTGTCGTAGTCGGACTTCATCGCGGCGAGTGCCTTCTTCAGCTCCGCGATGTCGCTGGCGGGCGAAGCGAGGGCGGCCCCGTGCAGGCCGGCGGCCAGCAGCAGGGCGGCGAGCGGGCGCAGGGCTCGCGCGGGGGAGGCCGGCGCGCGGGCGACGGCGGAATGGGCGGACATGGGTCGTTCTCCCGATCCGCGTGCCGCGCCGGGTGGGCGCCCGGGCAGGCGGATCGTCGTGGGCGGCCGCCCCGGGTGGAGCGGCGCGCCGGAATGGGCGAGGGCGAGGAACGGCGCACCGGCGATCGGTGGCGTTCGAGGCGGGGCGGCACGGCCGCGCCATCAGGGCGTGCCGGGCCGCGGCGTCAGGCGGACTCAGGCGCCCGTCGGCGGCGCGCGCGACGCATAGGCGAGCGTCGTGCGCGGGGTGAAGCGACGCACCGTGGTCTTGGCGACCGGGGCGTCGGGCAGGGGCGCCACGCGCACGATGGCGGTGGGCGCCGGGGCGGCGCCGCCGAGGGCGGCTGCCAGCAGGCAGGTGGGGCAGTCGTGCTGCGCGGTCGCGTGGAGGTCGCCGTGCGCCACGGCGCCGGCGACGTGCGTGTAGGCGTGGGCCTTCGCCGCGATCTGGGCGCCCGCGAGCGCCAACGCCAGGCCCAGCACCCACGAGAGCGGGTGCCGCGCGATCCAGCGGCGAAGGGCATGCAGCGACATGGCGGGACGAACGGGGCCGCGCGTTGGCGGCGGCAGGAACCGGCGAACAGGAAGCAGCGAGCTTAGCGCATCGGGCCGCGGCCGCCCCGGGCGCCCAGGCCCCGGAATCGGCCGTCCGTCGCGTCACTGGCGGTTTGCAGGCGGGTTCCTAACGGGGTCCTGACGTCGGAATGGCGGCCCGGGACGTAGGATCCGCCGACCGATTCACGCAGGGCTGGAGCTTGCGGCAAGCAACGGGAGCTTCCATGGACACGATGGCGATTTCAGGCGAGACGATCAGGGCGCTGCGCGAGGCCAGGGCCTGGTCGCAGGCGCAGCTGGCCGAGGCCGCCGGGCTGAGCCTGCGCACCGTTCAGCGCATGGAGGCCGAAGGCACGGCATCGGCCGGGGCGCGACTGGCCGTCGCTGCCGCGCTGGACGTGCCCGTGGAGTCGCTGAACCCGCCGGTCGCACCGGCGCCGGCGATCGAGCCCGAGCCCGAGCCGGACGGCGGCGGTGCGTCGGCCCACCTGCTGGTGTACGTGGTGTCGGCCGCCGGCATCCTGTACGCGATGTGGCTGGGCAGCACCCTGCCGCCCGTCGTCGCCTCGCACTTCGGCGCCACCGGCGACGCCAATGGCTTCATGACGCGCGACCAGTTCGTCGGCCTCATGCTGTTCGTGCTGGGCGTGATCCCGCTGCTGATGCAGTGGGGCATGACGCGCGCGCTGCGCAAGCGCAAGACGCTGCGCATCCCCGACGCGGCCTACTGGCTCGCCGAGCCGCGCCGCGCCGCCACCGAACGCTGGCTGAGGCGCCATTTCGCCCTGTTCTGCGCGGCCCTGCCCATGTTCCTGGCCTGGGTGTTCTGGCTGGTGGCCCGCGCCAACCGAAACGCACCGGCGCATCCGATGCTCGACACCGGCGCGATGCTGGCAAGCCTGGCCGTCTTCCTCGCCGCGACCGCAGCGTGGGTCGCGGTGCTCAACCGCCATTTCCGCCGCTAGCAGCGAATGTTCTTAGCAACCGCCGCCGGCGCTGAAGCCGACAGACCCGAGATTCAAGGGAGCGCCGGAACCGGCTCCGCCGGGCCGGTCGCGGCCGGCCCCTCGGGGGCAGGGAGCGCAGCGACCGTGGGGTCGTCAGGTCCGGGGCAGGGAGCGCGCGCGAAGCCTCCCCTCCGGGGGACAGCGACCGTGGGGCTCACATTTACTGCTCCACGAAGGCCCGCTCGATGACGTAGTCGCCGGGCTTGGTGGTGTTGCCTTCCTTGAAGCCGCGCTCTTCCATCATCGTCTTCAGGTCCCGCAGCATCTCGGGGCTGCCGCAGATCATCACGCGGTCTTCGGCCGGGTTCAGCGGCGGCAGGCCGAGGTCTGCGGCCAGCTTGCCGTTCTCCAGCAGCGTGGTCACGCGGCCCTGGTTGCGGAACTCCTCGCGCGTGACCGTCGGGTAGTACAGCAGCTTGCCGCTGAGCATCTCGCCGAGGAACTCGTGCTTGGGCAGGTGCTCCTCGATGAAGTCGTGGTACGCCAGCTCGTTGACCTGGCGCGTGCCGTGCACCAGGACGACCTGCTCGAAGCGCTCGTAGGTGTCCGGGTCGCGGATGATGCTCAGGAACGGCGCCACGCCGGTTCCGGTGGACAGCAGGTACAGCCGCTTGGCCGGCAGCAGGTAGTCGATCAGCAGCGTGCCGGTGGGCTTGCGGCCGACGATGATGGTGTCGCCGACCTGGATGTGCTGCAGCTTCGAGGTGAGCGGGCCGTCGGGCACCTTGATCGACAGGAACTCGAGGTGTTCCTCGTAGTTCGCGCTGGCGATCGAATAGGCGCGCAGCAGCGGCTTGCCGTCGTCCTTGCGCAGGCCGATCATCGTGAAGTGGCCGTTGGAGAACCGCAGCGAGGCGTCACGCGTGGTGGTGAAGCTGAACAGGCGGTCGGTCCAGTGATGCACGCTCAGCACGCGCTCTTCGAGGAAGGCACTCATGGTCGGTGGTCGGCAGATCGGGGGAAGACGGTCGCGGCCCGGATCGAAAACGGGGCTACGGGGAAACCCGTCATTGTCGCAGAGCGCGCTTCCTCGCGAATGCCATAAGCTCAAACGGAAAAGGAATTTGGCCCGGTCGCGCTACCCGGCGGCGCCGTTTCCGCCCGCCGCCTCGGCCTGCAGCCAGGCGGCGAACGCCTGCAGCGCCGGCAACTCGGCCTTCTCCTCCGGCCAGATGAGCGAATAGGCGCGTTGGCCGCCCACCGGGCGCGGGGCGATGTCCACCAGCCGCCGCTGGGCGAGCTCCTCCTGCACGAAGAACGGCGGCGTCAGCGCGACGCCCATGCCGTGCACCGCCGCCTCGGTCAGCATCGAGAACAGCTCCAGGCGCGGGCCGGCCATCGGCTGCGGTACCGCCAGGCCCAGGCCGTCGAAGAACTGGCGCCAGGCATAGGGCCGGGTGGACTGCTGCAGCAGCGGCAGGCGGGCCCAGTCGGCAGCGGTCCGCGGCCCGCCGGCGGCCAGCGCGGGCAGCGACGGGCTGGCAACGGCGATCAGCGATTCGCTCATCAGGAAGCGCTTCTCCGTGCCGGGCCAGGCGGCGGAGCCGGTCTCGCCGGCGTGGATGGCGGCGTCGAAGGGGGTGTCGGCGAACAGGAACGGACGCGTGCGCGAGCTCAGGTGCACGGCCACGTGCGGGTGGGCGCGCTGGAACGCGGGCAGGCGCGGCAGCAGCCAGCGCGTGCCGAAGGTGGGCACCACGGCCAGCTCCAGCGAGCTGCCGGTGCCGCCGCGGGCCATCAACTCGAGGGTGTCGCGCTCCACTTCATCGAGGCGGGCGCCGACGCTGCGGCTGTAGTCGAGCCCGGCCTCGGTGAGCATCACGCCGCGACGGGTCCGCCGGAACAGCCGGACGTCGAGGAAGGACTCCAGCGCGGCCACCTGGCGGCAGACGGCGCTCTGCGTCACGGACAGCTCTTCGGCGGCCTTCGTGAAGCTCTGGTGGCGGGCGGCGGCCTCGAAGGCCTCCAGGGCGCCGGTGGAGGGCAGCTTGCGTCGCATGATGGTTTACAAGTGCGTATTGTGCACAGGTCGGTGCGGATAAAGCGGTTGTTTGGGCTGATTCGGCGGCCTATAGTGCCGGATTCATGCGAAAGACGCACGCCGTCTTCCGCTCCAGCCCCACCACCGAACAGAAAGTCCGCCATGGCCTCCTCCCGCGCCAGCTTCCACTGGGACGACCCGCTGCTGCTCAGCGAGCAACTGACCGACGACGAACGCATGGTCGTGGACTCGGCGCGCGCGTACTGCCAGGACAAGCTCAAGCCGCGCGTGCTCGAGGCCTTCCGCCACGAGAAGATGGACGCGTCGATCTTCCCGGAGATGGGCGCGCTGGGCCTGCTGGGGCCCACCATCCCCGAACAATACGGTGGCGCCGGCCTGAACTACGTCAGCTACGGCCTGATCGCGCGCGAGGTCGAACGCGTGGACTCCGGCTACCGTTCGATGATGAGCGTGCAGAGTTCGCTCGTGATGGTGCCGATCTACGAGTTCGGCAACGAGGCGACGAAGCAGAAGTACCTGCCCCGGCTGGCCACCGGCGAGTGGATCGGCTGCTTCGGCCTGACCGAGCCGAACCATGGCTCGGATCCGGGCAGCATGGTCACGCGCGCCCGCAAGGTCGATGGCGGCTACTCGCTGACGGGCGCCAAGATGTGGATCACGAATTCGCCGGTCGCCGACGTGTTCGTGGTCTGGGCCAAGGACGACGAGGGTGCCATCCGCGGCTTCGTGCTGGAGAAGGGCTGGAAGGGCCTGTCGGCGCCCGCGATCCACGGCAAGGTCGGCCTGCGCGCCTCCGTCACCGGCGAGATCGTGATGGACGAGGTGTTCTGCCCGGAAGAGAACGCGTTCCCCGAGGTGCGCGGCCTGAAGGGCCCGTTCACCTGCCTGAACTCGGCGCGCTACGGCATCGCCTGGGGCGCGCTGGGCGCGGCGGAAGACTGCTGGCACACCGCACGCCAGTACGTGCTCGATCGCAAGCAGTTCGGCAAGCCGCTGGCCGCCAACCAGCTGGTGCAGAAGAAGCTGGCCGACATGCAGACCGAGATCACGCTGGGCCTGCAGGGCTGCCTGCGCCTGGGCCGCATGAAGGACGAGGGCACGGCCGCGGTGGAGATCACCTCCATCATGAAGCGCAACTCGTGCGGCAAGTCGCTGGACATCGCCCGCGTCGCGCGCGACATGCTGGGCGGCAACGGCATCTCCGACGAGTTCGGCATCGCGCGCCACCTGGTCAACCTCGAGGTGGTGAACACCTACGAAGGCACGCACGACATCCACGCCCTGATCCTGGGCAGGGCGATGACCGGCATCGCGGCGTTCTGACATGACGATGTCCCCGCGCGCGCTGCAAGGCGTCAAGGTTCTCGACCTCTCGCGCGTGCTCGCGGGGCCGTGGTGCGGGCAACTGCTGGCGGACCTCGGGGCGGACGTCGTGAAGGTCGAGCGGCCCGGTGCCGGCGACGACACGCGCTCGTGGGGGCCGCCCTGGCTCAAGGATGCGAACGGCGAAGCGACCCGCGACGCGGCGTACTACTTCTGCGCCAACCGCAACAAGCGCTCGGTGACGATCGACATGGCCACGGCCGACGGCCAGGCGCTGGTGCGGCGGCTGGCGATGGAAGCCGACGTCGTGCTCGAGAACTTCAAGGTCGGCGGCCTGGTGCAGTACGGCCTCGACCATGCGAGCCTGCTGAAGTTGAAGCCCTCGCTCGTGTACTGCTCCATCACCGGCTTCGGCCAGACCGGGCCGTACGCGCAGCGCGCGGGCTACGACTTCCTCATCCAGGGCATGGGCGGCCTGATGAGCGTCACCGGCCGCGCCGAGGGCGAGGAGGGCGCGGGACCGCAGAAGGTGGGCGTCGCGCTGACCGATATCCTCACCGGCCTGTACGCCACCGTCGGCGTGCTGGCCGCGCTCGCGCACCGCGACCGCACCGGCGAGGGCCAGCACATCGACCTGGCGCTGCTGGACGTGCAGGTGGCCTGCCTCGCGAACCAGACCGCCAACTACCTGATCGGCGGCGCCGTGCCGCGCCGCATGGGCAACGCGCACCCCAACATCGTGCCGTACCAGGACTTCCCCACCGCGGACGGCGACATGATCCTGGCGGTGGGCAACGACGGCCAGTTCGCCAAGTTCTGCGAGGTGGCCGGCAAGGCCGAGTGGTCCGCCGACGCGCGCTTCGCCACCAATGCGGCGCGCGTCAAGCATCGCGCCGAACTGGTCATGCTGTTGCGCCAGACGACGGTGATGCGCACGACCCACGACTGGATCCTCGCGCTCGAAGCGGCCGGCGTGCCCTGCGGTCCGATCAACCGGCTCGACGAGGTGTTCGCCGACCCGCAGGTGCTCGCACGCGGCCTGCGCATCGACCTGCCGCATGCGGTGGCGGGCACGGTGCCGGGCGTGGCCAACCCGATCCGCCTGTCGGCGTCGCCGGTGGCCTACGACCGCGGCCCGCCGGTGCTGGGCGAGCACACGGCAGAAGTGCTGAAGCAGTGGCTGGGCATGGCGGCCTGACGCCTCAGGTCACCGCAGTCACTCGCCCTCGGAGTCCTGCTCGTCGACCGGGTCCGGCGCCGCGGCCACGCGGTAGCTCTCGGTGGCCCAGGCGCCGAAGTCGCCGTTGCGGCAGCGGTCGCTGCAGAACGGGCGGGAAGGGTTGGACGCCCCGTACTTGCAGGGCTTGCCGCAGCCCGGGCACTGGATGTCGCGCTCGGGGCCCTCGAGGCCCGGCGGGATGGATGAAGCGGTCATGGCTGGGAGAGGATGAGGCCGGCGTGCGTCAGGTGCACAACGCCAGTTCGAAGGCGCAGTCCTCGGCCAGCGGGCGCAGGCGCCCTTCGCTGTCGGACTTCATCAGGCGGATCGACACCATCAGGCGGTGGCCGCTGATCTCGGGGACGAGGTCGGCCTCCTGCGGCAGGCGGACGCGCAGCAGGTGCCAGGTGCGTGCGGGGGTCAGGCTCTGCTGGTACTGGCCGCCGATGGCCACCACCTTGTGCGGCACGCCCGATTCGCGCAGCAGCCCCAGCAGCAGGTGCAGCGACGTCGACAGCGGCGTGAGCGTGTCCGTCCAGCGCTGCAGGTCGGCGCGACGCTGTTCCGGCGGGTACTGCTGCCAGGCGTAGTAGGCCGGCAGGTCGAACGCGCAGGTGCCGCCGGGGATGCCGATGCGGCTGCGGATGCTCATCAGCCACTCGTTGGACGTGAGTGCCTGGCCGGCCTTGCCGGGAGATTCATTCAGGTTGCCGAAGGCGAGGTCGATGCGGCCGATGACGTCGTCGAGCGCGGCCTCCGAGATGGCGGGGTTGCCGCGATAGCTCAGCAACTGCTGCTTGTGACGATCCAGTTCCTTGAGCACGTCGGACTTGAGGTCGGCGCGCGCCGCCACGTCCATGATCTCGAACATCGAGGCCAGTGCGTAGTGGTGGTCGACCGGGTCGTCGCGCGCGATCAGGCCGGCCATGCGGTCGAACAGGTGTTCGAGCCGGAGCATCGTGCGGATGCCCTCGTTGAACGGGTATTCGTATAGGACCAAGGCGTTCTTCAGGTTCGGCAGTGAGCGCGATTGTTTCACACGCGTTACGGGCTTCGCTCCCCTAAACGCGCAAGTGAGCGCAATCTGCAGCTTTGTCCTACAAGATCACGCCGCGCGGCCGAGGTTCCATGCGACCCACAACGCATCGACTTCGCCGTCGAGCTGCGCGAGCGTGAGGGTGTCGTTGACGATCACCGCGTCGGCGATCGCACGCCGCTGTTCGCGCGTGGCCTGCTGGGCGATCGTGCGCTCGACGGCCTCGGGCGTCCAGCCGGAGCGCGCCACCACCCGCGCGACCTGCGTGGCGGCCAGGCAATCGACCACCAGGACGCGGTCGACGCGCGCGCGCCAGGTGCCCGACTCGGTCAGCAGCGGCACGTCGAACACCACGGGCTGCCCCGCGCCCGCGCGGGAGGCCTGCGCGCGCGTGGCCTCGCCGATCATCGGGTGCAGGATGGCCTCGAGCCGCTGGCGCTGCGCCGGGTCGGCGAAGACGAGTGCACGCATCCGCGCCCGATCCATGGCGCCGTCGGCAGCGATCATGTCGGCGCCGAAGGCCGCCGCGATCGCGGGGATCGCGGCGCCGCCAGGGGCGGTCAGCGCGTGGGCGAGGGCGTCGGTGTCGAGCACCAGCGCGCCGCGCGCGGCCAGTTGCCGGGCGACGCTGCTCTTGCCGCTGCCGATGCCTCCGGTGAGGCCGATCCTCAGACCGGGAAGCGGATGCCCGCCCATGACAGCAGGGTGTCGTTGCCGACGAAGAACACGACCAGGCCGCCGCCGACCAGGAACGGGCCGAACGGGTATTGGTGGTCGGCGTCGTGGCCGGACAGGAACCGGCGCGGCAGGTTGACGCACAGGCCGACGATCGACGAGATCAGGATGATGGGCAGGATGGCCTGCCAGCCGAACCACGCGCCGAGCGCCGCAAGCAGCTTCAGGTCGCCGCCGCCCATGCCGGGCCGCTTGCGCAGCCAGGCGTAGCTTTCGGCGATCAGCCACAGCGGCAGGTAGCCCGCGATCGCGCCGATGACGGCGTCCTGCAGGGGGATCATCCAGCCGGCGAGGGAGACGCCCAGGCCGAGCCACAGCAGCGGGTAGGTGAGGTCGTCGGGCAGCAGCTGGGTGTCGATGTCGATCATCGTCATCGCCACCAGCAGCGCCAGGGCGATGCACCACGCGAACGCGAGCGGGTGCGGGCCGAACTTCCACGAGGCGAACGCGAACAGCAGGCCGGTGATGGCCTCGATGAGCGGATAGCGCACCGAGATCGGCGTCTTGCACGCGGAGCAGCGCGCGCGCAGCACCAGCCAGCTGAGCAGGGGGATGTTCTCGTACCAGCGGATCTGGTGTCCGCACGCGCCGCAGCGCGAACGCGGCCGCGACAGGCTGAGCGGGGCCAGCCCTTCGAGGTGCTTGTCGATCGTGTGGCCGGCCTCGGTGAGTTCAGCCGGCTGCGGCTGGCCGAAGACCTGCTTCCACGTCTCGCCGTCGCCGAGGATGCCGCCGGTGTCCAGCAGCCACTCGCGCATCATGATCACCGGCTTGCGGTAGATCACGACGTTGAGGAAGCTGCCGACCAGCAGGCCCAGCACGCCCAGGAACGCCGGGACGCCGCAGAGCAGCCAGAACTGGTCGAGGACGGCCTTGACGAAAGTGGCGACTGCTTGCGGATCCAACACTCAGACCACTTGGCCGATCTTGAAGATGGGCAGGTACATCGAGACGACGATGCCGCCGATCAGCGTGCCGAGCACCACGATGATGATCGGCTCCATCAGCGTCGACAGGCCCTTGACCATCTCGTCGACTTCGTCTTCGTAGAACTCCGCGGCACGCGCCAGCATGTCGTCCAGCGCGCCGGACTCCTCGCCGATGGCCGACATCTGCAGCACCATGGTCGGGAAGACGTTGGCGCTGGTCATGGAGGTGGTCAGCGCCGAGCCGGCCGCGACGTCGCGCTGGATCTGCTGCGTGGCCTGCGTGAACACGAGGTTGCCGGCGGTGCCGCCGACGGAATCGAGCGCTTCGACCAGCGGCACGCCGGCGGCGAACATCGTCGACAGCGTGCGCGTCCAGCGCGCGACCACCGACTTCATCACCAGGTCGCCGAAGATCGGCATGCGCAGCAGCAGGCGGTCCATGAAGAACTGCATCTTCTCGGAGCGCTTCCACGACTGGAAGAAGATGTAGCCGCCGCCGAACAGCAAGCCGAAGATCAGCCACCAGTAATGGATGAAGTAGTCGCTTATCGCCATCACGACCAGCGTGGGGGCGGGCAGCTCGGCGCCGAACGACGTGAACACTTCCTTGAACGACGGGATCACGAAGATCATGATCACCGACAGCACGGCGAACGCGACGACGATGACGGACGTCGGGTAGATCAGCGCGGACTTGACCTTCTGCTTGATGGCGATCGTCTTTTCCTGGTAGAGCGCCAGGCGGGCCAGCAGCTCTTCCAGGATACCGCCGGCCTCGCCGGCCTCGACCAGGTTGCAGTACAGCGCGTCGAAGTATTGCGGGTGCTTGCGGAATGCCGAGGACAGGCTCGTGCCGGTCTCGACGTCGCCGCGGATCTCGTTGAGCAGGCGCGTCATGCGCGGATTGGTGGAGCCGCGGCCGACGATGTCGAAGGCCTGCAGCAGCGGGACGCCCGCGCGCATCATGGTGGACAGCTGGCGCGTGAAGACCGCGATGTCCTTCTGCTTGATGGAGCTGCCGCCGCTGATGCGGCGCTTCTTCACCTTCGTGACCATGATGCCCTGGCGCCGCATGCTGGCGCTGACGGCGGCCTCGCCGCCGGCGCGCAACTCGCCGCGCACCAGCTTGCCGGTGCGGTCCTTGCCTTCCCACTCGAAAATGTGATCGGGGGCGCTCTTCGCCGCCATCGCAGTAGCCATCAGTCCTCCAACCGCCCTGTCGGGCATGGTTGCGCGATTCTGCCTTGGAGAAGGCTTGATTTGAGCCCGACTTGTAAGCGACTCATTCGTTCGTGCAGGAAATGACTTCTTCCAGCGTCGTCACCCCGAGTCGCACCTTGACCAGGCCGGACTGGCGCAGGTCGCGCACGCCGTCCGCCTTGGCGCATTGGGCGATGTCGGGCGCGTTGCCTTGCGCCAGGATGATCTGCTGCATCTTCTCGGTGATGGGCATCACCTGGTAGATGCCGACGCGGCCGCGATATCCGTTGTTGCAATTCGAGCAACCCACCGCGCGGTACGGACGCCACGTGTCGTCCAGTTCTGCCTCGGTGTAGCCGGCCTTGAGCAGCGACGTGCGCGGATAGTCGGCCGGCACCTTGCAGCTCTCGCACAGCCGGCGAGCAAGCCGCTGGGCGGTGATCAGCAGGATCGACGAGGCGATGTTGAACGGCGCCACGCCCATGTTCTGCAGGCGGGTCAGCGTGGTGGGGGCGTCGTTCGTGTGCAGCGTGGACAGCACCATGTGGCCGGTCTGGGCGGCCTTGATGGCGATGTCGGCGGTTTCCAGGTCGCGGATCTCGCCGACCATGATGACGTCCGGATCCTGGCGCAGGAAGGACTTCAGCGCGGCCGCGAAGTTCAGGCCCGCCTTGTCGTTGACGTTGACCTGGTTGACGCCCGGCATGTTGATTTCGGCCGGATCCTCCACGGTGGAGATATTGACGCCCGGCTGGTTCAACATGTTCAGGCAGGTGTACAGCGACACCGTCTTGCCGGAGCCGGTCGGGCCGGTGACCAGCACCATGCCGTAGGGGCGCGCGATGCAGGCGAGCAGGCGTTCCTTCTCGGCCGGCTCGTAGCCCAGCGCCTCGATGCCCAGGCGCGCGCTGGACGGGTCGAGAATACGGATGACGATCTTCTCGCCGTACAGCGTGGGCAGCGTGCTGACCCGGAAGTCGATCGACTTGCTGCCGAACTTGAGCTTCATCCGGCCGTCCTGCGGGACGCGCTTCTCGGAGATGTCCAGCCGCGAGATGACCTTGATGCGCGACGCCAGCTTGTCCTTGATGGCGATCGGCGGCTGCGTGATCTCGCGCAGTTCGCCGTCGATGCGGAAGCGCACGCGGTAGTTGTATTCGTAGGGCTCGAAGTGCAGGTCGGACGCGCGCATGTTGATCGCGTCGATCAGCATCTTGTGCAGGAACTTGACGACCGGCGCGTCCTCGACCTCGGAGGTGCTTTCCTGCTTGTCCTGCTGGGTGGCGGGATCCTCGTCGGTGACCTCGAATTCGAAGTCCGACGTGGCCAGCGCCTCCATCGTCTCCTTGGCGGATGCCGACTGGTCGGTGACCAGGCGCATCAGCTTGTCGTATTCGACGACGATCCACTCCGGCGCGAGCTGGGTGGCGAACTTGATGCGCTCGACGGCTTCCTGGTCGGTCGGATCGGCGCAGGCGATGAACAGGCGCCCGCCGCGCTTGCCCAGCGGGTAGACGCGGTATTGGGCGATCAGCTTGGCATCGATGATGCCCTGGGGCAGGGACTTGGCGTCGACCGCGTCCAGATCGAGCAGCGGCACCGCCAGCGCGTTGGACAGCGCATGCGCCAGCGCCAGCGGCTTCATGGTGCCGGACTCGATCAGCTGGGCGACGAAGGAGCTGCGCTTGTCCTGCGCCGACTTGGTGAGGTCTTCGGCCTGCTTGGGTTCGATGCGACCCGCGCGCACCAGGATCCGCGCGACCCCGGCGAGGTTGGTTTGGGGTGCGTCGAGGAAAGTGTCAACAGCCATCGTCGAGGAGCCGCAGCGAAGTGAAGGGCGCCCACGGGCGCCGAATGGCGATCATCGCCCAGGAATAAGGTGAAGTAAATCGCGAAAAGCCTACGATAACTCGCCCGTTTCCCAGCGGCGGGCAAAGCGTCGGTACTCGTCAGTTCGAATCGTCAGTTAATTGGCGAAATCCAGGTGAAATTGGATTCAGGAAGTAACTCGACGGCGGAAAATGACAAAAGGAGCCCGAGGGCTCCTTTGTCGTTCTGCAGGACTGGTACCCTGCGGCGGCCTGCCGCCGAACGTGTCGGCTGCAGGCGGATGATCTGGTCGGGGTGAGAGGATTCGAACCTCCGGCCTCTACGTCCCGAACGTAGCGCTCTACCAGGCTAAGCTACACCCCGATGTTTCAGCGAAGCTGGTCTAGCCTCTGACGCTGCCCTCGCGGGCCGCCCTTTCGGACGTTTCGCTCGATCCGGTGCGCTGCTTGCGGCAGCTCCGTTTCGCTGAGCTAAGGATTCTCGCACAGTTCCCGCGGGCTCGACAAGTGCCGGCGAGAAACGTCGTGTCACGAAGAGCGTTCGACCGACCTCACGCACAGCTCCAGCAGCAGCTGCTTGGTCTCGGAATCGGGCAGGGCGGCGAGCTGTTCGCGGGCGTGGTCGGCCTCGCGGCGGGCGGCCTGGCGGGTGGCGTCGATGGCGCCGGTGCGGCGCACGATCTGCACGATCTCGGCCAGGCGCTCCACCTCGCCCTGCTCGATGGCGTGGCGGATCAGGGCGGCTTCCTCGGGCGTGCCGTGGCTCATGGCATACAGCAGCGGCAGCGTGGGCTTGCCCTCGCGCAGGTCGTCGCCGACGTTCTTGCCGAGCGCGGCGGTGTCGCCCTCGTAGTCCAGCAGGTCGTCCACCAGCTGGAACGCGGTGCCCAGCGAGCGGCCGAAATTGGCGCAGGCGTCCTCGATCTCGCGCGGCGCGTCGGCGATGACGGCGCCCAGGCGGGCGCTGGCCTCGAACAGCTTGGCCGTCTTGTAGCGGATGACGCGCAGGTAGTCCTCGACGGCCAGGTCGGCGTCGTGCATGTTCATCAGCTGCAGCACCTCGCCTTCGGCGATGACGTTGGTGGCGTCGGCCAGCACGTCCAGCACGCGCATGCGCCCGATCTCCACCATCAGCTGGAAGGCGCGCGAATACAGGAAGTCGCCGACCAGCACGCTGGCGGCGTTGCCGAACAGCGCGTTGGCGGTGGCCCGGCCGCGGCGCAGCGCCGACTCGTCGACGACGTCGTCGTGCAGCAGCGTGGCGGTGTGGATGAACTCGATGATGGCCGCCAGCTCGAACCGGCTGTCTCCGGTGAACGACAGCGCGCGCGAGAACAGCAGCACCAGGCGCGGACGGATCCGCTTGCCGCCGGCGCCGACGATGTAGTTCGCGATCTGGTCGACGAGCGCGACTTCGGACGTCAGCCGGCGACGGATGACGGCGTCGACGGCCTGCATCTCGGCGGCCATCGGGTCGACAGGCAGGGGCGCGTGGGTGAGGGGGGCGTTCACGACGGTTCGCGGGGAGGGGAATCGGGCATTATAGGTAGGCCGGCGACCTGCGGACGGGGCGTGGCTGCACGCTTTGACGTTGCGGCCGGCCGATGGTATGATGGAGGGCTTCGCCGACCCATGGTCGGTCTTGGCGTGTCCGGGCCGGACGCCACCGCTGGCAACAAAGCGGGGCTTTCCGGTCGGATGGCAAGCGGGAATCCAGGTTCCCGGGCGCCGTCCGGGAGGCGGACAACGCGGATCTCACCGCCGGGCGGCGAGCGAAGTCAACTGAAAGGTCATATATGTACGCGGTCGTAAAAACCGGTGGCAAGCAATACAAGGTTGCTGCCGGCGAAAAGATTAAGGTAGAACAGATTGCTGCGGACGTTGGCCAGGAAATCGTGTTGGACCAGGTTCTCGCAGTCGGCAACGGCGCGGAACTGACGGTCGGCGCGCCCCTGGTCGCGGGTGCAAGCGTGAAGGCAACCGTGGTTGCGCAAGGTCGCCACGACAAGGTCCGCATCTTCAAGATGCGCCGTCGCAAGCACTACCAGAAGCATGGCGGCCACCGCCAGCACTTCACCGAACTCGAGATCTCGTCGATCAACGCCTGAGCGTTGCATCCGAGAAATCACTGCACAGGAGCTAATGCACCATGGCACAGAAAAAAGGCGGCGGTTCCACGCGGAACGGCCGTGACTCCCAACCGAAGATGCTCGGCGTGAAGGCCTACGGCGGCGAAACCGTCTCGGCGGGTTCGATCATCGTCCGCCAGCGCGGCACGAAGTTCCACGCCGGCGAGAACGTCGGCATGGGCCGCGACCACACGCTGTTCGCGCTGGTCGACGGCAAGATCTCGTTCGCCACCAAGGGCAGCCTGAACCGCCAGACCGTGATCGTCACGCCGCTCTGAATGTGAGCCCCCGTCAGCGGCCTGCCGCTGACGGCGCCCAGGGGCCTAGTCCTCGCACGTCGCGGGCTAGCGCCCAGGCCTCGAGCCTGCGCCCCTGCTTCAGACGACAGCGAGCACCCAAGCCCCGGCATGCCGGGGCTTTCTCGTTTATTGTTCCGACAGAAGCCGGCGCCGCCGCAAGGAAAGACCTCCCATGAAATTCGTTGATGAAGCCGTGATCGACATCGCCGCCGGCAACGGCGGCGCCGGCTGCATGAGCTTCCGTCGTGAGAAGTGCATTCCCTTCGGCGGCCCCAACGGCGGCAACGGCGGCAAGGGCGGCAGCGTCTGGTTCGTGGCCGACCGCAACCTCAACACGCTGATCGACTACCGCTACAACCGCCGCCACGAGGCCCGCAACGGCGAGGCCGGCCGCGGTTCCGACCAGTTCGGCGCGGCCGCGGACGACATCGTCCTGCGCGTGCCCGTGGGCACGATGGTCAAGGACTTCGAGACCGACCAGATCCTGGCCGAGCTCATCGAGCCCGATGTCCCCGTGCTGCTGTGCAAGGGCGGCGACGGCGGCTTCGGCAACCTGCACTACAAGACCAGCACGAATCGCGCGCCGCGCCAGAAGACGCCGGGCTGGCCCGGCGAGCAGAAGAAGGTGCGCCTGGAGCTGCGCGTGCTGGCCGACGTCGGCCTGCTGGGCATGCCCAACGCCGGCAAGTCCACGCTGATCACGGCCATCTCGAACGCGCGACCGAAGATCGCCGACTACCCCTTCACCACGCTGCACCCGAACCTGGGCGTCGTGCGCGTCGCGCCCGAGAAGAGCTTCGTCGTGGCCGACATTCCCGGCCTGATCGAGGGCGCCGCCGAAGGCGCCGGCCTCGGCCACCAGTTCCTGCGCCACCTGCAGCGCACGCGCCTGCTGCTGCACGTCATCGACGCGGCCCCGGTCAGCGAGAGCATCGACCCGGTCAAGGAAGCCAAGGCGCTGGCCAAGGAGCTCGAGAAGTACGACGCGGAGCTGGCCGCCAAGCCGCGCTGGCTCGTGCTCAACAAGCTCGACATGGTGCCCGCCGACGAGCGCGCCGCGCGCTGCAAGGACATCGTCAGGCGCCTCAAGTGGAAGGGTCCCGTGTTCGAGATTTCCGCGCTCGCGCGTGAAGGCCTGCAGCCCCTGCTGCACGCGATCTGGGAGCACGTGCAGGCGCAGGTCGAGCAGCCGGCGCCGCCGGTCGACCCGCGCTTCGAGGCGCCGGCCGTGCCGGCCCCGGCGGTCGAGGAGACCGTGCGCCCGGTGCGCGCCGCCCGCAAGGCGGCCAAGGCCGCGAAGGCCGACAACGACGAGCCGGTCGACCCGCGCTTCGCGCCGGTCGAGCCGGAACCCGAAGCCGAGGCCGCCCCGCCCGCGCCCACGCGCCGGCGCACGCGAGCGGCATGAGCGCCGCCCGGCCGCCCGAAGGCGCTCGCGCCGCAGCACGCAGTGCGGAGGTTGCCGTATGAGCGCCGCCCGGCCGCCCGAAGGCGCTCGCAGCGCAGTGGCGGGCGATGCCACCGCGGTCAACGACGAGCTGCGCAGCGCGCGCCGCATCGTCGTCAAGGTGGGCTCCAGCCTGGTCACCGACGAGGGTCGCGGCGTCGACGCCGAGGCGATCGGCAACTGGTGCCGCCAGATGGCCGTGCTCGGCCAGGCCGGACGCGAGATCGTCATGGTGTCCTCCGGTGCCATCGCCGAGGGCATGAAGCGCCTGGGCTGGACGGCGCGGCCAAAGGAGCTGCACGAGCTGCAGGCTGCCGCGGCCGTCGGGCAGATGGGGCTTGCGCAGATGTACGAGAGCAAGCTGCGCGAGCACGGGTTCGGCAGCGCGCAGGTGCTGCTCACGCACGCCGACCTGGCCGACCGCGAACGCTATCTCAATGCCCGCTCCACGCTGGTGACGCTGCTGGGCCTCAAGGTGATCCCGGTGATCAACGAGAACGACACCGTCGTCACCGACGAGATCAAGTTCGGCGACAACGACACGCTCGGCGCCCTGGTGGCCAACCTCGTCGACGCGGACGCCTACGTCATCCTCACCGACCAGCCCGGCCTGTACACCGCCGACCCGCGCAAGAACCCCGACGCGACGTTCGTCGCGCGCGCCCGCGCGGGCGACCCCGAGCTCGAGCGCATGGCCGGCGGTGCCGGCTCGGCGATCGGGCGCGGCGGCATGCTCACCAAGATCCTGGCCGCCAGGCGCGCCGCGGGTTCGGGCACCTCCACCGTGATCGCCTGGGGTCGCGAGCCCGACGTGCTGCTGCGCCTGGCCGCCGGCGAGCCCATCGGCACGCTGCTCGTCGCGCAGACCGCCAAGGTCGCGGCGCGCAAGCGCTGGATGGTGGACCACCTGCAACTGCGCGGCGCGGTGGTGGTCGACGACGGCGCGGCGATCAAGCTCCGGGAGGAAGGCAAGAGCCTGCTGCCCATCGGCGTCCGCGAGGTCGAGGGCGAGTTCCATCGCGGCGACGTCATCGCGGTGCGCGCGCTCGACGGCCGCATGGTGGCGCGCGGCCTGGCCAACTATTCGTCGGCCGAGGCGCGCCTGATCGCGCGCAAGCCGTCGTCGCAGATCGAGGCCGCGCTCGGCTACGCCAACGAGCCGGAGCTGGTGCATCGCGACAACCTCGTGCTGGGCTGAAAGCGGTCGATCGGCTTTCGGACGCCGGCTCACCCGCCCCATGTCCATGACCTGACACCGCGGCCTCAGGTGGCTTTCATGCGATCGGGCAAGACTGCAGGAGCTCCACGGTCGGCCCGTCGGCCGCGTGGCGGACACGCATCGGCTGGGAACAGGCCGCGCGTGTCTCAGCGCCCTGCGCAGTCGCGCGCCTTGGACCGCACCAACAGCTCGTCGGTGAGCCGGCGCTGTTCGGGCGACGCCGCGTCGGGGTTGCCGGGCGAATGTCGCGCGACCTCCGCGCGCTTGATCCAGTCGCACGCGGCGACGCGGTCGACGGCCACGCCGCGGCCCTCGTAGTACGCATTGGCGAGGTTGATCTCGGCCATGGCGCTGTCCCTCGCGGCGGCGCGCCGGAACCAGGCGAAGGCGGCCTTCTCGTCGCGCGGCACGAGCTTGCCTTGCAAGAGGAACAGGCCCATGAGGTTCTGCGCCAGCGCCACCCCGTGGTCAGCCGCCTTGCGCGCCCATTGCACCGCCAGCGCCGGATCCTGCAACGCGGCGTCGCCGCGCCAGTACAGCAACGCCAGGTTGAATTCGGCCGCCGTGTCGCCGCCCTGCACGGCCTTGGTGTACCACTGCAGCGCGAGGCGATGGTCGCGCGGCACGCCCGTCCCGTGGTAGTACATGAGGCCGAGATTGTTCTGCGCCAGGGCCAGCCCCTGCAGCGCGGCCTTGCGGTACAGCTCGGCGCCCATCACCGGGTCGCGGGGCACGCCGTTGCCTTCGATGTAGTGCGCACCGAGGTTGTTCTGCGCGAGCGCCATGCCGCTGTCCGCGGCCTTGCGGTACCAGCCGACGATGACGTCCTGCGGGATCGGCACCGGGCTGCCGCCCCGGTCGGCGAGCGAGGCGTAGTTGTATTCGGAATCGACCATGCCCTGGCGTGCCGCCTTCTCGTAGAGCGACATCGCCTCCGCGCGGTCCATCGGCACGCCGTCGCCGCTTTCCAGCAGCACGCCCAGGTTGTGCTGGGCGTTGGCATAGCCCTGGTCGGCGGCCTTGCGATACCAGGTCGCCGCGGCCCGCTTGTCGCGTGCGACGCCGTGCCCCTTCGAATAAGCCAGGCCGACGGCGGTCTGGGCCTGCGCGTCGCCCTGCTCGGCCGCCTTGCTGAACCATGCGAAGGCCTCGGCGTCGTCGGCCGGCGTGCCGATGTCCGACAGCAGGCGGCCGAGATTCACCTGCGCGACGCCCAGGCCCTTGTCGGCCGCCGGGCGCAGCAGCGCGATCGCCTGCGTCCTGTCGACAGGCAGGCCGCCGCGCCCCTTCTCGTACATCAGCGCCAGGTTGTTGGCGGCGTTCGGCTCGCCCGCGTCGGCCGCCTTGCGATACAGCGCCGCGGCTGCGACGGGATCCGCCTCGGTGCCCTGGCCCTTGTCCGTCAGGCGGGCGACGTTGTAGGTCGCGAGCACGTTGCCGGCCTCGGACGCGCGGCGGTACCAGGCGAGCGCCATCGTGGGGTCGGCGTCGACGCCGTGCGCGTACTCGTAGTAGAGGCCGAACTCGTTCTCCGCCGCGGGCAGGCCTTGTTCCGCGGCCTTGCGGGTCCAGCGGAAGGCCTCCGCATCGTCGCGCGGCATCGCCTTGCCGCGCGCGTAGCACCCGCCCAGCCCCATCTGCGCGTGCGCGACCCCCTGGCGTGCCGCCTTGCCGTACCACTCGCACATCTTGGCTTCATCGGCCGGGATGCCCAGGCCGCCAAGGTAGAACACGCCCATCAGGTCCTGCGCCTCGGGCACGTCCTGCGCCGCGGCCTTCGTGGCCCAGCCGAGGGCCAGGGCGTCGTCCTTGGGGGCGTTGTCGCCCAGCGCGTAGCGCCGCGCCAGGTAGAGCTGCGCCGTGCCGTTGCCGGCCTCGGCGGCCTTGCGCAGGTCCTCCAGCGGGATGCGCGGGACGGCCGGCGCGCTGGCGGCGGACGCGGGGTCGGCGCCGGCGTCCGCGTGCGCCGGCCACGCCGGAAGCGCGAGCGCGCAGGCGAGCGCCGTCACGGCGACGGCGTGGTGTCGGATGCGATCCATCGTGTGCTCCCTCTTCGCGCCGGGCGAGGCCGGCGTCTTCTTGCGCGTCGCGGATGCGTGCCCGCGCGCGTCGGTTGTGTCGTCGGCTCAGTGAGCCGGCTGGTCGTGTTCGTCGGGGCCCAGGCAGGGACCCGCCAGGCCGCCGTTGTCGGCGGCGTCCTCGGGCAGGTCGCTGGCGTGGTCGTCGCGCGGCCCGCGCGGGCCGCCGCGCAGGTAGCGGTTCTGGTAGTTCATCTTGGGCAGGAAGCGCGCGAGCTCGGTCAGCGCCATCTGGTACACGCCGCGCTTGAATTCGATGACGACATCCAGCGGGACCCAATACTCGTTCCAGCGCCAGGCGTCGAATTCGGGGTGGTCGGTGGCGCGCAGGTTCATGTCGCTGTCGCGACCGAGCAGCTTGAGCAGGAACCAGATCTGCTTCTGGCCCTTGTAGTGCCCGCGGGCATCCTTGCGGATGTAGTGTTCGGGAACTTCATAGCGCAGCCAATCGCGGGTGCGCGCAAGGATCCTCACGTGGTCGGGCAGCAGCCCTACTTCCTCGTGGAGCTCGCGGAACATCGCCTGCTCGGGCGACTCGCCGTATTTGATGCCCCCTTGGGGAAACTGCCAGGAATGCGTGCGGAGACGTTTTCCCCAGAACACCTGATTGCGCGAGTTGAGCAGCACAATGCCGACGTTGGGCCTGAAGCCCTCTCGGTCGAGCATAATCTGACCCCGATTCTTTGACTGCAACCATTATTGCACCGGTGCCATGCAAAGCACGAGCCCGCGTTTTTCCGCATAAGCCGGCCCGTTTCGTGATTTGTTGATGACAAAGCCGGTAACCTTGAGTCCATGAAAGCCTCCCAGTTCTTCGTTTCCACCCTCAAGGAAGCTCCCGCCGACGCCGAAGTCGCCAGCCACAAGCTCATGACCCGTGCGGGCATGATCAAGAAGCTCGGCGCCGGCATCTACAACTACATGCCGATGGGCCTGCGGGTCATCCACAAGGTCGAGGCCATCATCCGCGAGGAGATGAACCGCGCCGGCGCGGTCGAGCTCGTGATGCCGTTCGTGCAGCCGTCGGAGCTGTGGGAGGAGAGCGGTCGCTGGGGCAAGATGGGCCCGGAGCTGCTGCGCCTGAAGGATCGCCACGACCGCGACTTCGTGCTGCAACCCACCTCGGAGGAGGCGATCACCGACATCGCCCGCCAGGAACTGCGCAGCTACAAGCAGCTGCCGCGCAACTTCTACCAGATCCAGACGAAGTTCCGCGACGAGCGCCGTCCGCGCTTCGGCATCATGCGCGGCCGCGAGTTCACGATGAAGGACGCGTATTCGTTCGATCGCGACCAGGCCGCCGCGGCGAAGAGCTACGACGTCATGCGCGCCGCCTACCGCGCCATCTTCGACCGCTTCGGCCTGAAGTACCGCGCGGTCGCGGCCGATTCCGGCGCGATCGGCGGCGACCTGTCGGAAGAGTTCCAGGTGATCGCCGACACCGGCGAGGACGCGCTGATCTACTGCGCCACGTCCGACTACGCCGCCAACATCGAGCTGGCCGAAGCCGTGTCGCTGCTGGCGTCGCGCGCCGCGCCCGGGGAAGCGCTGGCGAAGACGGCCACGCCGGGCAAGAGCACCTGCGCCGACGTCGCCGCGCTGCTGGGCCTGCCGCTGGACCGCACCGTGAAATCGCTGGTCCTGGCCACCGACGAACTCGACGACAAGGGCGATGTGCGCAAGACCACGGTGTGGCTGCTGCTGCTGCGCGGTGATCACGACATGAACGAGGTGAAGGTCGGCAAGATCCCGGGCCTGAAGGACGGCTTCCGCTTCGCCACGGTCGGCGAGATCGAGGATCACTTCGGCTGCAAGCCCGGCTACCTGGGCCCCGTCGGCCTGAAGAAACCCGTCAAGGTCATCGCCGACCGCACGGTCGCCAACATGAGCGACTTCGTCATCGGCGCCAACGAGCTCGACTTCCACCTGACCGGCGCGAACTGGGGCCGCGACATGCTCGAGCCCGACGCCGTGGCCGACATCCGCAACGTCGTCGCGGGCGATCCGTCGCCGGACGGCAAGGGCGTGCTCGCCATTGACCGCGGCATCGAGGTCGGCCACGTCTTCTATCTCGGCACCAAGTACTCCAAGGCGATGAACGCCACCTTCCTCGACGAGACCGGCAAGCCCCAGCCGTTCGAGATGGGCTGCTACGGCATCGGCGTCACGCGCATCGCGGCGGCGGCCATCGAGCAGAACCATGACGCGCGCGGCATCATCTGGCCGGTGGCGCTGGCGCCGTTCACGGTGGTGCTGTGCCCCATCGGCTACGACCGCAACGCCGAGGTGAAGGCCGCGGCCGACAAGCTGCACGACGAGCTGGCGGCGCTCGGGGTCGACGTGATGCTGGACGACCGCGGCGAGCGCCCCGGCGCGATGTTCGCCGACTGGGAGCTGATCGGCGTGCCGCAGCGCGTCGTCATTTCCGACCGCGGCTTGAAGGAAGGCCAGCTCGAGGTGCAGGGCCGCCGCGAGGACAAGGCCAGCACCGTGGCGCTGGCCGACGTGGTGGCCGACCTGCAGGCGCGCCTGGCGGCATGATCCTGGCGTGGTTCCGGCGCCAGGCCGTCGCCGGCCTGGTCGCCGGCGTGGCGGTGCTCGCGTTCGCGGGCCCCGCGTTCGCAGGCGGCCAGATCGAGGAGCCGCTGGCCGACGCGGTGCGCACGGCGTTGTCGGCCGCGATCGCCGGCAGCGCGCCGCCGCCCGAGCTGCGCTTCGACAACATCCAGGATCGCCTGGCCTACCTGCGCTGGCTCGGGGCGATGAGCGAGCGCCTGAAGAAGAACAAGACCGAGGGCCACGAGCGCATCGAGTTCCTGCAGACCGTCTGGTACGAGAGCAGGCGTGCCGGCCTCGAGCCCGCGCTGGTGCTGGGACTGATCCAGGCCGAGAGCGGCTTTCGCAAGTACGCGATCAGCAGCGTGGGTGCGCGCGGCTACACGCAGGTGATGCCGTTCTGGGCGCGCCAGATCGGCGACGGCGACGCGGCGCGCCTGTTCGTCATGCAGGTCAACCTGCGCTTCGGCTGCGTGATCCTGCGCCACTACCTCGATGTCGAGAAGGGCGACCTGTTCCTGGCGCTCGGCCGCTACAACGGCAGCCGCGGCCAGGCGGCGTATCCGAACATGGTGTTCGGCGCGCGCAAGCGCTGGGAGTGGACGGACCCGCAGGCGAAGGCGGCGTCGGCACCGGCATCGAACGGGCGGTAGGGCGGTAGGGCGGGTTAGCCGCAGGCGTAACCCGCCGTTCGGTGGCGTCCTGATCGGGTAGCGTGCTGATCGATGGCT
>JBJMWE010000101.1:0-8290 GCA_045810285.1 Vitreoscilla sp. | reverse complement strand
GCCCGGTACGACTCGCCTTTGCGCCTAGCTCCGACTCGTTTCCAGCGCGTCTCGCCTGCGCGCGTACTTCCGGGACAGCACACCAGGAACTGTTCACTAAATGCGCGCGCATTTGGTGTGAACAGGCCCGCTAGTCGCGATCGATGTCGAGCAACAGCTGCCGCGTCGGCTCCGGGCCCAGGTGCAGCAGTGCGGCGATGTCGCGCACGTCGTCAGGCAGCGCCGGGTTCTCCCAGCCGGCGGTGGAGTGGCGTGCCACGCGGATCGCCAGCACGACGTTGCGCACCTGCGAATTCTCCGCATGGCGGTCGTCGGTGATGCGCACCAGCATGTCGGGCAGGTGCCAGACCTTCATCAGCACATGCTGGATATCGTTGAGTTCGGCGTTCAGCACATCGCGCTGCACCACGGCTGAACGCAGGTCGGGGTCGGCCTGCTGGCGGCGCTGCAGTTCCAGCGCGAGCCCGGGCGCGTGCAGCCACAGCAGCATCTCGGTGAAGTCGTGCAGTTGCGCGGCCTCGTGGAGCACGACGGCATCGTGGTCCGCGCGGTGGATGGCGAAGCTCGCCGCGAAGCGGGCCGCGCGTTCGGCGCGCCGCAGCACGCGCTGCAGGCCGGCCAGCGCCTGCGGGTGCCCGCCGAGGTGGCTCTCGATCGTCAGTTGCCGGCCGAAGGCGCGGAAGAATGGCGTGATGCCCATCAGCACCAGCGCCTCGAGCACCGTCTCGGCGTCGGTCAGGCGCCGATTCGAGCCCTGCATGGACGCGTGGATCAGCACCTTGAGCGTCATCAGCGGATCGCGCCCGACGACCTCCGCGATGCGGCGCGCGTCGACGTCGTCCTCGATCGCGCGCAGGTCCTCGAGCGCCGCGGCAGTGCTGGCCAGCACCGGGATGTCGTGCTGCTGGAACCAGTGCACCCAGCCCTGGACGTCGTGCGGCGTGCGGGAGGCGGTGGCGGCAGGCAGGGCGCTCATGGCGAAGGGTCCGGTGACGATGCCCCGTGGTGCGGGACGATCAGTTACTCGGTGTATCGGCCGCCGGCGCGCCGACTTGAGGCCCCGCGCGCGTCCCGTCTGCCCAGGTGCGCGCTACCCGGCAGGAGATCACAGGCGACGCACGTCGATGTAGCCGACGAGTTCGCCGTCCACGTACAGCGCGCCTTCAGGGGCGCCGGCCTCCGCGTGGAACTCGACGCAGGCGTCGTGCTGGCCGCGCAGCCGACGCTGGCGCGCGTGCAGGGGGCGGGCGACGTCGCGCGCCTGGCGGGCGAGCGCGGCGCTGGCGCTGCGCAGGAGATGCGCCACGAGACGGCGCCAGGTATCGCTGAAGGGGGGCCGTTGCGCGGGGCGGTGGCCGGTCAGGACGGGGGTCATGTCGTTCTCCGGGGGCGGCAGCGTGGCCGCTTGCGTGGATTCAGAGGCCGGGCGGCTTGCGGCGCACGTCGCGCGGCAGGTCGAGCTGGGACAGTTCGCGTTTGAGCGCCTGGCGGCCATCGCGGCGTTCGGCGCGCTGGTCGCCGCCGTGCTCTCCAGCCTGGCGGAAGCGCGCGGCGGCGACGAACGGATTGCGCGGTCGTGCGACGGGAACGGTGATCTTGGTCATGGGAGTCTCCTGTGGAGGCGGCCTGGAATGGCGAAGGCCCGGGGGTCTGAACAACCGCCCGGGCCTTCGCGATGAGAGAGGGTCTCGCGAACTCAGAGCGGAATCGGGAACGGGTGGGCCGGATTGCGGGTGGCCAGGAAACGAGCGGCGCGCAGGCCGCGCAGGGCCGTGCGAACGGCTGCGGTGGCGGTGCGGGATCGATTCGGGGCTTGGCGCATGGAGGCTTCTGAGGGGTTGCGAGGCGGGGTGTCGCGTCGGACGGCGATGCCACTGCCGAACGCTTGGCGCAATGATAAACAAATCTTGATCTTGCGCAAGTACTTTATCAATCAATTGATCAGGGCGCGCTCGCACACGCACGGACGCCGCCGCCCGGGCCGGCGGCGGCGGTCGAACGACAGGGAAGACGGCGCGGCCGCGCCGATCAGCGCTTCTTCTTCAGCGGCGCGATGCCGGCCTGCGCGGTGTGCCACAGCACCATCGGGTCGTCCGGCGGGGGCGGTGGCGCGGGCGGCCGGGCGGTGACGCCGGGGGCGAGCTTGCGCGGCGCGGGGGCGGCCTGCGCCGGGGCGGGCGCCTCGTCCGGCGGCATCAGCACCTCGCCGAGCAGGTCCAGCAGGCGCGTGCGCGCGCGCTGCGGATGCCGGCGGTAGTAGGTCAACACGAGCCCGACGATGAAACGCTCGTCGTCGTCCTGCGGCAGCGGATCGTCGGCCGGCGACGGTGCCGCCGCGACCGCCGGCGTCGCGCCCGCGGCGTGTTCGGCGTCCATCCAGCCGACCGGCTTCTGGCAGCACTGCTCGAACTGGCGGGCGAGCCGCTCGCCGATCAGGCGCGAGCGGCTCTTGATCTGGCTCCAGTAGCTCGGCTGGATCTGCAGCCGTTCGGCAAAACGGCGTTCCAGGCCCCGCAGCGTCGCGGCGTCGGGGTGCTTGATGGTGTTGCGGACGAATTCGTCGAACAGCGCGAGGGCGTTGTCCAGGCGGATAGAGGCCACGTCTCGGGGGGCGTGCATGGTCTGCAATGATAAAGGCTCGTAACGCAGGCTGCCGGATCCGCGCTCCGTCGCATCGGCGATCCCCGAGCCATACCGCACACGAGGGGTCGGGGTAGGATGGCTCGATGCTCCTGAACAGACTGCTCCGGCAACCCGGACGCCTTCTCGCCGCCGCGCTGCTCGGCGGGGCCGCGCTGGCCGCGTGGGCCGGTGCCACGCCCTCCGCCGGCCATCCGCCCGTGGCGCCCGGCTCGCCGCTCGTCAAGCCGCCGGCTGCCGCCGCGTCGGCCACGCAGGACGAGGAGCACGACGACAGCGCCAACCTGTCGGCATCCGCGCGCCGCATCTACGACGTCGGCCGGCCGCGGCTGTTGCAGGTGCGCACGCTGCTGCGCGACCAGGACAGCCAGGCCAGCGTCGGGTCGGGCTCGCTGGTGGGCCCCGGCGGGCTCATCCTGACCAACTACCACGTGGTCAGCCAGGTCGCGCTGGAGCCGCAGCGCTACCGGCTGAACTTCCAGACGGTCGACGGCGTCACCGGCCCGCTGCAGCTGATCGCGTTCGACGTCGTGCATGACTTGGCGCTGGTGCGCATGGCCAAGCCGCCCGCCACGGTCGCCACGCGCGGCACCTTCGACTTCCGCCCGCAGGCGAGCCCGCCGGCGCAGGGCGAGCGCATCTTCTCGCTCGGCAATCCGCTGGACATCGGCTTCGAGGTGATCGAGGGCACGTACAACGGCCTCGTCGAGCGCAGCTTCCTGCCGCAGATCCTGTTCTCGGGTGCGCTGAATCCCGGCATGAGCGGCGGACCGGTGCTCGACGACAGGGGCCGCATCGTGGGCGTCAACGTCGCCACACGGCGCGACGGCCAGAACATCAGCTTCCTGGTGCCGGCCGAGTTCGCGCAGGCGCTGATCGCGCGCGGCGCGAACGCCAGGCCCATCACGGGCTCGGTCGAGGGCGAGATGGCGCGCCAGCTGCTGGCGCATCAGCAGGCGCTCACCACGCGCTTCGCGGCGCTGCCGTGGCGCGAGACCAAGCACGCCCACTACAGCGTGCCGGTGCCGCAGGAAGACTTCATGCGCTGCTGGGGCTCGTCGAACCCGTCGGAGTCCAAGGGCCTGTCGTTCGAGCGCTCCGACTGCCAGATGGACACCGCCATCTACATCAACGAATCGCTGCGCACCGGCGACATCGCGGTGCGCCACGAGGTCTACGACGGCAGCAAGCTCGGCGCGCTGCGCTTCGCGCAGGCGGCCGGCATGAGCTTCCGCAACGAGAACATGGGCCGCCGCACGCACGACCTCACCGCACCCAAGTGCCAGGAGGACTTCGTCGAGAACGCCGGCCTGCCCATGCGCTCGGTGATGTGCCTGCGCGCCTATCGGCACCTCCCGGGGCTGTACGACGTCGCGGTGCTGTCGCAGTCCGTCGATGCGAAGACCGAGGGCGTGCAGGGCCGCTTCGACGCGCGCGGCGTCAGCTTCCAGAACGCGCTGCTGCTCGCCCGCCACTATCTGCAAGGATTCGCATGGAAACGCTCGCCCTGATCGAGACGCTCGACCGGGACGGCCAGCCGCGCCAGATCCTGCGCGTCCCGCAGTGGCCGGTGCGCATCGGCCGGGCGATCGACTGCGACCTGGTGCTGGACGACCCGCACGTGGCCGCGCACCACGCCACGCTCGAGATGCGCGAGGACGGCGTGCACGTCGTGCCCGCGCCGTCCCTCAACGGCGTGCGCCTGGGCCGCGCCGCGATCGCGCCGGGCACCGCGGCGCGCCTGCCTGCGTCGGGGCTGCTGACGCTGGGCGCGACGACGCTGCGCGTGCGCCAGGCCGGCGAGGTGCTGGCCCCGGAGCAGCGCTTCCTCGACCTGCACCAGTACGAGCGCCGCCATGCGGTGACGCTGCTGGTGCTGGTGGTGTTCGCCGCGCTGTGGAAAGGCTTCGACCTCTGGCTGACGACCGTGCCCGGCCAGCAGGGCTCGACGCTCGCCTGGGCCTACCTGGCCACGCCTGCCGGGCTGATCCTGTGGTGCGCGGCCTGGGCCATCGGCTCGATGCTGTTCCAGCGCCGCTTCGCGTTCTGGGCCCACCTGTACATCGCGTTGACCTGGTTGATGCTCGGCGTGGTGGTCGAGACCGTCGCCGCGCAGCTCGCATTCGCGTTCTCGCTGCCGGCGTTCGAGAAGCAGGGCCGCATCGCCTTCGTCTTCGCCATGGCGATGATGTTGTGGCGCCACATGGGCCTGCTGCTGCCGCAGCGCCGGCGCGCCTTCGGCATCGCCATCGCCAGCGCGGTGACCGTCGGCGGCGGGCTGCTGCTCGTCGACCGCTACGTGCAGCAGCAGCCGCTGGTGGGCGACCTCTACCTGGGCACGATCTCGCTGCCGGCCACGCGGCTGGCCAGCCCGGTGTCCGTCGACGCCTTCGTGAAGTCGGCCGAGCCCCTGGAGAAGACGCTGTCGCACTGGGCCAAGCCAGGTGACGGCGACGATGACGATCCGGACGGCGGCGGCGGCGACGACGGCGGCGACTGAGCGGCCGGCGTCAGGACCCCGCGGCCCGTCCGCCCCCACAGCTCCGCTCACTCCACCTCGACCGGCTTGTGCTCCTTGCGCAGGTTGTTCTGCACCGTCGCCGGCGCCGGCTCGTAGTGCGAGAACGCGATCGTGTAGCGGCCCTCGCCGCTGGTCATCGCGTTCAGGCGCGTCGCGTAGGCGATGAGCTCGGCGGCCGGGGCCTGGCCGCGCACGATCATGCTGCCGCCCAGCTGCGCCTCGGTGCCGTTGACCTGGCCGCGGCGCGCGGCGAGGTCGCCGGTGATGTCGCCCATGGCCGCCGCCGGGGCCAGGATCTCGACATCGACGATGGGCTCCAGCACGATGGGGCGCGCCTCCATGATGGCGACCCACGTGGCCTTGCGGGCGGCGGTGGCGAACGCGATGTCCTTGCTGTCGACGCTGTGGCTCTTGCCGTCGTGCACCGTCACGCGGATGTCCTCCACCGCGTAGCCGGCGATCACGCCCGCGGCCAGCGCCTCGCGCACGCCCTTCTCGACCGCCGCCATGAAGTTGGATGGAATGGCGCCGCCCTTGACGATGTCGACGAACTCGAAGCCCGCGCCGCGCGGCAGCGGCTCCACGCGCAGGAACACCTCGCCGAACTGGCCGGCGCCGCCGGTCTGCTTCTTGTGGCGATGGTGGCCCTCGGCCTTGGTGGTGATGGTCTCGCGGTAGGCGGTACGCGGCGGGCGCGTCTCGACCTCGAACTTGTGCACCTCGCGCAGGCGCTCCAGCAGCATGCGCAGGTGCAGCTCCCCGAGTCCGTAGACGACGGTCTCGTGCGTGGCCGCCACCTGCTCGATGCGCAGGCACGGGTCCTCGTCGACCGCGCGCTGCACCAGCTCCCACAGGCGCTGCTCGTCGCCGTGGCGCCTGGGCTGGATCGCGATGCCGTGCACCGGCACCGGGAACTGCAGCGGCTTCAGGTGGATGTGGCTGTCCTCGGCAGCGTCGTGCAGCACGGCGTCGAAGTGCAGCGCATCGACCTTGGCGATGGCGCAGATGTCGCCCGGCAGTGCGCGCGCGATCTCCACGTGCTCGCCGCCCTGCAGGCGGAACAGGTGGCCCACCTTGAACGGCTTGCGGCCGTCGCCCACGAACAGCTGGCTGTCGCGCGTGATCGTGCCCTGGTGCACGCGCAGCACGCCCATCTTGCCGACGTACGGGTCGACGGTGACCTTGAAGACGTGGGCCAGCACGTGCTTGTCGGCGTCGGGCACCGCATGCACGAGCTTCGCGTCGGCGCCGGTGCCGTCGAGGAAGTCCGGCGGGTTGCCCTCGGTCGGGTTGGGCAGCAGCCTGGTGACGATGTCCAGCAGCTCGTCCACGCCGGCGCCGGTGCGCGCGGAGACGAAGCACACGGGGATGAGGTGGCCTTCGCGCAGCGCCTGCTCCAGCGGCGCGTGCAGCTCGGTGGCCTCGACGTCGCCCTGGTTGAGGTAGCGGTCGACGAAGTCGGAATCGACCTCGACCACCTGTTCCACCAGTGCCTGGTGCGCGGCCTCGGGCGAGGAGAAATCGGCCTCGCCTTCGCGATTGAAGAAGCAGTCGACGACGCGCGCCCCGCCGCCCGCGGGCAGGTTCAGCGGCAGGCACTCGCGGCCGAAGACCTCGCGGATCTGTGCCAGCACGGCCTCGCAGCGTGCGCCGGGCACGTCGATGCGGTTGACGATGATCATGCGGTCCAGCTTGCGCTCGGCCGCGTGGGCCATCATGCGCACGGCGGTCGAGTCGACGCCGGAGGTGGCGCTGACGACGATGGCCGCCGTCTCGACGGCCTCGAGCGAGGGCAGCGACTGCCCGACGAATTCGAGCGCGCCGGGCGTGTCGAGCAGCTGGATGCGGATGCCGTCGTGTTCGCAGGTGACGACGGCGGTGTTGAGGGAGTGGCCGACGCGCTTCTCGAGCGGGTCGTGGTCGCTGACGGTCGAGCCGCGTTCGACGCTGCCGGGCTGCTTGAGGGCGCCGGCGCGCAGCAGCAGGGCCTCGGTGAGGGTGGTCTTCCCGGTGGCCGAGGCGCCCACCAGGGCCACGTTGCGAATGGCCGCGGTATCGGAGGATTCCAGGATCGTCATGACGCGTGTCTCCACGGGCCGTGACGCCAGGCGGCACCGCGGCGACCCGAACCGCGACACGGGCCGGATGGCAGGAACCCCCAGCCTACGCCGCTGCGATCGTCCGCGCAAGCCATCAAGACCAGCGCGAAGCGTCCCCTCGATCCGGCGCTGCCGCTCGAACGCTGCCGAGGCACTTCGAGGGAGCGGCGGAACCGGCTCTGCCGGGCCGCTCGCGGCCGGCCCCCTCGGGGGGCAGCGAGCGTCAGCGAGCGTGGGAGCCCATCATTGGAATGCGACCTCCGCGAAGCCGCGCAGCTTGCGGCTGTGCAGCTTGTCGACGCCCGCGCCGCGCAGGATCTCGAGCGCTCGGATGCCGATGCGCAGGTGCTGCTCCACGCGCTCGCGGTAGAAGTGGTTGGCCATGCCCGGCAGCTTGATCTCGCCGTGCAGCGGCTTGTCGGACACGCACAGCAAGGTGCCGTAGGGCACGCGGAAGCGGAAGCCGTTGGCGGCGATCGTGGCCGATTCCATGTCGAGCGCGATCGCACGGCTCTGGCTGAAGCGGCGTTCCGGGCCCGGGTGCGGCAGCAGCTCCCAGTTGCGGTTGTCGGTGGACGCCACCGTGCCGGTGCGCATCACGCGCTTCAGGTTCAGGCCCTGCAGCTGCGTGATGTCGGCCACGGCCTGCTCGAGCGCCACCTGCACTTCGGCCAGCGGCGGGATCGGCACCCACAACGGCAGCTCCTCGTCGAGCACGTGGTCCTCGCGCACGTAGCCGTGCGCCAGCACGTAGTCGCCCAGCTGCTGCGTGGTGCGCAGGCCGGCGCAGTGGCCCAGCATGATCCATGCGTGCGGGCGCAGCACCGCGATGTGGTCGCTGATGTTCTTCGCGTTCGACGGTCCCACGCCGATGTTGACCATCGTGATGCCGCTCCCGTCGGGGCGGCGCAGGTGGTAGGCCGGCATCTGCGGCAGGCGTGGCGGGGCGTGGCCGGCGGGGCCCGCGGGCCCGGGCAGGCCGGTGCGCGTCGTCACGACGTTGCCCGGCTCGACGAACGCCTCGTACACG
>JBJMWE010000100.1:0-3317 GCA_045810285.1 Vitreoscilla sp. | reverse complement strand
GCTTGACGCGCAGCAGCTCGAGGTAGTCCGGTCCGTTGACGATCGGATCCCACAGCACGATGCGTCGCAGCTCCGCGAAGCCGGTGCAGGCGCGTACCGCCATCACCGCGCCGAGCCGCGCGCCGACGCAGGTGACGCGCCGGGCGCCGCTGCGCGACACGAGCTCGCGCAGCGCGGCGCGGGTGTCGGCGACCCAGCCCGCGATGTCGCCGGCCAGGTCGGCGCCGGGCGAATCGCCGGTGGCGTGGTAGTCGAAGCGCAGCGTCGCGATGCCCGTGCGCGCGAGCCGCTCCGCCAGCACGCGGTAGAAGCGATGGCTGCGCACGGCCTCCTGGCCGAAGGGATTGCACAGCAGCACGGCGCGGTCATCCCCCGAGTCGCCCTCTGCCGGGTGGAACAGGCCGAACAGCGGCCGCTCGGCTGGGCCGAAGTGGAATGCGATCATGCGAGGATCGTCGGTGCGAGCCATTCGGCACCCGTCCGGACCAACCCCGCCGAGACGCCCGGACCGGCACGATTCACTTGCGACCCTTCCCGCCGAACGCGCCGAACACGCGCTTCAGGAGCCCGCCCCCCTGCTCGGGATCCTTGCGGCCCGCGACCGCCTGGGCGGCCGGCGCGATGGCAGCCGCCGCCTGCGCGTTGGCCAGCTGGGCGAGACTCTCGTAGAAATAGCGGCGCGCGTCGATACGGAAGCCGAGCGTGCGGCCCGCGGCCTCCACGGCACGCATCGCCAGCAGCGAGTCGCCGCCGAGATCGAAGAAGTTGTCGCGCGGCGAGACGTGCCCCAGCTCGACGTTCAGCAGCTCCGACCAGATGCGCGCCAGCGCGCGCTCGTTGTCGGACGAGAACGCCTCGGCCGGCCGGCTCGCCGGCACGGCGGCTGGCGCCGCCACCGGCGCGCCGCTGCCCGACAGGCGCTGCAGCAGCCGGCCCGCCTCCGACGTGCCGACGTCGACGAACTCGGCCATCTTCAGCGACGGGTCGCCGGCGATGCGGCGCAGCAGCTCGAGATAGCGTTCGCGGAACGCGGCGGCCGTCTCGGGCAGGTAGATGTCGGCGTTGTAGGTGAAACCGCCCTCGAGCCCGCCGGGCCCTTCCATGAGCCACAACCCGAGGTCCTCGGTCGCGCCCTTCTGGAAGATGAGGATGCCCTGCTGGTGCAGTGCGCCCCAGTCGCGCTGCCGGTCGCGCGCGTCCTGGAACGAGAACAACGCCTGGTAGAGGCCCACGCTCCTGGCCCGGCTCGAGATCTCCGGCTCGTCCGCCAGCCGCTCGAAGGGGATCTCCTGGTGCTCGAAGACTTCCAGCGTGTCGCGCTTGACGTCGTCGAGGAACCCGCCCAGCGTGCGCGTCGGCTCGAAGGCGAATTGAACGGGCAGCAGGTTGTTGAAGAAGCCCATCACGCCTTCGGTCTCGGGCGACAGGCGGCCGCGCACGGGCAGGCCGACGACGATCGAGTTGCCGCCGATGGCCGCGGCCATCATCGCGGCGTAGACCGACATCGTGAGCATGCTCAGCGTCAGGTCGTGGTGGCGCGCGACGTCGCGCAGGCGTGCGGTCAGATCGCGGTCGATGCGCACCCATTCGGTGGCGCCCTCGCCGCTCATGCCCGGCTTGCGCGGCATGTCGGTGGCCGGGGAGCGCGGCATCGGTGCGCTCGCGAAGCGATTCTTCCAGTACTGGCGCTGGCGTTCGCAGTCGGGGCCCTGGAGCCAGTCGGCGAACCAGCGCGAGTAGTCGGCGAACGTGATCGCGGGCGCCGGCAGCGCATTGGGCTCGCCCTTGGCCAGCGCGTCGTAGGCGGCGGCCATCTCGTCGTACAGGATGTCGAACGACCAGCCGTCCCACACGATGTGGTGCGGCATGAACAGGAACGCATGCTCGTCGTCGGCGAGCTTGTACAGCGCGGCGCGGAACAGCGGCGCCTGGCGGATGTCGATCGGCGTGTCGACGACCGCCTGCATGCGCGCCATCAGCGTCGCCTCGCGCTGCGCCGCGGCAATCCCGGACAGGTCCTCGAACGGCAGCGCGACGTCGACCCGCGGCTCGATGCGCTGGACATGGCCCTGGCCGTCGTCCGACAGCGCGATGCGCGTGCGCAGCACCGACTGGCGCTGCACCACTTCGCGCAGCGCCCGTTCGAACAGCGCGGCGTCCATCGGGCCGGTGAGGCGGTGCGCCGACGGCGTGTTGAACAGCACGCGGCCCGGCTGCAGCTCCTCGAGGAAGCGGATGCGTTCCTGCGCCACCGTCAGCGGCGCGCTGTCCTGCGGGCCTTCGTGGCGGACATCGGCGCGCGCGGGCTCGTCGCTGCCCGACGCCTTGCCGATCGCCGTGGCCAGCGATTCGGCGGTCGGCGCCTCGAACACGGTTCGCAGCGGCAGCTTCAGCCCGAATTCCGCGTTCAGGCGCGTGGTCAGGCGCATCGCGAGCAGCGAGTGGCCGCCGAGCGCGAAGAAGCCGTCCAGCACGCTCATGCCGGGCAGGTCGAGCACGGTTTCCATCGCGGCGAGCACCTTGGCTTCGACGTCATTGCGCGGCGCGACGCGCTCGGCCTTGCGCTCGCTGGCGACCCCGGCGGGCTTGGGCAGCGAGTGGCGGTCGAGCTTGCCGTTGTGCAGCTCGGGCAGCTTGGGCAGGTGCACGAAATGCTGCGGGATCATGTAGGCGGGCAGCGTCTCGGCGAGGTGGCGGCGCAGCGCCGCGTCATCGACCGGCGCGTCGCGGGCCACGAGGTAGGCGACGATGCGCACGTCGCCCGGCTGGTCCTCGCGCGTCACGACCGCGGCACGCCTGACGCCATCGTGGCGCTGCAGGGCCACCTCGATCTCGCCGAGCTCGATGCGGTAGCCCCGCACCTTCACCTGGTGGTCGATGCGGCCCAGGCACTCCAGGATGCCGTCGGCGCGCCAGCGGCCGAGATCACCCGTCTGGTACCAGCGCGACGGATGCGACCGCGGCGTCGCGTCCGCGGGCGGCGCCGCGAAGCGCTGCTCGGTCAGCTCCGGGCGATTCAGGTAGCCCAGCGTCACGCCCTCGCCCGCGATGTAGAGCTCGCCCACTGCGCCGCGCGGCAGCAGGCGCAGCTTGTCGTCGACGATGTGGATCTGCGTGTTCTCGATCGGACGGCCGATCGGGATCGGCCCGTCGACGTGCGTGACGCGCTGCATGGTGGACCACACGGTGGTCTCCGTCGGTCCGTAGGCGTTCCACAGCTCACCGACGATCGGGATCAGGCTGCGCGCCAGGTCGGGCGGCAGCGGCTCGCCGATGCAGATCGCGACCAGGTCCTTGCGGCCGGCCCAGCCCGACGC
>JBJMWE010000099.1:0-8897 GCA_045810285.1 Vitreoscilla sp. | reverse complement strand
GGGTGAGCGGCGGAAGCGGCGTGCCAGGCTCATCCAGGCGGACATGCGCTCGTCCAGCTCGGACAGCCGTTGCGGATCCAGGTCGGCGCGGTTCAGGTAGCTGGCCAGACTGTGCGCGGCGTCCTGCAATTGCAGCTCGGCGCCGTCCAGGGCCTCGATGACCGGCGCCAGCGCGGCGTCGTAGTCGGCCACCTCGCGCAAGGCGCTGGCCGCGCGCGACACGATCTTCAGTGCGTTGAGCTCGCCTTCGGAGATCTCGTCCAGCGCCTGCTGCGACGCCGTCATCAGCGCCTGCGCATGTGACAGCCGGCCATGTTCGGCGGTGATGGCCTGCCACTCGTCGTCGGACGGCGACAGGCGCTCGACCTCGGCGAGCTGCCAGGCCAGGCGCTCGCGTTCGGTGTCGAGCTCACCCTGGCGCGCGCGGGCGCTGGCCAGCGCGGCGGTCGCCTGCGCCCAGGCGGCGTAGGCCGTGGCGACGGGGGCGGCATCGATGCCGGCCTGTTCGTCGAGCAGCGCGCGCACGGCGGCCGGGCGGGTGAGGCTCTGCCAGGCGTGCTGGCCGTGGATGTCGATCAGGTGGTCGGCCACCTCGCGCAGCTGCACCAGCGTGGCCGCGCTGCCGTTGACGAACGCGCGGCTCTTGCCCTGGGCGTCGACCACGCGGCGCAGCAGCAGCGTCTCGTCGACGGCGAAGCCGGCCTCGTCCAGCCAGCCGGCCAGCGACGGCGGCGAATCGAACTCGGCCGCGATCTCGCTGCGTGCGCAGCCCTCGCGCACGACGCCGCCCTCGGCACGCGCGCCGAGCGCCAGCTGCAGCGCATCGACCAGGATGGACTTGCCGGCCCCCGTTTCGCCGGTGAGCACGGAGAAACCGGCACCGAACTCGAGTTCGAGCGCATCGACGATGACGAAGTCTTTCAGCGACAGGCGGCGCAGCATGGGATCACGGACGGATGAGAGGGATTGCGAGCATGCAGGGCGACTGGCTCATGCCGTGAGCCGATGACGAAAGCGCCCGGCGCTGCCGCTGGACCGTTGCCGCGCGGTCCGAGGGAGCGGCGGATCCGGCTCCGCCGGGCCGCTCGCGGCCGGCCCCTCGGGGGCAGGGAGCGAAAGCGACCGTGGGGCTTCACGTTCTGCCGTGGGGCTCACGTATTCCCTTCGTGCCAGTGCAGCTTGTGGCGCAGCGTGGCGTAGTAAGTCCAGCCGCGCGGGTGCAGGAAGCGCGCCTTGTGCGCCGAGCGCTGCATGCGCACGATGTCGCCCAGCAGCATGCTGGCCAGGCCGTGCATGTCGAAATTCGCGCTGGCTTCCTTGCCCTGCACCAGCTCCAGCAGCACCTCCTGGTCGTCGGGCAGCACGATGGGGCGGTTGGACAGCGTGTGCGACGCCACCGGCACCATCGTCCAGCCGCCGATGCCCGGATGCAGGATCGGCCCGCCGGCCGACAGCGCGTAGGCCGTGGAGCCGGTGGGCGAGGCGACGATGACGCCGTCGGAACGGATGTTGGCCACGTGATCGGCGCCCACCGACACGCGCACCTCGATCATGCTGGACGTGCTGCTGCGCACCACCACGTCGTTGAGCGCGAAGCCCTGGAAGATCTGCTCGCCGTCGCGCCAGACGCCGCCTTCGATCATGGGCCGGCTCTCGGCCTCGTAGTCGCCCTTGACGATGGGCGCCAGCGACTCGCGCCAGCTGGTGGCGGGGATGTCGGTGATGAAGCCCAGGCGGCCCTGGTTGATGCCCACCAGCGGGATGCCGTGGCGCGCGAGCTCGCGGCCGATCCCCAGCATGGTGCCGTCGCCGCCCACCACCACCGCGAGGTCGCACACTTGCGCGAGCTCGTCGATGCGCATGGCGCCGAAGTCCTGCCAGTCGGTGTTCAGCGCCGTGTCATGATCGACCGACACCTCCACGCCCGCCCGCACCAGGAACTGCGCGATCTCCTCCAGGATGGGACGCACGCCCTGGGCCTGGTACTTGCCGAACAGCGCGACATGGCGGAAGGGGGTGGACATGCGATGAATTACACCACAGCGCCCTCGTGGCGAGGGGTGCTTCCGCCCTCTGGAATCGCCTGTTTCGCGCCGGTGGATCGGCACCTTCCACGTTGTTCGGCCAGCGCCCCGCGTCGCTTTCGGCCGGGTACGGACGGCCGCGGCGCCGGGCCGCCGCCGACGGTGCCTGGCATCTGCTCGATTCGCGCCGTTCCGGCGACCGCGAGCTGTGTCGCCGATCGCGCTCGAGGCGGTGCCTGGCATCGCATCGACCAGGTTCGCGTGAAGTCTTGACGCGCCACCCGACCGCAACACCCCCCATCTCCGTACAATCGACACCATGCTCGACGAGCGCGCCAAGACACTGCTGAAGACCCTGGTCGAACGCTACATCGCGGACGGCCAGCCGGTGGGCTCGCGCACGCTGTCGCGGGCTTCGGGCCTGGAGCTGTCGCCCGCCACCATCCGCAACGTGATGGCCGATCTCGAAGACCTCGGCCTGATCGTCAGCCCGCACACGTCGGCCGGCCGCGTGCCCACCGCGCGCGGCTACCGGCTGTTCGTCGACACCATGCTCACCGCGCGCGCCGTCGACGCCGACGCCGCGCTGCCCCAGCTGCTCGCCGAGATCGGCGGCCAGCGCGAACTGCAGCCGGACCAGCCGCAGCGCGTCATCGCGCAGGCGGCATCCATGCTGTCGAACCTGTCCAGCTTCGTCGGCGTCATCACGGCGCCGCGCCGCGCCGGCGTCTTTCGCCACATCGAGTTCCTGCGCCTGGGCGAGCGCCGCGTGCTGGTGATCCTCGTCGCCCAGGACGGCGACGTGCAGAACCGCGTCATCATCACCGCCAGCGACTACACGCAGGCGCAGCTGATCGAGGCGACCAACTTCCTGAACGCGCACTACGCCGGCCTGTCGATCGACGACGTTCGCGAGCGCCTCAAGACCGAGGTGGAGGCGCTCAGCGCCGACATCGCCTTGCTGATGCGCGCCGCCGTGCAGGCCGGCAGCGACGCCATCGCCGAGAGCGACGAGCAGGTCGTCGTCGCGGGCGAGCGCAACCTGCTGGGCGTGCAGGACCTGCACCACGACATGCGCAGCCTGCGCGACATGTTCGACATCTTCGAGCAGAAGACGCAGCTGATGCGCCTGCTCGAAGGCTCCAGCCGCGCCGAGGGCGTGCGCATCTTCATCGGCGGCGAGAGCCGCGTCGTGCCGTTCGAAGCGCTGTCGGTGGTGTCGTCGCCGTACGAGGTCGATGGCCGCGTGGTCGGCACCCTGGGCGTCATCGGCCCCACGCGCATGCCCTACGACCGCATGATCCAGATCGTGGACATCACCGCCAAGCTGGTGGGCAACGCGCTGTCGCAGCGCTGAGCGGCCGTCCGGTCGCGGGCGCCCTGCGGGTCACCCCCGTCAGCGTCATCGTGCGCGAAGTCGCAGGAGCCACCTCGACCCACCCGGGCGATCCTCGTGTTGCAGACCGCCCGCTGCGAGTGTCATCCTGCGCGAAGTCGCAGGATCCAAGCCGGGACTGCGCTGGCAGGGCGAGCGGCACGACTGGCCGGGCCGCGGGCGTCGCGCGCACGCCCGGCGCCGCCTCACAACACCGAGGTGATCATCGTGAGCGGCGAACTGCCGGTGAGCATCGCCACGCCCGCGGCAGCGCCGGCGACCGTCGACGCCGAACCAAGGGCAGCCTGGGTGACGTCGGCCACGTCGGACGCGATCGCCGCTGGCAGGTCGACCGCCACCGCATGGATCGCGTTGGCCGTGCCCTGCGCCACCGCCTCGACGCCATTGATCGCCGCGTGCACGCCGTTGGCCAGCATGTGGACGCCGCCCTCGACCGCATGCTCCGCGCCGACGGCGACATCGGCCGCGAGTTCGAACGGATAGGCGACGGCATCCTCGATCCCGTGCACGACCGCCATGCCGCCACTGGCCAGCGCCTGCATCGCACGCTCGCTGAACGACACGGTCGCGCTCGCCACCTCGCCCACCGCGTCGCCGACTTCCTCGACGCCTTCCACGATCTTGCCCGGCACCGCCTCGATCGCCCGCAGCACGCCCCCGCCGCCCGCCGAGCCGGCGTTCACGGCCGCGTAGGGCGAACCGGTGGATGAATTGGTGGACAGCGACATGGGTGTCATTTCTCCGAATGTGTCAGCCATGCTACGGAACGCCCCGCCGCGCCAAGCGACGAACAGACCGGTAAACCGCCCCGAAATCCGGCCCCGCCCCCCGCGCCAGCGCGACCGATGCCCGCCCGGCGTCCGTACAATCGCCCGCTCACGGGCCGTTAGCTCAGTTGGTCAGAGCAGAGGACTCATAATCCTTTGGTCGTTGGTTCAAGTCCAACACGGCCTACCATCCATGATGGGTGCCCCGGTTAGTGGGCACTGCGTGGGATCGAGGCAAAGAGATGTCTGCGCACAAGCGCTTTACGATGGCCACCGACATCCAGGTCTTCTTCTGCGATCCGCAGAGTCCATGGCAACGTGGAAGCAACGAGAACTCGAACGGGCTGCTCAGACAGTACATTCCAAAGGGCGTAGACATCTCGAGCTACTCGACAGCTGCGGCTCAACGCGATCGCCAGACAATTGAACGAGAGGCCACGCTAGACGCTTGGCTTCAGGACGCCCGCTGAGATGTTCAGCGAATCTGTTGCGTTGACCGCGACCTTCCGTGGCTGCCGGTTTGCTCTAGTGCGCCAGAAACGCCAGGCCGATCAGGCGCGCTGGCCGCCGGAGGCGGTGATGCGCTCGCCGGTCACCCAGGCGGAATCATCGGAGGCCAGGAACAACGCCACGCGCGCGATGTCTTCCGGCTGGCCGGGACGACCGAACGGGATCGATGCGACCACGGCCTTGACGGCCTCTTCCGGCCAACCCAGCGCGGCGATGCCTTCGGTGATCGTGGCACCCGGTGCGATGCTGTTGACACGGATCTTCTTCGGCGCGAGTTCGACCGAGGTCACGCGCGTGACGGCGTCGACGGCACTCTTGCTCGCCGCGTAGACGACGGAGTTGGGCATGTAGCCGACGCTGGCGATGGAGCTGATGTTGATGATGCTGCCGCCGTTCGGGCCGAAGTGCCTGGCCGCCTCTTGCGTCGCGGTGATGACGCCGAGCACGTTCGTCGTGAACTCGCGCTGGAACTCCTGCTCCGTCGCCTGTTCGAGCGGGCCGAAGGCGTAGATGCCCGCGTTGTTCACCACGATGTCGAGCGCGCCGAACGCGCGCTTCGCCTCGTCGAACAGCCGCTGGATATCGGCGGTCTTCGAGAAGTCGGCCCGGATGGCGACGGCCTTGCCGCCGGAACTCTCGATCTCGGCGACGAGCGCATTCGCCGCGTCCCTGCTGGCCGAGTAGTTCACGACGACCGAGGCGCCAGACTTGGCGAAGAGCTTGGCAATTCCGGCACCAATGCCTTTGGAGGCTCCGGTGACGACGGCAACTTTGCCGGTGAGTGTGGTCATGGATTTCTGTCCTGTGGATTGACGGCGCCACGTTGGCGACTCGATGGACTGTCTTCGATCGAGGGACGCGCGAACAGGTGCGGCAGCAACTAAGACTTATCCGTCAGACGGATAGCTCGCCCCGCCGGAACTCGGCGAACGCCGAATTGCAGACCACGACATGGTTCGCGTTGCGGTTCGGCCCGTCGACGTTCGGTGTCTTCGACACCTTTGCCGACGAAGAGGCTCGCGAAGCCCACCTGCATGGCCCGATCGCCGCGGCGTTGAGGGCCAACGCCACCGCCTTGCTCAGCACGCCGCCGAACATCGAGAAGGTCGATCTGCTTGCGGCGAAGGTGCCAGGCTGACCAAGCTCTGCGCCGGGTCTGCCGACCCTTGGGGATGTCATCCGCTCCGAAAGTGCGCAGGCGTCCAGGTCGCGGGTCGACATGTCGAGCCGGACCCGCTCGCGACATCGCGCAGTCGAGCTTTCGTCGCCGACAATGACCCGTGGCGCCCACCCGGCCGCCGTGACAGAGGCTCGCATGAATGACAAGCTGCTGGCACTTCGACTGTTCGTGCGCGTTGTCCGCACGGGAAGCTTCTCGGCTGCGGCAAGAGAGCTGGATCTGTCCCAGCCGTCGGTGTCTCGCATCATCGCGGCGCTCGAAAAGGACGTCGGTGCGGCGCTGGTCATCCGCACGACGCGTGCGGTCACGCTGACGGACGCCGGCGAAGACTATCTGATGCGCGTCGAGGCGATTCTGGCGTCGCTGGAGGAGGCCGATCACGTGGCGCGCGGTTCGCTGGAACTGCGTGGATCCCTGCGCGTTGCCCTGCCCGCCAGTTTTGGAGTGCGCGAGATCGTGCCCATGCTGCCGGGATTTCTCGCGCTCCATCCGTCGCTGCACGTCAGCCTGTTGGTGAGCGATCAACGGCAGGACGTGGTCAAGGAGGGCGTCGACGTCGCACTTCGTCTTGGAGAAATGGCGGACTCGAGCGCGACCGCGCGGCTGATCGCTCGAACGCCGCGGCTGATCGCGGCGTCGCCGGCATACCTCCTCGCGCACGGCAGTCCCGAGACGCCCGCGGATCTGGCCGGCCACGCCGCCATCGTCGGCCCCGCTGGAACCAGCGCCGGCCGATGGTCGTTCTACAAGAGTGGCCGAAGCATGTCTATCCGCGTCGCCACCCGGCTGACGGTCTCCGCCAACGAAGCCGCCGTCGGCGCAGCCGTGGCCGGCATCGGCATCGTGACGACGGCGTTGTGGGGATGTCGTTCCGAACTCGCCGATGGCTCGCTGGTTCAACTACTTCCAGAGTGGAAGATGAACGATGTCGAGGCGCACGGCATGTTCACGCCGGGGCGCCAGCCGAAGCCGGCGGCGCGGGCATTCGTCGAGTACCTGATCGCCGAATTTCGCCGCATGCCTCAGCGGGCGAGCCGTCCCTGAGGACATCCGACGTGGAGTGGTTTCGAACACTCGGCATGCGCCTCGTCACAAGGTGACGTGGACGTCGGTCGGCAGCGGCGCATGGTCGGAGATCGGAGCTCAACGGTCGCTACGGCGCGCTGGGCGCGACCGCCGGCGACAGCCGCCGGTACCGATCTTCCTTGAGGATGAATAGCAGACCGAGGAACGGGACGGCCGCTGCCGCAAGAGGCACGACCGCGGCGCCGTAGCTGCTGTCCACCACCGATCCGCCCACGATCCCGCCGATGGCATTGGCGATGTTGAACGCGGAGATGTTGGCCGTCGCAGCGAGTTCGGGTGCCTGGCTGCCGAATTGCATCACGCGCATCTGCATCGGCGGCACGTTCGCGAACGAGGCGACACCAAAGACGAATGCGGCTGCGAGAAATGGCCACTTCTGGGTCTCGACCAGGCCCACGAGGAGCAGCGAGGCGATCATCGCGGCTGGCCACCAGAGGATCGACAGCCGCAGATTGGAGTCCGCGCTGTGACCGCCCACATGGTTCCCCAGCACCAGGCCGGCTCCGACGATGACCAGCACCCACCAGATGTCGGCGGCCGCGAAGCCGGCAATCCGCTCGGCGACCGGTGCGATGTATCCGTAGAAGCACATGAAGCCGGCCCAGCCCAGGATGGTGATCGTCAGGCCGGAGAGCAGGCCGCGGTTGCGGAAGACGGCGAGCTGATGGCTGACGGAGATCGACGGCTCGGCGCCTTGAGGCCTGATCCCGATGGCGATCGCCATCGCGGCGACGATCCCCGATACGGCGACGACGCCGAAGGTGAGGTGCCATCCGAACGTGTTGCCGATCCAGGCGCCGGCGGGGACGCCCAGGACGTTGGCGAGCGTCAGGCCCGTGAACATCAATCCGACGGCCCTGCCTGCCGACCTCGGAGAAACGAGGCGAGTGGCGACGACGGCACCGATGCCGTAGAAGGGTCCTTGCGTCAGCCCCGCAATGACTCGACTCAAGAGTAGCGTGCCGTAGTTCGCACTCAATGCGGCGACCAGGTTGCCGACGACGAAGAGCGTCATCAGGACCAGCAGCACGGCGCGCTTCTCGAATCGCGCGAGCCACAGGGTGAGTACCGGGCCGCCAAGGACGATGGCCAGCGCGTAGGCGGTGATGAGACCGCCTGCACGCCCGACGGAAACGTCCAGGCTGGAGGCAACGCGCGGAAGAATGCCGGCGATGACGAATTCGGCCGTGCCGATGGCGAATGCCGAGAGCGTCAGGATCCAGATCTGGACAGGCATCTTCTCGTTGGCTGGCATGGCGGCACCTCGATGTGAAACGTTCACCGTGAATCTCCGCGTGCGCTACTTGTCGAGGAAGTCGACGAGCTTGGGCACCACTTGCCCGGTTGCTTCTTCCATCAGCCAGTGGCCGGAGTTCTTGATGATCACGCCCTCGACGTTGGTGTCCACCAGCTTGGCCTGCGTGATGAGCGTCTGGCCGGAGGCCTTTTCGCCGGTCAGCACGAGCATCGGCATCGTGAGCGGCGTCTTGGCGAACTGCGCGAAGTCGACGGCGTCTTGCGGGAACGCATGGAACACCTCGAAGCCCGCGCGCATCCGGCCCGGCTGGGCGTAGGCCTTGGCGTAGTAGACGCGGTCGGCCTCGGGGATCGAGTGCGACGGATCGGCCGCGAAGTCGTTCCAGAAGTGCTCGAAGTAGATCCGTTCACGGCCATCGACGAGGGCGAGCGGAGTCTTGCCGTAGAAGTGAAAATGCCACAGGTCGCGCAGGAGCCACACCGACTGCCAGTCGCCCACGCCGGGCAGGAAGGCGTCCATCAGGGCGATGCGGTCGACCTCGCTCGGGTACTGCGCCGCATAGGCATAGGCCACCATCAGGCCGATGTCGTGGCCGACGATCCGGACGTGGCCGAGGTTCAGCGACGTCGCCAGCGCATGGATGTCCTGCGCCATCACCGCCTTGGTGTAGTTGCTC
>JBJMWE010000098.1:0-5064 GCA_045810285.1 Vitreoscilla sp. | reverse complement strand
AGTGCGCCGCCGCGACGCGTGAGTTGCCGTCGGTGCCGAAGGCGTCGACGGTCGTCGATCACGAGAAGGAGCGCGGGCAGGGCGGCACGCCGGTTCGCGTCAGGCCCGGTGCACCGAGAAAGCGCTGGCCGCGGGCATCGACGCGGCCTCGATGGCCCGTCGATGCCAAAAACCTCTTAAAAAACTGCGGATGTTTTTCTCCACCCGCTGACACGCCGGCGCGGCAGGGTGGGCAGGGGTTCCGATCGCAGGCGCGACCGGCGCGACGCGGGTGGAAGCCCCCGGTCCGCCCTGGACGACATTGAACGCGGCCTCACGGCGAGCGCGCGGTGGAAATCGAAGCTACCGGAACCCGGTGAATCCGGCCGTCCAGGCCGGATTCAGACGCACGGCAAGCCGAAGAGCGGAACCCCTGCCCACCCTGTCGCACGCGCAACGCACGCCAGCGCGAAGCGATTCCCGCCTGACCGCGGAAGTGGCGCGTCGCCAAGGGCCAGGCTTCGAAGCACCAGCGGCCGCGATCCCTCGCAGCGCCACCGCAAGCCCCTCAGCGACTGATCGGCTTGAGCAGGCTGCGCACCCGCGTCTTCTTCGCCGGCATCGGCATCGCCAGCGTCGGCACGCCTTGCCCGTCGTCCTCGGTCTCGGCGACCACCGTCGTCTCCACCGTCTGCGGGGCGCGGTCGGCGTAGCGGGGCGGCCAGTCCTTGAGCACCGTGCGGCGCAGCAGCGCCAGGCCGGGGCCGGCGGTGAAGGTGCGTTCGAAGACGTGCGTCACCAGTTGCCGCTTGATCTTCTCGGTGATGATGATCGTGGAGCAGCGCGTGCCGTACGCGGCGTCGGGCGTGCGGATGAAGGCGGCGCTCAGGACGCGTTCGCGGTCGCGGCCGATGCCCGTGTTGGGCAGCTGGTCGTCGGGGAAGGTGTCGCGGTCGGCCAGCGCGGTGAACAGCGCGCCGGACAGGCCGTCGACCGACTCGGCCGTCTTCAGCGCCTCGCCCAGGCGTTGCTTGAGCTTGTCGACCTTGGGCCAGGGCGTGTCCAGCGTCGCGTTCGACAGCCCGAAGATGCCGCGCTCGATGCGGCGCGGGATCGGCAGGTCGTTGCTGGCGAAGAAGCAGTCGCCGCGGCGGAAGTCGGCGGCGATCAGGTTGAACGGGGCGTAGCCGGACAGCGAGGTCTGCATCCAGAACTGGTCGGGGCGCAGCTCGGTGCGCAGCCAGTGCGGCACGATGCCGCCGCGGCTGGGGGCGTCGGGGTCGGCGTCCTGCGGGCGGCGCACGTTGGTGACCAGCGCCAGGCGGCCGGCGGCCGACAGGCCCAGCCACGTGCCGCCGGCGTGCAGGTCACGGCCGGCGAGGATCTCGGGGCCGCCCTCGGCGGGCGTCCACCAGGCCATGCGCGCGGCCGGACGCTCGAAGAACTCGTCGCGGTTGGTGGCGATCACCAGGGGGAAACGGCGGTTCTCGTCGATCGCGAGGGCTACGAGGCACATGGGGCAAACAGTTCGACGTGGCGGGCGCCGCGCAGCCGGTCGGCGTGCGGTTGGGAGGCCGTCTCCAGCAAGGCCAGGAACGCACGCAGCGCGCCATCCGCGTCGGCGCCGGCGAGCGGCAGCGACAGGCGGTAGGTCTCCATCACGGTCGCGTCCGCGCCGGGGTCGGCGGCGGACGGTTCGGTCGGATGGCGGGACGGCGCACGGGCATCAGGCAGCGGGGCGATGGAAGCGGGGGAGGGCAGGTCGCATCGTAAGAGCACTTCCGCCGAGTTCACGTCGTGGCCCGGGCGCAATGTGCGGTGGAATTCACGCACATCCGAAATGACTCGACCGGCGTCGGCATTGGCGACACGGTAATAGACGCAGACCAGCAGTTCGGTCGTGCGATCCGTCACGCTTTCACCCCGCTGAACGCATTCGACCAACGCACTATCAGCCGTTGTCGGCGGGAATCTCGTACGGCAGCGCGCGCAGCCGCACGACGGGGCCGTCGGCCGCGCCCACGTGCAGCTCGCCGGCTTCCGCGAGCGCGCGCTTGACCTCCACCAGCACCGCATGGCGCGCGCCGCCCTCGGGGTGCGGCAGGCTGGCCGACAGCACGACCTGGCCGGCCGGCTGCTCGGGGTCGGCCGCGGCGAACACCTCGGCGCCCGCGACCGCGGCCGCCGCACCCTCGGCCAGCACCATGCGGCGCTTGAGCGTGCCGCGGTACTGGCTGCGCGCCACGATCTCCTGGCCGGGATAGCAGCCCTTCTGGAAGTTCACCCCGCCCACCAGCTCGAGGTTGACCATCTGCGGCACGAAGGCCTCGACCGTGCTCGCCACGATGCGCGGCACGCCGGACTGCACCTCGAGCCAGTTCCAGACGTCGGGGCTGGCGGTCGTCGCCCACGGCGGGGTGGCGTCGGGCGCGGCGGCCCACAGGACGCGCGTGGCGCCGGCGGCGTCGGCCAGGCGGACGGCGGTGCCGCCGGCGACGGAATCGGTGCCATACGGCGCGGCGGGAACCGGATGCGCCGCGTCGTCGTGCAGCAGGCCGGGCAGGGCGACGCCCCACAGCGCGAGTTCGCGCGAGGCGTCCGTCAGCTTGCACTTGGCGCGCAGCACGAACATCGACAGGCGCTTGAGCGTGGGGGCGAGCAGGTCGGCGCTGCAGGCGAGCAGGATCTCGTCGGGCGCGGCGCTCCACATCACGAACGAGGCCAGCAGGCGGCCCTTGGGCGAGCAGTAGCCCGCCAGCCGCGCCTGGCCGACGTCGAGGCGGAGGGCCTCCTGCGTGAGCTGGCCATTGAGGAAGGCCGCGGCATCGTCGCCCTTGGCGCGGATGACGCCCCAGTCGGCGAGGCGGACGGCGACGGGGGCGCCCAGGGCGAGGTCGGAGGCGGCGGTGACAGGGGGGCTCATGGGGCCGATTATCATGGCGGCCCATCGTTCCCATCGCCAGCAGGGCCTCCGCCCGGACGCCCTGGTTCCATGCTCAAACGCCTGTTCCTGTTGCTGCTCGTGCTCGCCGCTGGCGCCGCCGGCACTGCCTTCTGGTGGCTGCAGCACCCGCTCAAGCTCGCGCACGACGACGTCGAGGTCTCCATCGAGCCCGGCACGCCGGTGCGCGAGATCGTGCGGCTGTGGCGCGACGCGGGCGTCGACGCGCCGCCGGAGCTGCTCTACCAGTGGTTCCGCTGGTCGGGCGACGCCAAGCGCATCCGTGCGGGCAGCTACCTGGTGTCGCAGGGCGCGACGCCGCGCTCGCTGCTCGAGAAGATGGTGCGTGGCGACGAGGAACTGGAGTCGGTGCACATCATCGAGGGCTGGACGGTCCGGCAGATGCGCGCCGCGCTCGCCGCCGCGCCGGGGCTCAAGCCGACGACGAAGGACCTGAGCGACGACGCGCTGATGGCCGCCATCGGCGCGCCGGCCGGCGAGAAGCCCGAAGGCCGCTTCTTCCCGGACACCTACGTCTACAGCAAGGGCGTCAAGGACGTGCTGGTGCTCAAGCGCGCGCACGACGCCCTCGAGCGCCAGCTGCAGGCCGCGTGGGCGCTGCGCGCGGCCGACAGCCCGCTGAAGTCGCCCGCCGAGGCGCTGACCCTGGCCTCGGTCATCGAGAAGGAGACGGGCGCGGCGTCGGACCGCGGCAAGGTCGGCGCGGTGTTCTCCAACCGGCTGCGCATCGGCATGCCGCTGCAATCCGACCCGACGGTCATCTATGGCCTGGGCGCGGCCTACGACGGCAGCCTGCACAAGGTCGACCTGCAGACCGACACGCCCTACAACTCGTACACGCGCGCCGGGCTGCCGCCGACGCCGATCTGCCTGCCCGGCCGCGACGCGCTGCGCGCGGCGGTGCGGCCGGAGCCGATCAAGGCGCTGTATTTCGTGTCGCGCGGCGACGGCACGAGCGTCTTCAGCGAGACGCTCAACGCCCATAATGCGGCGGTGAACCAGTACATCCGCGGCGGGCACAAATGACGCCGGTGAACCCCCTGGCTGCAGGCGCGGCCGGCCGCTTCGTCACCTTCGAAGGCATCGACGGGGCCGGCAAGTCGTCGCACATCGCCGCGCTGGCCGACTGGGCGCGCGCGCGCGGCGCCGAAGTGGTGCTGGCACGCGAGCCCGGCGGCACGCCGCTGGCCGAGAAGCTGCGCGCGCTGTTCCTGCACGACGCGATGGACGCTCTCACCGAGGCGCTGCTCGTGTTCGCGGCGCGCCGCGACCACCTGCGCAGCGTCAACGAGCCCGCGCTGGCGCGCGGCGCGCTGGTGCTGTGCGACCGCTTCACCGATTCGACCATCGCCTACCAGGGCGCGGGGCGCGGCTTCGACGCCGCGGTGCTGGGACAGCTCGAGGCCTGGGTCCAGGAAGGACGCCAGCCCGATCTCACGCTGTGGTTCGACGTCGACCCTGCGGTGGCCGCGCAGCGCCGCGCCGCGGCCCGCGACGCCGACCGGCTCGAGCGCGAGGACGCGGCGTTCTTCGCGCGCGTGCGTGACGGGTACGCGCGCCGTGCGCACGCGGCGCCCGGGCGCTTCGCGCACATCGACGCGGCGCAGGCGCTGGAGGCCGTGCGGGCCGACGCGATCGCGGCGCTGGCGTCGCGCGGCTGGTATCCCGGGCCGGACTCGAACCGGAATTGCGCATGACCGCCGCCCCTGACGATTCCAATCTGCCCTGGCTGGCCGGCCCGGCGCGCGAGCTCGCCACGCGCCAGCGCGGGCATGCGCTGCTGGTGCAGGGCAGCGCCGGCGCGGGCGTGTTCGAGCTGGCACTGCGCGTCGCGCGCACCTGGCTGTGCGAGACCGCCGGCGCCGACGCGCCCTGCGGCCGCTGCACCGCCTGCCACCTGCTGGCCACCAACAGCCATCCCGATTTCCTGGCGCTGCTGCCGGAGCTGACCCAGGTCGAGCTCGGCTGGAGCGTCGGCGGCAACGACGCGCCCGAGGCGGGCGACGGCGAAGGCAAGGCCAAGCGCAAGCCCAGCAAGGAGATCCGCATCGAGGCGGTGCGCGACGCGATCGGCTGGACGCAGAAGAGTTCGTCGCGCGGCCGCGCCAAGGTGCTGCTGCTGT
>JBJMWE010000097.1:0-3766 GCA_045810285.1 Vitreoscilla sp. | reverse complement strand
GCTGCTTTCGATCCCGCTGTACGTGCTGTGCGCGAGCCGCATCAGGCGCGAAGGGTCGCTCGAGGCCGGCCTCAAGTACCTGATCATCGGCTCGCTCGGCTCGGCCACGCTGCTGTACGGGCTCGCGCTGGTGTACGGCGCGACAGGCTCGACGGACGAGACGCGCACCACGGGCACGCCGGCGCCCTCGGCCGCACGCTCGATGACCGCCGTGCCGGCGTCCACGACCGGCTCGACGGCCTGCGCCGCCGCGGCCGGGGCAGGCGCGGCCGGCGCGGGCGCGAACAGCCGCACGCCCATCGCGGCCAGCATCCTGCGCTGACGCTCGCTCCAGCTCATTCGATCCCCTCGCGCGGCACGCTGCGCGTCATCAGCAGGGCGTCCTCGCGCCGACCCTGCGGCGCCGGGTAGTAGTCGCGTCGGCGGCCCGCTTCCGCGAAGCCCTCGCGCTCGTACAGCATGCGCGCCCGCTCGTTGCTCTCGCGCACCTCCAGCCACACCGCGGTGGCCGAGCAGCTCGCGCACAGCACGTAGAGCTCGGACAGCAGCCGGCGCGCATGGCCCTGCCCCTGGTGGTGCCCGGCGACCGTCAGGTTCAGCAGGTGCATCTCCTCGAAGCCCTGCATGGCCACGAAGTAGCCGATCAGCTCGCCGTCGTCGGCGACCAGCACCCGCGCCAGGTAGTTGGCCGCGAGCGAGTCGATGAAGTTGCCGCGCGTCCACGGGAACGTGTACGCCTGCACCTCGATGGCCAGCACGGCGTCGAGCGACTGCACCGTCATCACGCGCAGGACGGGCTCGCGGCGCCCTTGCAGACCGGCGTCCGAACGCACCGCGCTCACTGGACGACCCTCCGCCTATCGGCTGCCGCGCGAGCGCCTTCGGCCGGCCGGCCGGCGCTCATGGCCGCCCCCCCGACGCCGTGTCGCGCGCCGCCTTCGCGGCCTCGCGCTCGGCGGTGGTCTGCGCGACCTTGTCGCGCAGGTAGATGGGCAGGGCCTGCTCGGCCGGCACGGCGTCGCCGCGCGCGAGGCCGGCCGCGGCGAGCCAGCCCAGCGCCTGCGCGCGGCCCGCTTCCGCGGGCACGCGCTGCGCGGCTCCCGTCTGCAGGCGCTCGCCGAAGGCGTCCAGCGCGGAGCCGGCGACGACCGCGGGCGGCGCATCGCGCCACTGTGCGTGCAACGCTTCGGGCGAGGTGAGCGCGGGCTCGACCACGGCGCGCCAGCCAGCCACGCCGTCGTCGCGGTAGCAACCGGCGTAGATCTCGTCCATGCGCGCGTCCATCGCCACCCACACGACCGCCGCCGCGGCCAGCCCGAGGCGGCGGGCGGCGTCTTCCGCGACGATGGCCAGGCTGTCCACCGGCACCACCGGCACGTGCTGCCCGAACGCCAGGCCCTGGGCGACCGCGCACGCGGTGCGCAGGCCCGTGAAGCCGCCCGGACCGCGGCCGAACGCGATGGCGTCGAGGTCGGCGAACGCCCAGCCGGCGCGCTGCAGCAGGGCAATCAGCATCGGCAGCGCCTGCGCGGAGGCGGCGGCGCCGCCGTCGAGATCGAGGGCTTCGATGCGGCAAGCCGCGCGCGTCAGCACACCGTCCGGCGCGCGGCCGTCGTCGATGGCGGCGAGCGCCAGCCGTTCGGTGGCGCTGTCGATGGCCAGCAGTCTCACGAGGGCGTCCCTGCCCGGTCGCAGACGAGCGGATTCGACGACGCGCGAGCGCGTTCGGGTCGGGAATGGCGGGGCAGCCGGCGCATGGGAAAGAGTGTAGCCGTGCGATCATGCCTCCCGCGCCAGCGCGCCGGGCGCGATCGACACATTTGCCTTTCCGCCATGCTCACCAGGTTCCGGCTCGCCGCCCTCGCCCTGACCACCGCCGCCTGCGCGGCCCTGCCCGTGCACGCCGCGCCGGCCTGGACGCTCCCGCCGGCCATCGCCGCCGCGCTGGCCAAGGCCCACGTGCCGCCGAACGCCCTGGCGCTGTGGGTGCAGCCGGCGGACGCGAGCGTGCCGTCGTGGGGCTGGAACCCCGACTTCGGCGTCAATCCGGCCTCGGTGTTCAAGCTCGTGACCACCAGCGCCGCGCTCGACACGCTGGGCCCCGCCTGGACGTGGAAGACGGGCGTGTTCACCACCGGCCCCATCCGCCACGGCGTGCTCGACGGATCGGTCGTCGTCGTGGGCACCGGCGACCCCAGCCTGGTGATGGAGCGCGTGTGGCTGCTGCTGCGCCAGTTGCGCGACGCCGGCGTGCACGACATCCGCGGCGACATCATCCTCGACCACACCGGTTTCGCGCCCAGCACCCGTTCGGCGTCGGACTTCGACAACGCGCCGTCCGAGCCCTACAACGTGCTGCCCGACGCGCTGCTGATGAACTTCCGCTCGGTCACGCTCAGCTTCCACCCCGACCCGGAGGCGCACGTGGTCCGCGTGACCTCCGAGCCGCCGCTGGCGGGCCTGGCCGTGGCGCCGACGGTGCCGCTGTCGACGTCGGCCTGCGGCGACTGGCGCGGTGGGCTGAAGCTGTCGGCGGCCGATCCGGCGCGCTGGCACTTCGGCGGCGCGTATCCGGCCGCGTGCGGCGAGCGCGACTGGCCCCTCGCCTACCCCGAGCCCGCGAGCTTCGAGAACCGCCTCGTCGGCGCCCTGTGGCGCGAGCTGGGCGGCAAGCTCGCGGGCAGCGTGCACGCCGGCGCGTTGCCCGACGGCGCGACGCTCGCCTTCACGTTCGAGTCGCCGCAGCTCGCGCAGGTCGTGCGCGACATCAACAAGTTCAGCAACAACACGATGGCCGAACAGCTGTTCCTGACGCTCGCGTGGAACGCGTCGTCGGAGCTGTCGGCCACGGCCACCGACGTCCGGCCGGAACAGGCGCGCGCGGTGCTGTCGCAGTGGCTGCACGCGCGGCTCGGCGCGGCCGCGGACGGCGTGGTGATCGCCAACGGCTCGGGACTCGCGCGCGAGACGCGCATCAGCGCGCGCACGCTGGGCGCCCTGCTGCAGTCCGACTGGAACAGCACGACCATGCCGGAGCTGATGGGCTCGCTGCCCATCGCCGGCGTCGACGGCACCCTGCGCCGCAGCAAGGCCGAGGCCGGCCGCGCGCACCTGAAAACGGGCTCGATGCGCGACGTCGTGGCGGTCGCCGGCTACGTGCTGTCCGACAGCGGCCGGCGATACATCCTGGTGGCCGTGGTCAACGACCCGAACGCCGGCGCGGCGCATCCCGTGCTGGACGCGGCCATCGACTGGGTCGCACGCGACCCCGCCGCCAAGGCGCCGTAGGGCGGGTTAGCCGCAGGCGTAACCCGCCGTTCGCCGGCACGCAGACCCGCCATTCGCCGGCACGCAGACCGCCCCCTCATCTTCGACGACAGACACCGCATTCGCAGCCAATGTCGCGAACGGCGGGTTACGCCTGCGGCTAACCCGCCCTACGTCGCGCATCCGTGGGTCACGCGAAGCGTTCGAGCCGGGCACGCCTCGCGGTTCGAAGTCGCCGGCCATGAAAAAGGTTCTTCGCCGATCTGCGGGGAGGCTGCCGGCAACGTGGCTGGCGGGGCGGGGGCATCGCCTCACGGACAGGCTCATCCCTTGACCCTGTCATCCTGCGCGCAGTCGCAGGATCCACCGCTGCCGGGCTGCCGCGTGCGTCATGGACCCCGCTGCTCGCGGCAGCCGCACATGACCGACGAGACATCTTGGCAGGGGTGGATCCTGCGACTGCGCGCAGGATGACGGGGCAAAGAATCGACGTTCCGGG
>JBJMWE010000096.1:0-3612 GCA_045810285.1 Vitreoscilla sp. | reverse complement strand
GCGCGGACGCCGCTGGCGCGGGCGCCGCTGGCGCGGACGCCGCTGGTGCGCAGCATGGCACGCTGGCCCGTCATCCTGCGCGGAGTCGCAGGATCCACGCGTGCCAACCGTGCAGGCGTCAGATGTCGAAGAAATCGCGCGCCGCGATGACGTCCGCGGCGATGCCGGCCTGCAGCGCGTCCAGCGAGTCGTACTTGCGCTCCTCGTGCAGCCACTTGACGAGCTCGACGTTGATCAGCTTGCCGTAGGCCGCCTCGCGGCCCAGCGGGTCGGGCCAGGCGAGGCAGTGCGTCTCCAGCAGCACGCGGCCGGCCTTCTCGATGGTGGGGCGCACGCCCAGGCTGGAGACCGCAGGCAGCGGCTCGGGCGCCAGGCCGTGCACGCGCGAGACGAAGATGCCCGACGCGGCGGGCCGGGCCTCGGGCATGCGCAGGTTCAGCGTGCGGAAGCCGTCGCCGGCGCCGCGCTTGGTCGCGCCCAGTTCGCGCCCCAGCTTGCTGCCGTGCGCCACGCGGCCGCTGACCGAATACGGCCGCCCCAGCAGCGCGGCCGCCTTGGCCATGTCGCCCGCGGCCAGCGCCTCGCGCACCGCGGAGCTGGACACGCGCAGCCCATGCACCTCGTAGCTGAGCATGCGCGCGACGTCGAAGCCCAGGCGGCTGCCGGCGTCGTCCAGCATCGCGTAGTCGCCGGCGCGCCGGGCACCGAAGCGGAAGTCGTCGCCCACCAGCACGTAGCGCACGCCCAGGCCCTTGACCAGCACGTTGTCGATGAAGTCGTCGGGCGGCAGGCCGGCCAGGTGCTCGTCGAAGCGCAGCAGGATGACGTGGTCGATGCCGCAGCGCTCCAGTTCCACCACCTGGTCGCGCAGCGTGGAGATGCGCGCCGGCGCGAGCTCGGGCTTGCCGGCGCGGCGGGCGAAGAAGTCGCGCGGATGCGGCTCGAAGGTGAGCACGCAGGCCGGCACGCCGCGATGGCGCGCCTCGTTGCGCAGCAACGCCAGCATCGCCTGGTGCCCGCGGTGCACGCCGTCGAAATTGCCGATGGTCAGCGCCGTTCCGCCGCGCGCGAGGGCAAGGGTGGCGAGGGAAGCGAGGCCGCGGTGGATCTGCATGCCAGGATTATCGACTGCCGCGCCGGCGACCCCGAGAGCGTGGACGCGGCGCCACGGTTCGACTGGTCGCGGCAAATACAGTATTGAAACTACAAACCAGAGATTTTACTTGGCGACCGTCTTGTGTAATTACTTTTCCTTGATACAGGAATGTATTCAGCGATTTTGCAGGTAAAGGATGTCTGCATACCGTGGCTCGTGGAGTTTTTCCTCATGTTGGTTGCGGAAGATGGTATTAAAACTACCTAAAACTCCGGAAAGGATTTGGCTTGGCTCGGCAAGAGCGCCGCCCTTGCGCACCCGGTGTGCGCCCTCGTGATGATCAATAAAACGACGGCGGCCGGCCTCTTGACCGGGACGCCTGGAGACAAGCCACCATGCGATTCCATCCTTCCCGCCGGCTGCGGGCGAGCGCGCTCGCCGCCTCCCTGGCCGCGGCCTGCTGCGGCCACGCCTTCGCCCTCAACCCCAGCGATACCTCGGTGCAGATGTTCGAGTGGAGCTGGAACGATCTCGCCACCGAGTGCACCCAGTTCCTCGGGCCGCAGGGCTACGGCGCGATCCAGATCTCGCCGCCGCAGGCGTCCAAGGTCACCAGCACCTGGTGGGGCGCCTACCAGCCGGTGAACTACGTCAACCTGACCAGCAAGTTCGGCACGGCGTCGCAACTGCAGTCGATGGTCAGCACCTGCCACGCCGCCGGCGTGCGCGTCTACGCGGACATCGTCGTGAACCAGATGGCGGCCGACTCGGGCACCGCGACCGACGGCTCGACCTGGAACTCGTCCACGCTGGCCTACCCGTACTTCAGCGCCGGCGACTTCCACGCCGCGTGCGACATCCAGGGTTCCGACTACAACGCCGCGGCGGGGCGCTCCAACGTGCAGAACTGCCGCCTGTCCGGCATGCCCGACCTGGACTCCGAAAGCACCTACGTGCGCGGGCAGGTCGTCAACTACCTGGACGCGCTGCTCACCCTGGGCATCGACGGCTTCCGCATCGACGCGGCCAAGCACCAGGCGGCGGCGTCGCTGCAGGCGATCATGAGCTCCGTGAAGGCGTCGCATCCCGCCACCAACCAGGGCGAGGCCATCTGGGTGACGCAGGAGATCGTGCCCGACGGCGAGGTCATCCGCTCGGACTACTTGCCCATCGGCACGATCAACGAATTCCAGTTCACCTATGCGATGCGCGACGCGTTCCGCAACGCCAACGGCGCGAGCCCGTCGACGATCCCCACGATGATGGGCACGTGGAACAACTGGGGTGGCACCTGGGGCTTCGTGCAGCCCGCCAACGCGACGGTGTTCGTCAACAACTGGGACACCGAGCGCAACGGCGGCTCGCTGGACGCCAGCAACTACACCGGCGCCACCAACGACACGCAGGGCTCGCACCGCTACGACCTGGCCAACATCTTCATGCTGGCGCAGGGCTACGGCGAGGCGCAGCTGCAGTCGGGCTTCCGCTTCTCCGGCAACGACCAGGATCGCCCCAGCGCGAGCCCGTACTCGAACGGCGTGGCGCAGGTCAACGTCAACTGGGACTTCGTGCACCGCTGGGGCGACATCTACCCGATGGTGAAGTTCCGCTCCGCCGCGCGCAACCAGGCGCAGGCGAACTGGGTGACGGGCAGCGCCAACCAGATCGCGTTCAGTCGCGGCGACGTCGGCTTCGTGGCGCTGAACAACAGCACCTCGGCGTGGTCGCGCAGCTTCGCCACCGGCCTGCCGGCGGGCACCTACTGCAACATCGTGCACGGCCTGAAGAACGCCGCGGGCACCGCCTGCACCAGCGACTCGGTCACGGTGGATGCGAGCGGCAACGCATCGATCACCGTGCCGGCCGATGGCGGATCGACGGTGCCGGCGGTGGCGATCTACACCGGCCAGGCGGTGTCGGGCCCGGGCGGCGGAACCACGTGCGCCGTCACCTTCACCATCGCCAACGCCAACACCACCTTCGGCCAGAACCTGTACGTGGTCGGCAACCAGGCGACGCTGGGCAACTGGACGCCGGCGTCGGGCTTCGCGCTGACGATCCAGGGCTCCGGCGCGAACGTGCCCTGGAGCGGGACCATTTCCCTGCCGGCCGGCACCGCGATGCAATACAAGTACGTGAAGTGGAACGGCTCGACGGCCGTCTGGGAAAGCAACCAGCCGACGTCGAGCGGCAATCGCGAGTTCACTTCCTGCGCGGCCGGCTCCTCGATGTCTCGAGGTGACGGGAACTTCAAGAACTGACGTCGGAAGGACGTCGTTGGGCGAGGCTGGCGGGCAGGCGCTCGCCGGCTTCCATTCCTGGATCGTGCGAAGAGTCGGACCTGCGACGACCGAAGGGATCAGGACGGCGTCGTGGCAGGGGTGGATCCTGCGACTGCGCGCAGGATGACGGATGTTGTTGTCCGGCGTTCCCGCTGCGCCCCATTGAAGCGTCATCCTGCGCGCAGTCGCAGGATGACGGATGTTGTTGTCCGGCGTTCCCGGTGCGCCCCATTG
>JBJMWE010000095.1:0-18722 GCA_045810285.1 Vitreoscilla sp. | reverse complement strand
TCGAGCCGACCTTGGTGGACGTGATGCGTTCCTGCAGGCGGCCCATCTCCTCGGCCAGCGTCGGCTGGTAGCCCACGGCGGACGGCATGCGGCCCAGCAGCGCGGACACTTCCGTGCCGGCCAGCGTGTAGCGGTAGATGTTGTCCACGAAGAACAGCACGTCGCGGCCTTCGTCGCGGAACGACTCGGCGATCGTCAGGCCGGTCAGCGCGACGCGCAGGCGGTTGCCCGGCGGCTCGTTCATCTGGCCGTAGACCATCGACACCTTCGAGTTGGGCAGGTCGTCCAGGTCGACGACCTTCGAATCGGCCATCTCGTGATAGAAGTCGTTGCCCTCGCGGGTGCGCTCGCCCACGCCGGCGAACACGGACAGGCCCGAGTGCGCCTTCGCGATGTTGTTGATCAGCTCCATCATGTTGACGGTCTTGCCGACGCCGGCGCCGCCGAACAGGCCGACCTTGCCGCCCTTGGCGAACGGGCAGATCAGGTCGATGACCTTGATGCCGGTCTCGAGCAGTTCCTGCGACGGGCTCAGCTCTTCGTACGTCGGGGCCTTGCGGTGGATCGACGCGGTGAGGCTCTGGTCGACGGGACCACGCTCGTCGATCGGGTTGCCCAGCACGTCCATGATGCGGCCGAGGGTGGCCTTGCCGACCGGCACCGTGATGGGGGCGCCGGTGTTGCGCACCATGCTGCCGCGGCGGATGCCGTCGGACGAGCCGAGCGCGATGGTGCGGACGATGCCGTCGCCCAGCTGCTGCTGGACTTCCAGCGTCAGCGCGGTGCCGTCCATCTTCAGCGCGTCGTAGACGTTGGGCATCTGGTCGCGCGGGAATTCGACGTCGACCACGGCGCCGATGGTTTGAACGATCTTGCCCTGGGCAGTAGAGGTCGTCATGACTGTTCCTTGATTTCTTGCAAACGTTTAAACCGCAGCGGCACCGCCGACGATCTCACTCAATTCCTTGGTGATCGCCGCCTGACGCGTCTTGTTGTAGATCAGCTTCAGCTCGGCGATCAGGTTGCCGGCGTTGTCCGTGGCGGCCTTCATGGCGACCATGCGGGCGGCCTGCTCCGACGCCATGTTCTCGGCGACGGCCTGGTAGACCAGCGCCTCGATGTAGCGCTTGAGCAGCTCGTCGATCACCACGGCCGCGTCGGGCTCGTAGATGTAGTCCCAGGCGTAGCCCTTGCCGTCGGCCGCGGCCTTGGCGCCGGCGCTCTGCAGGCCGTCGGCGGTCAGGGGCAGCAGCGCGGTGACCGTGGGCTCCTGCTTCATCGTGTTGATGAAGCGGTTGAAGCACAGGTGCACGGCGTCGAGCTTGCCTTCGATGAACTGCTGCAGCATGACCTGCACCGGCCCGATCAGGCGCTCGAGGTTCGGCGCGTCGCCCAGCTGCGTCACGTGGCTGACCACGTTGGCACCCGCGCGATTGAGGAAGCCGAAGCCCTTGTTGCCGATCGCCACGGCGCTGATCTTGCCGCCCGCGGCGTGCACTTCGCGGATCTTCTGCGTGACCGCGCGCAGGACGTTGGTGTTCAGTCCGCCGCACAGGCCCTTGTCGGTCGTGACGACGATGAAGCCCACGTTGCCCGTCTTGCCGGACTTCGCGAGATCGCGCATGTATGGCGAGCGGTACTCCGGGTTCGCCTCAGACAGGCTGGCCGTGATCGCGGCGATCTTGTCGCTGTAAGGGCGCGCGGTCCGCATGCGGTCCTGCGCCTTGCGCATCTTGGACGCGGCGACCATTTCCATCGCCTTCGTGATCTTGCGGGTGTTCTCCACCGACTTGATCTTGCCGCGTATTTCCTTTCCTACCGCCATGACGGTGCTCCTTGGAAGAGTGTCTTGGTGGGGAGGATCAGGCGAACGACTTCTTGAAGGCCGCGATGGCTTCGCGCAGTTCGGTCTCGGCGGCCTGGCAGGACTTGGCGAACTCCTGCTTCTCCGGCGAGTCGCTGGCGCTGGACTTCGTCTTCCACTTGGCGCCGTCCTTCTCCATCTTGGCCAGCAGTTGCGCGTGGTTGGACTTCAGGTGCTGGTGCAGGCCGTGCTCGAACGGGAGCACCTGCTTGATTTCCAGCGAATCCATGAAGTCGTTGTTCACGGCGAACAGCGTGGCGGCCATCAGGCTGATGGGCAGCGGCGAGTACTGCGACTGCTTCAGCAGTTCCGTGACGCGCGCGCCGCGATCCAGCTGCTTGCGCGTGGCGTCGTCCAGGTCCGAGGCGAACTGGGCGAAGGCCGCGAGTTCGCGGTACTGCGCCAGGTTGGTACGGATGCCGCCCGACAGGCCCTTGATCAGGTTGGTCTGGGCGGCGCCGCCGACGCGCGACACCGAGATGCCGGCGTTGATGGCGGGACGGATGCCGGAGTTGAACAGGCTGGTTTCCAGGAAGATCTGGCCGTCGGTGATCGAGATCACGTTCGTCGGGACGAAGGCGGACACGTCGCCGGCCTGCGTCTCGATGATGGGCAGCGCGGTCAGCGAGCCCGTCTTGCCCTTGACTTCGCCCTTGGTGAACGCTTCGACGTAGTCGGCGTTCACGCGCGCGGCGCGCTCGAGCAGTCGGCTGTGGAGATAGAACACGTCGCCGGGGAAGGCTTCGCGGCCCGGCGGGCGGCGCAGCAGCAGCGAGACCTGGCGGTAGGCGACGGCCTGCTTGGACAGGTCGTCATAGACGATCAGCGCGTCCTGGCCACGGTCGCGGAAGTACTCGCCCATCGTGCAGCCGGAGTACGCCGAGACGTACTGCATGGCGGCCGATTCCGAGGCGGTGGCGGCGACGACGATCGTGTACTCGAGGGCGCCGTTGGCTTCCAGGGCGCGCACGACGTTCTTCACCGTCGAGGCCTTCTGGCCGATGGCGACGTACACGCAGGTCATGTTCTGACCCTTCTGGTTGATGATCGCGTCGATCGCCACGGCGGTCTTGCCGGTCTGGCGGTCGCCGATGATCAGCTCGCGCTGGCCACGGCCGACGGGCACCATCGAGTCGATGGACTTCAGGCCCGTCTGCACCGGCTGGTCGACCGACTGGCGCGCGATCACGCCCGGGGCGACCTTCTCGATGACGTCGGTCAGCTTGGCGTTGATCGGGCCCTTGCCGTCGATGGGCTGGCCGAGCGCGTTGACGACGCGGCCGATCAGCTCGGGGCCGACCGGCACTTCGAGGATGCGGCCCGTGGTCTTGACCACGTCGCCTTCGGAGATGTGCTCGTACTCGCCCAGGATCACGGCGCCGACGGAGTCGCGCTCCAGGTTCAGCGCGAGGCCGTACGTGGGCTGGCCTTCCTTGGTGGCCGGGAACTCGAGCATTTCGCCCTGCATGGCGTCGGACAGGCCGTGCACGCGCACGATGCCGTCGGTGACGGAGACGACCGTGCCCTGGTTGCGGATGTCGGTCGACGCCCCCAGGCCTTCGATGCGGCTCTTGATCAGTTCGGAAATTTCAGCGGGATTCAATTGCATGACTTAACTCCCAAAGGTGAGGCCGCATGGCCGCCTGGGTTGAAGGGCGATTCTGTTGGCTGCGGGCCGGCGTTCAGTGCGTCAGCGCGGCGCGCATCTGCTCGAGGCGGGCGACGACGGAGGTGTCCAGCACCTCGTCGCCGACCGTCACGCGCACGCCGCCGATCAGCGTCGGGTCGACCGTGACCGCGACCTTGAGCTGGCGGCCGAAGCGCTTCTCCAGCACCTTGGCCAGGCCGGCCTGCTGGTTGGCGTCGAGCGGGAAGGCGCTGACCACCTGCGCGTCCGCGATGCCGCCACGGTCGTTGACCAGCATGCGGAACTGCGAGGCGATCTCGGGCAGGACCGACAGGCGGCCGTTGTCGATGACGGTGCTCAGCAGGTTGCGCAGCTTGGGGTTCAGGTCGGTGCCGGCGATGCCGGTGACGACGCCGAACACCTGTTCGTCGCTGACCCTGGGGTCCGCGGCGAACTGGCGCAGGCCGGGGTCGCGGGCAATGCCGGCCAGCGTGTCCAGCTGCGCCACGAGCTGCGCGCCGTCCGCGGCCGTGCTGGCCTGGAACAGCGCCGCGGCGTACGGCCGCGCGATGGTGGAGGGCTCGGCCATGGCTTACAGCTCGGTCTGCAGGCGGTTCAGCAGCTCGGCGTGGACGGCCGGGCTCACTTCGCGGCGCAGGATCTGCTCGGCGCCCTTGACGGCGAGCGCGGCGACCTGGTCGCGCAGCGCCTCGCGTGCCTTGGTGGCTTCCTGCTGCGCTTCGGCCTGGGCCTGGGCGACGATCTTGGCGCCTTCGTCCGTGGCCTTCGCCTTGGCGTCCTCGACGATCTGCAGGGCCATGCGTTCGGCGTTGGCCAGGCGGGTCGCGACGTCGTTGCGGGCCTTCGCCAGCTCGTCCTCGATGCGCTTGTTGGCGCTGGCGAGTTCGCTGCGCGCCTTGTCGGCGGCCGACAGGCCTTCGGCGACCTTCTGCGCACGCTCGTCGAGGGCGGCCGTGATGGGCGGCCAGATGTACTTCATCGTGACCCCGACCAGGATCAGGAGCACGATGATCTGGATGATCAGGGTTGCGGTAATGCTCACGTTGTTGCCTCGAAAGCCGTTAGCGGGGATCGGCGCGCCGCTCCCGTCGGACGGAAGGGGACGCGCCGGCGGCTTGGTGCCTGGCGAATTACTTCGCGATCAGCTGCAGCTGAGCCAGGAACGGGTTCGTCGTGGTGAACCACAGCGCGATGCCCAGGCCGATGATGAACGAGGCGTCGATCAGGCCGACCAGCAGGAACATCTTCGTCTGCAGTTCGCCCATCAGTTCCGGCTGGCGAGCGGCGGACTCGAGGTACTTGCTGCCCATGATGCCGATGCCGATGCAAGCGCCGCAGGCGCCCAGACCAATGATGATGCCGGCGGCCAGGGCGACGTAGCTGATGAGTTCCATGTTGACTCCAGTTAAGAAATTGAGAGAGAAGAAGTAATTGTTCGAACGGCGCAAGCCGCGTCGCCGGTTTCCCCGCGACGCGCGGGAATCAGTGCGCGTCGTGGGCTTGTCCGATGTAGACCAGGGTCAGCATCATGAACACGAAGGCCTGCAGCGTGATGATCAGGATGTGGAAGATGGCCCACACGCTGCCGGAGACGATATGGAGCAGGGCCAGGCCGAAACCGCCCGCGGTGAAGGTGAACGCGCCGCCGAGCAGGGCGATCAGCAGGAAGATCAGCTCGCCGGCGTACATGTTGCCGTACAGCCGCATGCCATGCGACACGGTCTTGGCGACGAACTCGATCATCTGCATCGCGAAATTGACGACGCCCAGCAGCACCGCGGCGATCGGGTTCTTGCTGGTGCCGAACGGCGCCACGACCAGCTCGTGCGACCAGCCGCCCAGGCCCTTGATCTTGACGTTGTAGTACAGGCAGATCAGCAGCACCGCGACGGACATGCCCATCGTGACGGAGATGTCGGCCGTGGGCACCACGCGCAGGTGCGCCTCGGGATTGCCGGACGCGTGCTGGAAGATCAGCGGCAGCAGGTCGACCGGCAGCAGGTCCATCGCGTTCAGCAGGAAGATCCAGATGAACACCGTCAGCGCCAGCGGGGCGACCATCTTGCGGCTGGTGGCGTTGTGCACGATCGCGCGCGCCTGCTCGTCGACCATCTCGATCAGGAATTCGAAGGCCGCCTGGAAGCGACCCGGAACACCGGACGTGACCCGGCGCGCGGCCAGCAGGCCCAGCAGCAGGAACACGAAGCCCAGCAGCGACGAGAAGAACACGGAGTCCCAGTGGACCACGTGGAAATCGACGGTCGCGGCGGTGTCGACGTTCGACAGGTGGGTCAGGTGGTGGTGGATGTACTCACCGGAGGTCGGTGCTTGCTCTTCTGCGGCCATGTGTCCGTAGCTTTCAGATCAGAACTTCAACGCGAGCGCCACGCGAGCGCCACCCAATACACAGTCAGGCACCCGGCCAGCGCGACCAGCAGTGCCGGCCACACCACCGGGTGCAGCACTCGAACGGCGCTGACGAGCATCGCCACCGAGCAAATGATCTTTGCCGACTCCCAACCCAGCAGGCCCAGCGCGGTGGCGATCGGCGACTTGCTGTCCGCCATCCGCGTCGCGCCGCGCGCCATCAGCGCGCCCGGAACGATCGCGGTGGCGGCGCCATACAACGCCGACCACAACGCGGGCAACCCGAACATCAGGCCGACCAGCAGCGAGATGACCGCGCCGGCTTCGGCCTGCACCAGCACCACCCGCCACGGAGACGGCGCACTGCGTTGACCGCGCAGTGCCTCGGCTTCCGTTGCCGTCAAGCGGCGCGGCAGCGGATCTTCCTCGTCCCAGTTCGCGGCGTTGCCGACGGGCCGCCCGGCATCGGTGCCGGTTTGCGCGTCGGGATTTTTTTGCTGCGGAGCGGAACTCGGGAGACTCATGGGTGTCGGACTGGTCGCTCGTTCTTCGAAACTGCCTGAACGTGCTTCCCCGTCGTGGCGCCCAGCGATGTCTGGCAAGTTGCCCCCGGTTTCCCGGGAAAAAACCTGCTTTAGTTGAACTAAGCCTGTCGATTCTAACCCGATTGGAGCCGCCAACGCCACCCCGGTGCACCGCGCACCGTTGCGGGCCGCCGCCCGTCTCCTCCGGGCGCATTTGGACCATGCCACCCTGTCACGGCCCTGACGCGGAGGAGTGCGCCAGCGGCTGACGCACCCTGCGACGAGCCCGGGGGCGCATCGGCCAGAATCCGGCACGGCCGCGCGCCGTCCACTTCGACTCCCGACCCATGCTCCACGCCCCCACGATCGTCACCGCCGCCGGCGGCCCCACCCTTTCGCGCATCGTCGCCGGCGCCTGGCGCATGGATGCGTGGCAGTTCAGCGTCGACGAGCGCGTGCGCTGGATCGAGGGCTGCCTCGAGCTGGGCATCACCACGTTCGACCACGCCGACATCTACGGCGGCTACGGCGTCGAGGCGCTGTTCGGCGAGGCGCTGGCCGCCGCGCCGCGCCTGCGCGAGCGCCTGCAGATCGTCACCAAGTGCGGCATCCGCATGGTGTCGCCGGCACGCCCCGCGCATCGCCTGGGGCACTACGACACCTCCGTCGCGCACGTGGAGCGCTCGGTCGACGACTCGCTGGCCGCGCTGCGCACCGATTCCATCGACGTGCTCCTGATCCACCGCCCCGACGCGCTGATGGACGCCGACGCGCTGGCCGAGTGCTTCACGCGCCTGCGCGCCGCCGGCAAAGTGCGGCACTTCGGCGTCTCCAACTTCACGCCGACGCAGTTCGCGCTGCTGAACGATCGCATCGGGCTGGTCACGAACCAGATCGAGGCATCGCCGCTGCACATCGCGCCGTTCCACGACGGCACGCTGGACCAGGCGCAGCATCTGCGCGTGGCCCCGATGATCTGGTCCGCGCTGGCCGGCGGCCGCCTCTTCACGGGCCAGGACGACGCCGCGCGCCGCGTGCGTGCCGTGCTTGAGCGCCTGGCCGGCGAGCGCGGCACCAGCGTCACGACGCTGGTCTACGCCTGGCTGCTGCGCCACCCCGCGCGCCTGATCCCGTTGACTGGCTCGCGCCGGCTCGACGCCATGCGCGAGGCGGTGGCCGCGCTCGACGTCGAGATCGACGCGCAGGCGTGGTACGAGATCTGGGTGGCCGGCAACGGCGGTCCTTGCCCCTGAATCAGAGCCGGCCGATCTCGTCGAGCAGGTGCGCCTTCGCGCGCGGGTTCTTTTCCGTGGCGGCAAACGACTGCATCAGGCGCTTGCGCGCCGCGGCCAGCGCCTGGTCCGCCGGCACCGCCACGTCGGGCGCGACGCCGCTGCCTTCCCAGTCGCCATGCGTGATCGGGCTGATGGAGCGCGAGTCGGGGATGAAGGCCGCGAAGTGGTCGCCGAGGCGATGCATGTCGCCGGGGTGCGCGCCGCCGCCGGTGGTCTCGCCGACGAGCGTGGCGCGGTGCAGGTTCTTCAGCGCGTAGGCGAGGTCCTCGCCGGCCGAGAACGTCTCGTGGCTGGTGAGGACGATGAGCTCGCGCTGCGCGCCGTAGCGCGGGCCCGCGAGCTCGCCCGACGTCCAGGCCTCGTCGGTGCGGTTGTCCTGGCGATGCCAGATGTCGTTGAGGTGGGTGCGCTGGTCGAACAGGTAGCTGCACAGGAGCGCCACCGTGGCCGGCTCGCCGCCGTGGTTCTCGCGCAGATCGATCACCAGCGCGCGGGTGTCCTGCAGCAGCGTCATCGCCGCGGCGAAGCGCGCTGCCGTCTCGGCGGGGGGCATCAGCAGGTCGATCTTGAAGTAGCCGATGTTGAACGGCAGCCGTTGCACGCTGTCGAAGCCGTAGTTGACGCGCTTCATCTGGGCGAGCTCGAACGCGGCCTGCGCGGGATCCGGCCGGGCGTCGGCCGGGGCGATCGGGAACACGTCCGGGCTGTATTCGACGTGCAGGTGCTTGTCGTGGCTGTCCGCCGCGAGGTCGGCGTTCAGGCGCTGCTCGAGCGCCGCGGAACTGCCGATCGCGTCGTACGCGTGCGCCCGCACGCGGTCGCGCAGCGTGCGGGCGAGCGCGGCGCCGCCCGAGGTGTCGACATAGCGGGTATCGAGCTCGTGCGCCAGCCGTTCGACGACGGCGTCGCGGGTGGCGGCGTCGATGGGCGTATCGGGCGGCGTGGGCGGCTGGGCATGCGCGAGCCGGGTGGCGAACAGCGCGGCGATGGCCGCGCGGCGGAGCGTCTTCATCGGATCTTCCTCTTGGGTGTCGTCGGTGGGGTGTCCTGCTGGCGCGCGGCGGCGATCCGCTGCGCGAAGGGCTGGCGATCGAGCGCGGCGAGCGTGGCGGCGACGGCGGCCAGCAGGCCGGTCTCGGCGTCCAGGCCCGCGGCAGCGCGGTCGGTCGCCTGCCAGGCATGCTGCAGGCGCGGCAGCAGCGCGCGGCCCGGCGCGGACAGCGCCACGACGCGCTGCCGGGCATCGGCCTCGCCGGCCGCGACCTCGACGAGGCCCTCCTTGGCCATCATGGCGACGGTCTGCGTGGCGGCGGGCTGCGAGATGCGAGCCGCGTCGGCGAGCTGGCCGATCGTCAGCGCGCCGCCGCCGGCCAGCGCCTTCATGACGGGCGTGTAGCGGGGCCGGTAGTCGAGGCCGGCGTAGTCGTTGGCCTGGCTGACGCCGTCGTCCAGGAGTTCGACCAGGTGCCGGAGCTGCGTGCCCAGGCCGGGGGGAATGTTCTGCATGGCGCCATCATATAAGCATTTATATAACTGGCTATGCATAGGTGCGAAAAAATGTCTCGTCGCGCGAAGAACGCCTCCGGCACCTCCCGCCCGGGGCAGGAGCGCGCGCGGCTTCCCTCCGTCGTTCAGGCCGCCGGCGCGTCCCTGAACGCCAGCACGACGCGCCGCGTCGAGGCCGACTTCTTCTCGATCTTGCGCACCACCAGCGCGCCGATCTCCGACGTGTTGGCCACATGCGTGCCGCCGCAAGGCTGCAGGTCGACGCCGTCGATCGCGAGCAGGCGCACGCGGCCGGTGCCGCGCGGCGGCTGCACGCTCATGCTGCGCACGAGGCCGGGGTTGGCGTCGAGCTCGGCGTCGGTGATCCAGCGGTGCGACACCGGATGCGACTCCGCGACGAGGCGATCGAGGCCGGCCTCGAGCAGCGCCTTGTCCAGCGGATCGGTCATGTGGAAGTCCAGCCGCGCGTACTCCGCGGTGATCGAGCAGCCGTCCACCGGGTGCGGGACCAGCGCGCACAGCAGGTGCGTGGCGGTGTGGAAGCGCATGTGCGCCCGGCGCCGCGCGACGTCGATGCGCGCACGCACCGCGGCGCCGACCGCGAACGCGGCGCGGTCGTCCGCGCTGGCCAGCACGTGCACGATCTCGCCGGGCGTCTCGCCCTTGCGCGTGTCGGCGATGGCGATGGCGCGGCCGTCGGCCAGCACCAGCGCGCCGCGGTCGCCGGCCTGGCCGCCGCCGTGCGGGTAGAACACGGTGCGCGCCAGCTGCACGCCGCGCTCGTCGACGGCGGTGACGACGGCGTCGCACTCGACGAGCGTCGCATCCTCGCGGAACAGTTCTTCGGTCATGCCGGGCCTCCTTGCAGGGTGGGTCAGATCGTCACGCTGCCGGCGATGCAGCCCGCCACGTCGCCGCCGATCCAGGTGCCGGCGTCGTCGCGCTGCACGTGGATGCGGCCGGCACGGCCCATCGCCGTGCCCTGCGCGGCGACGTAGCGCGCCGGCGCGCGGCCGCTGTCGATCAGCCAGCGTGCGACGTTGGCATTGAGGCTGCCGGTGACCGGATCCTCGTTGATGCCGATGGCGGCGGCGAAGAAGCGCACCTCGAAGTCCAGCTCGCCGCCGGCCGGATGGGGCCCCACGACGCCGACCTTGCCCAGCCCCTTCAGCGCCGAATGATCCGGCTTGAGCGAAAGCACGGTCGCCGCGGTGTCCACGCGCAGCACCAGTTGCGGAAAGCCGTTGGACAGCCACGCCGCCTCCTGCACGCGCGCCGGCTCCAGGCCGAGTGCCGCATAGACACGATGCAGCAGCTCCGCGTCGGCACGCTCAACGGTGGTGGGCGGCGCCGCGAACGCGAGCCGCGCGCCGCGCCGGATCGGCACCAGGCCGATGCTGCACTCCTGCACCACCAGGTCGTCGCGCCGGGGCTTGCCGCCGGCCTGCAGCCACACGTGGCACGAGCCCAGCGTCGGATGGCCCGCGAAGGGCAGCTCGCCGCCGGGCGTGAAGATGCGCACGCGGTAGTCGGCCTCGGGGTTCGCGGGCGGCAGCAGGAACGTCGTCTCCGACAGGTTGGTCCAGCGCGCGAACGCGGCCATCTGCTCGTCGGACAGGCCCGCGCCGTCATGCACGACGGCCAGCGGGTTGCCCAGCAGCGGCGTGGCCGTGAAGACGTCGACCTGGCTGAAACCGCGCTGGCGCGGCGCGTCGTCGTGGTCGTGGCTCATGCGATGTGTCCCTGCGCTCAGGCCGCCGGCTGCGCGGCCAGGTGCGCCTTGATGACGTTGCCCAGCTTCTGCACCGCGTCGGCGATGTCGGCGGGCGCCAGCGTGACGAAGGACAGCCGCATCGTGCGCACGTCGGGATCGTTGGCGAAGAACGCGGCGCCCGGCACGTAGGCGACGCCGGCCTCCACGGCCTTGGGCAGCAGCGCCATCGCGTCGCAGCCGGCCGGCAGCCGCAGCCAGAAGAACATGCCGCCGCTGGGCTTGCGCCATTCGCAGCCGGCAGGCATCGAGGCCGTCAGCGCGGCGTCCATCGCATCGCGCTGCGTGCGGTAGCGGTCGCGGATCGTCGGGATGTGCTGGTCGAGGAAGCCGTTCTTGATGACCTCGTGCACCACGCGCTGGCTGAACGAGCCGGTGTGCAGGTCGGCCGCCTGCTTGGACTGCAGCAGCTTCGGGTACAGCGCCGGCGGGCACACCATGAAGCCCAGGCGCAGGCCGGGCGCGAGCACCTTGGAGAACGACCCGAGGTACAGCACGCCTTCCTTCCAGCGCGAGGCGATGGGCCTGGGCGGCTCCTCGTCGTACCAGAGCTCGCCGTACGGGTTGTCTTCCACCAGCGGCAGGTTGGCGTGCTGCGCGGCGGCCACGATGGCGTCGCGGCGGTCGTTCGGCACCACGCGGCCCGTCGGGTTCTGGAAGTTGGGCAGCACGTACATGAAGCGCGTGTCCCGGGGCAGCGCGGCGATGTCCCCGGGCAGCGGGCCGTCGGCGTCGCTGCCGACGGACGCGAACAGCGGCTCGTTCGGGTTGAAGGCCTGCAGCGCGCCGAGGTAGGTGGGCGTCTCGACGGCCACGGTGTTGCCGGCGTCCAGCAGCACCTTGCCGACCAGGTCCAGGCCCTGCTGCGAGCCGTTGGTGATCAGCACGCGGTTGGCCGGCGCGTCGATGCCCTTGGCGGCGAGCATGGCCGAGACCCACTCGCGCAGCGGCGCGAAGCCCTCGCTGGCGGCGTATTGCAGCGCCTCGCGCGGGGTGTCGGTCAGGACCTTCAGCGCCGCCTCGCGCATCGCCTCGACGGGGAAGGTGTCGGCCGAGGGCAGGCCGCCCGCGAGCGAGCGCACGCCGGGCAGCTCGGTCAGCTTGAGGATCTCGCGGATGACCGACGGGTTCATGCGTTCGCAGCGCCGGGCGAGGCGCCACGGCGAGTTGGCGGTGTCGGGGGAGGGAGTGGAACCGGTCATGGGAGAGCCTTCGTGGAAAGACGCGCGGCGGCCCGCGCAACGGGAATCAGGACGATCGCGGCGCGCCCGCCGACATGCGCCGGCCCAGGTAGACGCACGCCATCACGGCGATGGAGAAGCCCAGCGTGGCCGGGCGCAATGGCTCGCCCAGCAGCGGCACGCTGAGCAGGATCGAGACGAAGGGTTGCAGCAGCTGCACCTGGCTGACGCGCAGCGTGCCGCCCCAGGCCAGCCCGCGATACCAGGCGAAGAAGCCCATCCACATCGAGAACAGCGCCACGTAGGCGAAGGCGCCCCACGACGCCGCTTGGACGGGCGCGGCCGGCCACTGCGTCAGCAGCACGGGCAGCGTGGCCGGCAGCGCCAGCACCAGCACCCAGGAGATGGTCTGCTCCGGCGTGAGGGCGTCCGGCCCGGTCGAGACGCGCACGCCGGTGATGTAGCCGATGGACGAGGCGATGACCGCGCCGAGCAGCAGCAGGTCGCCCAGCTGCGGACGGCCGGCGCCGCTCCACGCCGCGAACGCGACGACCAGCGCCGCACCCAGCAGCGCGAAGCCCCAGAAGCCGGCCGACGGGCGCTGGCGCAGCAGCAGCGCGCCGCAGGCCGCGGTGGCCAGCGGCATCAGGCCGGTGATGACCGACGCATGCATCGCGTCCACCTGGCGCACCGCCAGGCCCAGCAGCAGCGGCCAGCCGACCACGTTGCCCAGCACGGTCAGCGCCAGGAGCGGCCAGTGCCTGCGGTGGGGCCACGGCGCGCGCGTGGCCAGCAGCCAGGCGACCGACAGCAGCCCGGCGACGCCGGCGCGCCCGAAAGCCACGAAGAAAGGGGACAGTTGCGGCGCCTGCGCGCTGCCGCAGGCCAGGCGTGTCATCGGGATCGTGCCGGCGAAGATCAGCATGCCGAGCGCGCCCAGCCACAGACCGGCGCGGGTGCGTCGCGCGTGCTCGGCGCCCAAGGCGTGCGCCGCGGCGGAACCGGGGGCGGACGTCGGCAGGGCGGGCAGGGGCTCGAGGCGCATCGGCTCACGAAGCGCGCCGGGGCTTCGGGAGGAAGCCGCGAACCAGGCGCGCAGGACGTCCAGTCTAGGCCGATAATCAGTACACCAGCAGTACAGTCGCCGGGTGCAGTTCGGTGATCTGTATCGTTGTCCGCGGCAATACAGATCCCGCGACGACGCATCGGGTCGGCACGATCGACCGCCCGGGCGTCCGCGCCCCTGTCGACCCGAGGCATGTGCATCTCGTCGCGCCCGCTGGCGGGGCCTCGGTCCGTTTCTGCAACTCGCCGCCTGGCCAGGAGTCCGCCATGTCCGATGACGCCACCCCCGCTTCCACGCCCGCGCCGCCGCGCGCGCGCCGGCCCGCCGCGATTCCGGCCGCGCCGGCCGCCGTCGCCGTGGGTGCCGCCCTGCTGGCCCGCAGCGCGTCGCAGACGCTCGCGGAGCAGCTCGCCGGCCACTACGCCACACGCATCCGCCAGCGCCTGCTGCTGCCCGGCGCACGCCTGCCGTCCGTGCGCGAGAGCGCGCGCCGGCATCGCGTGAGCCCGTCGACGGTCGTCGCGGCCTACGACCAGCTGCTGGCGCAGGGCCTGGTCGAGGCCAAGCGCCAGCGCGGCTTCTTCGTGCGCGGCGTCGACATCGCCTCGCACGGCGCGCCGCCCACCGCCCCGCGGCTGGAGATCACCACCGAGACGACGCCGCGCCTGGCCACGCCGCTGCGCCCGCCGCCGGTGGACGCCACCGCGCTGATCCGCGGCATGTTCGCCGCCGACGCCCAGCATCCCGCGCCCGGCCTGGGCACGCTGCCGGCCGAATGGCTGGACGCGGCGATGCTGCAGACGGCGCTGCGCCGCGTGATGGCGCCCGCGAAGTCGGCCAGCACCAGCCATCAGCCCTCGAGCTACCTGCACTACGGCGAGCCCGCCGGCGATACGCGCCTGCGCCATGCCCTCGCCCAGCGCCTGGCCGATTTCGGCGTGCCGGCGAACCCGGCGCAGATCGTCACCGCCAACGGCGCCACGCACGCGCTGGACATCTGCACGCGCGCGCTGCTTGCGCCGGGCGACGCCGTGCTGGTCGACGAGCCCGGCTGGTCGGTGGAATTCGCGCGGCTGACGCAGCTGGGCATGCGGCTGCTGCCGGTACCGCGCGGCGTCGACGGCCCCGACCTGGCCGCGATGGCTGCGCTCGCCCAGGCGCACCAGCCGCGGCTGTACGTCACGTGCTCGGTGCTGCACAACCCGACCGGCGTCTCGCTGGGCCTGGCGGCCGCGCACCAGGTCTTGCGGCTGGCGGAGCAACACGACTTCCGCATCCTCGAGGACGACACCTATGCGCACCTCGCACCCGCGCATGCGCCGCGCCTGTCCGCGCTCGACGGCCTGCGCCGCACGATCTACGTCTCGGGCTTCGCCAAGATCCTCGCGCCGGGCTGGCGCGTGGGCTTCATGGCGGCGCCCCCGGACCTCGTCGAACGCGTCGTCGACGTCAAGCTGCTGGGCACGCTCACCACGCCCGCGCTGCTCGAGCAGGCGGTGGCCGTCTGCCTGGAGCAGGGCTGGCTGCGACGCCACGCCGAGCGCGTGATCGCACGGCTGGGCGCGGCGCGCACGCGCTCGGTCAAGCTGGCCCTGGCCGCCGGCTGCCGCTTCGTGACGCCGCCCGCGGGCCTGTTCGGCTGGGTCGACACCGGCATGGACACCGAGCGCCTGGCCACCGACATGCTCGACGCCGGCTGGCTGCTCGCCCCCGGCACCGTGTTCCATCCCGGGCGCCAGCCATCGACACTGATGCGCATCAACTTCGCGACGACGCAGGATCCGCGGTTCTGGCAAGCCTTCGAGAAGGCGCGCGCAGGCTGAGTCCGGCGGACGCCACCGGCGTCGCGGAACGCACGCTGCCGGCGACGACATGCACGGCCGCGACGCTGCGATCGTGGAACACGAGCCACAGCGCAACGGCCAGCGCGGCACCCGCGAGCACAGGGCGGACGAACTTGTTCATGCGCATGGCAGGCCTCCCCGCTCGCGCGGGCACTGGACAGGAGCAGACCGGCACGGTCCGCAGCGACCCAGTATGAGGCCCGATCGCGGCAGGGGCATCCGGCGCAGCGCGACGACCCGATGCGGCGACCAGGCCGGCCCCATGCCGCAGCCAGGCGTTCCGCCAAGCGCGCGCCGCCGTGAAGCGCGCGCGGCGGATCGTTCAGCCGCCGATGTTCAGGCCGAACATCTTCGAGAACTCGAGGTACTGCTGCAGCGTCATCTTGTCCTTGGGCGCCTTCGCGTCGGGGGCCATCTTCTGGGCATCACCCATGTGCATGTCCCAGCTCTTGGACATCGCGTCCATGAACTCCTTCTTGCTGACCAGGTGGTCATGGTTGCTGTCGATGATCTCGGACTCGAGGTAATGCGTGACGCGATCCTCGCGGCGCACGTCCTGGGCGTGCGACAGCAGCGGGAACGCCGCCGTCACGAGCAGGGTGGAAGCGAGGGCGACATTGCGCAGGGACGTCTTCATGATGGTTTCCTTCGAATGGGTTGGGACATGGCCACGACGGCCTCCAGCTGCGCGGTTCGCGCATCGAAAGCGCGGGTTGTGCGAGCCAGTGACCGGTAGTCGTGCGATTCGAGGGAAACCTTACGCTGCACCTCCACGCTCAACGACTCGCCGCCTGCGACGGCCTGGATGCAGGCGACATTTCGCCCATGTCGTTCATGCGGATGAAGAGTGCGAGCAGCGCGCGCTGAGCGCCGCAGGGGCGGCCATCGGGTTGGGGGACGGCGAAGCCGGCACGCTCGTGCTGCTCCTGGTGGGCGCGATCCAGCCAGGTGGCGTCACCGGTCGCCAGCTTGTGCAGGGAGCCGCCGATGGCGCGACCCGTGTAGGAATCCGAGTGCTCGTGGAAGACCGCGGCGATGCGGTCGCAGGTGGCCGCCATCGCCTGGTCGCCGCCACCGAAGTCGCGACAACGATTGGTCAGCGCATGAAAAGGGACAAGGCCAAGCCCCAGGGCCTTCTCGGCGGACATTGACTGCGCGGCGAGATCCGCGTCGCGCATGGGCTGGCGCGCGACCGCCGCAGCACCGGCATGGAAATGGATGTCCAGGCGCGTCGACTCTGCAAGATGCGCGAGCGCCGCACGTTGGGCCGCGGCGTCGCCGCTCGCGTCGGCGCGATCGAGTGCGTAGAGCCACGGCTCGGCGTTGCCGGGGTCGAGCCGGGCCCACGCCTCGGCCGACAGCTGCGCGCAGGCCGGCGCCTGCGGAGGCGCGGGCGCTTGCCCGGGCAGGACAAACGGCAGGAACTGGTTGCAACTCGCATATGCCAAACCGTAGACGCGCGCATCGGACACGGCGAGGGCGTCGTGAACCAGGGCGTCCTGGCGCATCGTGGGCGGCGTGATGAGAGGCAGGTCGAGCCAGTCCGCCATGGCGCGGTCGAACGGATCGGTGCTCGCGCGCAACGCGGCATCGAGCCGGGTCATGGCGCCGGAATAGCCCGGGCCACCTGGCTTGACCTCCCAGGGCGGATGACGCTCGACGCCATCCGGGTCGGGCTTGACCGCCTCGACATGAACGAGGCCATCGAGGCCGGGGCGCGGCATCTCGTAGACCGGCGCCTGATCGTCGCCACAGCGGGGATCGCGAACTTGTGGGCCAGCGGCATCGGCGGCTTCGCCGGAGGCCGATGATGCCGCAGGAGAGGCCGCAGCGACGATCGTCGCGGCCGCGCTGGCGGGAGCGGCCGGCAGCGCGGACGAGGCGCCAGGCAGCTCCAGGTTGGCCAGCGGCGGGTCGGCGACGACCGCACCTTTCACCGGCAACGCCGGCGCGACGAGCACCCAGCCGCCCAACGCCATGCAGGCAAGCGAGACCGACAGCAACACGGCGATTCTTCGACGGGACACGGCAGCGGATCGATGCGAACGACGCGCCCATTCTGGCCACGGATCGCTGCGAGCGACACGCGCCTTCATCGCGATAAACCGACGTTTGGACGCCCGGGAGGCTCAGGGCGGCACGAACCTGCGCGCCTCTTCGCGCATCGCCTCGACCTCGCCGATGCGCGCCTTCCGATCGAGCAGGCGCAGGTGCTCGCGCAGGTCCCGGCAAGGCGCGAGGCCGGTCGCGGGCGACCAGTGCGCCGCCGCCAGCGTGCTCTCGGCCTTGATCAGGTCGCGGCGCGCGCTGTCGCCGGTCATCTGCTGCAGCAGCGTGCCGCTGAACGCGAACGGGATCATCGCGTCGGAATGCGCGAACAAGGCGTCGCTGATGGCGCGGCATTGGCCTGCGCGCTGCGGGTCGCCGCCGGCCTGGTCGCGGCAGGCCTCGATCAGCGGCTGGAATGCCGGCATCGGGAGCGCCGCCGCCTGGCCGATCGCGCGCGTGACGAGATCGCCGGCGGCCGCCAGGTCGCGGCCGTCGACCGGCAGGTGATCCACGACGGCGCCGGCCGGCGCGTACAGGCGCGTCTCGAAGCTCGTGGCGGCGGCCAGGTGCGCGATCGCGTCGCGCGCGGCGGCGTCGTCGCCGCGGGCGCGCGCCGCGCCCAGCAGCTCGACCCACGGCAGGCCGTTGCCGGAATCGACCTGCGCCCAGCGCTCGGCCGTCAGTGCCGCGCAGGCCGGCGAGCGCACCCGCGCCTTCTGGCACACCTCGTGGCCCAGCGCGAACACGCGCGGGTCGTTCGAGGCCGCGGCCTGCTCCGCCACCGCATCCACGACGCCGTCGGGCGTGCGCACGTCGCCGGCGTTGATGAAGTCGGCGGTCACGCGATCCAGCGGGTCCGCGCTGGCACGCAACGCGGCGTCGACGCGGGCCTGCGCGGCCAGCCAGCCGCCGGAGGGTGCGCGGGTCTGCACGGCGCCTTCGTCGGCGGAGGCGTCCTCGGCGAACTGCGGGCCGTCGGCGATGCCGCAGTCCTGCCTCTCGCGCGCCGGTTCGGCGGGCGGGCCGGGCGCGGAGGCGGCCAGCGCTTCGGCCAGCGTCCAGGGATCGTCGGGCATCGTGGCGAGCGCGATGGCCGCCACGCGGCGCGCGCGCACCGCGGGCGGGTCGATGTCGATGTCGGGCGGGACCGCGACCGCGATCCGCTCGATCGCCGGCGCCCGCAGCCACCACCACCCTGCCGCCGCGCACAGCGCGACGCCCGCGGCGATCGCGGTGCGCCGGGCCACGGCGGCGAGGGGCGGCACGCGCAGCGTCCTATCGGTTGCCCAGCTCTTCCCAGCGCTCCATGGCCGCCAGCAGCTGCGCGTCGACTTCAGTGAAGCGCGCCTGGGCGGCGGCGATCTTGTCGCGCCCCTGGGCGTAGAGCTCGTTGCTGGCGAGCGCCGCCTCCAGCGCCTTGTGCTCGGCCTCGAGCGCCTCGATGCGGCCGGGCAGCTCGTCGAGCTCGCGCTGTTCCTTGTAGCTGAGCTTGGCCTTGGGCTTCGCGACGCCAGCCGGAGCCGGCGCGGGCGCGGCGAGCGCAGGCGCAGGCGTCACGGGCGCGGGCGGCGCAGCGGGCGGCGGCGCGCTGGCGCGCACGCGCACGC
>JBJMWE010000094.1:0-10358 GCA_045810285.1 Vitreoscilla sp. | reverse complement strand
GTACAGCAGCCACAGCGGCGCCGAGACGTAGGCCATCGCGCCGGTGGCCAGCATGCCGCGGTGCACCGCGTGCAGGCCCGGCTCGGCGATCAGGCGGGCGTTCTGCAGGTTGCCCTGGCACCAGCGGCGGTCGCGCTGCAGCTCCGCCAGCAGGTGCGGCGGCTGCTGCTCGTAGCTGCCGACCAGGTCGCCCACCAGCCACACGTGGTAGCCGGCGCGGCGCATCAGCGCGGCCTCGACGAAGTCGTGCGACAGGATGTGGCCCGAGAAGGCGCCCGTGCCCGCCAGCGGCGCGAGGCCGCAGTGATCCATGAACGGCTTGACGCGGATGATCGCGTTGTGGCCGAAGTAGTGCGCCTCGCCCAGCTGCCAGAACTGCATGCCGGTGGTGAACAGCGCGCCCGTCACGCGGGCGGCGAACTGCTGCGCGCGGGCGTGCAGCGTGGCGTGGCCCACGGCCTGCGGCGCGGTCTGCAGGATGCCGGCGGTGGGATGCTTCTCCATCAGGCGCACGAGCGTCTGCAGGCAGTCCCCGCTCATCACGCTGTCGGCGTCCATCACCACCATGTACTTGTAGCCGGCGCCCCAGCGGCGGCAGAAGTCGGCGACGTTGCCGGCCTTCTTCTTGGTGCGCACGCGGCGCACGCGGTAGTAGACGTTGCCGCGGCCGGCCAGCGCGTCGCGCAGGTCGGCGTAGGCGGCGCGCTCCTCGGCGATGACCGTCTCGTCCTTGCTGTCGGACAGCACGAACAGGTCGAAGGCGTGCAGCGCGCCGCTGCGTTCCAGCGACGCGGCCGTGGCGCGCAGGCCGGCGAACACCGTGGCGACGTCCTCATGGCAGATCGGCATGATCAGCGCGGTGCGCCCGTCGGCGGGCAACGGTGCGTCACCGGCGTCGGCCGCGGAGATCGTGTGCCTGTCGCCCTTGACCAGCACCCAGAAGCCCATCAGCGCCGTGAAGCAGCCGGCCGCCACCCAGGCGAACAGCAGCGCGAACAGGCCGATCTGCGCACCCTGCAGGATCGGATGCTGCAGCTCGCGCTGGCCGCTCGCCAGCACCATCGCGGCGAACGCGGTGGCCACCAGGATCAGGGCCACCAGCACGCGGCGGCGCGTTCGCGCGGCCTGTTCCCAGGCCAGCGGCCTGGCGGCGAGCGCCTTCGCCTCGGGCGTGGGCTGGTAGGTGGCGCGTCCGAGCACGCCGTTCCAGAAGCCGCTCCACGCGCGCGGCAGCATGGGGCTGCGCACGATGGCGGGCATCGAGGTGGCGCGGGGAGCGAAGCTGTGAACGGGCCCCGCACGTCCGCTCGTCGCGTCCAAACGCGCCCGCTCTGCGTTGCAAATGCTCGCCGGGGAATCCACCCCGGCTGCGCTTTGCGCCTTGATCGGACGCGTTTGACCGCGCCGCTCGGACGCGCCGTGCCCATTCACAGCTTCGGTCTTCATCGGGGAGGTATGACGTGCGTCCATGTTTCGCTCAGGATGTCCTTGCCGTGCTGGAGGAACGCGCGCAGCTCGACGGGTTCGTCGGCCTTGCGTTGCTTGAATCGGAGCGCCAGGCGCCAGGTGCCGTTGGCCTCGTTGCGATAGACGTTGGTCGACACGACGTCGACGTTGGCGACGCCGGTGACGACCGCCTCGACCTTCGCGTCGGCGGGCAGCGCCGCCAGCGACGGGCCGGTGAAGTCGACGATGACCTGCTCCTCGCCCTTGGCCAGGGTCGCGAAGCTGCGGCCGGTGCGCGTCTGCGTCACCCACGCGCCCGGCGGGTGCTGCTCGGCGTTGCCCTGCCAGCGCATGCGGTAGGCGAGATCCAGCGGCGCGCCGTGCGCGGGCAGCCGGGCCGGCACCCAGTACGCGACGATGTTGTCGTTCGTCTCGTCGACGGTGTTCAGCTGCACGAGCTCCACGCGGCCCGGGCCCCAGTCGCCCACGGGCGTGATCCAGGCGTTCGGACGCAGTTCGTAGCGCGCCTCGTCGTCCTCGTAGCTCGTGTAGGCGCGGTCGCGCTGCATCAGGCCGAAGCCCTTGATCGACGACGGCGCCGCGAACGACGTGACGAGGATGTGCTTCGGGTTGCTCAGCGGGCGCCACAGCCATTCGCCCGCGCCCGTCTGCACCATCAGGCCGTCGGAGTCGTGCACCTCGGGACGGAAGTCGCCCGGCTGCGGCTGGTTCTCGCCGGAGAAGAACATGCTGGTCAGCGGGGCGATGCCCAGCGTCCCGACGTCCTTGCGAAGATACAGGCGGGCCTGCACGTCGACGACGGTGTCCTGGCCGGGCGTGACCACGAAGCGGTAGGCGCCGGTGACGCTCTTCGAGTCGAGCAGCGCGGTGATCGTCAGCGAGGTCGCGTCGGCGGCCGGCTTCTCGAGCCAGAACTCGGTGAAGCGCGGGAACTCCTCGGCGCCGGCGCCCACCGTGTCGACGGCCAGGCCGCGCGCCGACAGGCCGTAGCGCTGGTCCTTGCCGATGGCGCGGAAGTAGCTCGCGCCCTGGAAGACGATGACCTCGTCCTTGTGGTTCGCGTTGTTGATCGGGAAGTGGACGCGCAAGCCCGAGTAGCCCGACGCGAGCGCCTTCGAAGGCGGCTTGTTGTGGCCGTAGTCGAAGTTGGCGGTGTCGAACTTCACCTCGTGCTCGGCGCCGCCGGCCGCGACCTCGTGGATCTTCACCGTCTCCGTGTTGACGAATCCCGGGTGGAAGAACTGCACCTCGAACGGCAGCTTCTGGTCGCGCCACAGCGAGTGGTCGGGACGGAATCGGATGTCGCGGTACTGGTCGTAAGTCAGCGTGTCCGACGCGGCGGTGGGCGCCGTCGGCCGCGGCGCGGCGACGAACGGCTTTTCGGCCAACTGCCGGGCACGCGCGCCGACGTCGTCAAAGAGCGCCGCCCAGGCCTGGGTGCTCGCGAGCGCGAGGGCGGCGCAAGCGAGCGTGGAGCGAAGGACAACAGAGGGGAAAGGGCGCTTTCGACGTCCTGGATGGTGCATGTACTGACGAGCTGGTAAGCAGTTGGTCTGCGTCCCATTCGCAATGCACGTGCCAGGGCGAAAAAATCTATATGGATCAATGACTTGCGAGCCCGCCGTGGGGAAATCTTGCGGCGTCCTGTCGGAAATCGTCGAAAAGTGTCGGGCGGCAGCGACCGCTGCACCGCACAATGACACAAGTCGTTGATTTCAAAGAAATTTCGCTTGTCGCTGATCGGCGACAAGACGCGCAGCTCGACGGGTGGCCGCCGCTACTCCGCGCTGGAGGCGTCGGCCCGGAACAGGCCCGGCGTCAGGCCGTGCTTCTGCATCAGCCGGTAGAACTCGGTGCGGTTGCGATCGGCCAGGCGGGCGGCATCGGCGACGTTGCCATCGGTGATCTTGAGCAGCCCGACGAGGTAGTCGCGCTCGAAGCGCGTGCGCGCTTCCGTGTAGCTCAGCACCTCCATGCTGGGCACGCGCAGCGCGCGCTGGACCAGCGCAAGCGGCACCAGGGGCGTGGTGGCGAGCGCGGTGACCTGCTCGACCACGTTGTGCAGCTGGCGCACGTTGCCCGGCCAGGACGCGGTGGTGAGCGCCTTCATCGCGTCCGGCGCGAAGCCGTTGACCTTGCGCCCGTACTTCAGCGCCAGGCGCGACAGGAAGTGCGCGGCCAGCAGGGGGATGTCCTCGCGCCGCTCGGCCAGCGTGGGCAACGACAGCGACACCACGTTGAGCCGATAGTAGAGATCCTTGCGGAAGCTGCCGTCGATGATCGCCAGGTCCAGGTCGCGGTGCGTGGCCGACAGGATGCGCACGTCGACGGGCACCGCGTTGCTGGCGCCGACCGAGCGCACCAGGCGCTCCTGCAGCACGCGCAGCAGCTTGACCTGCAGCGCGACGGGCATGTCGCCGATCTCGTCGAGGAACAGCGTGCCGCCGTTGGCCGCCTGGAACAGGCCGGGATGGTTGGCCACCGCGCCCGTGAACGCGCCCTTGACGTGGCCGAACAGCTCGGACTCGAGCAGGTTCTCGGGAATCGCGCCGCAGTTCACGGCCACGAAGGGTGCGCCGGCGCGCGGGCTGGCGCGGTGGATGGCGCGCGCGATCAGCTCCTTGCCGCTGCCGCTCTCGCCGCGAATCAGCACGCTGGCGTCCGACGCGGCCACGAGCTTGGCCTCGGCCAGCACCTCGGCCATGCGCGTGGAGCGGCTGACGATCTCGGCGCGCCAGGCCTCCACCTCGCCGCTGTCGGAGGCCGTGTCCGCCGCGCCCTCCATGGCAATGGCATTGGCGATGACGTCCAGCAGCGCCTTGCCGTCGAACGGCTTGGTGAGGTACGTGAACACGCCGCGCGAGGTGGCTTCCACGGCGTCGGGAATGGTGCCGTGCGCGGTCAGCAGGATCACGGGCAGCGACGGGTGCTGCACGCGGATCGCGTCGAACAGCGCGAGCCCGTCCTTGCCGGGCAGTTGCACGTCGCTGAGCACCAGCTGCGGCCGCTCCATGGCGATCTTGACGAGCGCCTCCTCGGCCGACTCGGCCGCCGTGACGCGGTAGCCTGCGGCGGCCAGCCGCATCGACAGCAGCTTCAGCAGGTCGGGGTCGTCGTCGACGACCAGGATGTTCGCAGCATTCATGACGACCCCTTCCGCGCCGGGTACGGCGCTCCTTCCCCCGAGGGGACGCCGGGCCGGCTTGGGGCGTCTCGGCGAAGTCTCGAGAACATGCGTGGCCTCCCTCAGGGCTTGGGCGCGGACGCTGCCGGCGCCTGGCGCGTGTTGAGGTTGCGCTCGATGGCCTTGAGGGCCTCGAGCTTGGCGTTGGCGTCGTCGAGCTTGCGCTGGTTGTCGCGCTGCGCCTCGCGCAGTTGCTGCGCGCCGCGCTCGACGGCGTCCTCGGCCCGTTTCTGCTCGCCCAGGCGATAGGCGAGCAGGCGCGCGAGCGAGCGCCATGGGTCGGCCTGCGGCGTGTTGTTGTGCAGCACCTGGTCCAGCAGCGCCTGGGCGCGGCCGAGGTCGCCGGGGTTGTGCGTCATGCTCAGCGCGAGCGCCTGGTCCATCTGCTGCTCGATCGATGCGCCCTCGATGCTGCGCGTGGCCTCGGCGGTGAGGTCGGCCGTATTGAGCGCGCTGAAGCGGTCCTCCGTGGCCAGCAGGTGGCGCGCCGCGAAGTCGCGGGCCTCCAGCGCCGGATCGCACTTGACGACCGGCGGCGGCGGAGGCGGTGGCGGGGGCGGCGGCGGCGGGGGCGGCGTCACGCACGCGGCCAGGGCCAGCGCCGCGAAGGCGACCGCCACGGCGGTGCCGACACGGGCCAGCGAGGAAGTGACGTCAGTCTTTTGCATGGGGAAGCTCGATTCGGAAATGGGCACCGGGTCCGTCGGACAGCAGGTCGACGCGGCCGCCGTGCGCCTGCACATACTCGCGCACGATCGACAGCCCGATGCCGGTGCCGCGCACCGCGCCCTCGGGCTGCACTTCGCCGCGGAAGAAGGGCTCGAAGATGCGCTCGCGGTCGGCGGGTGCGACGCCCGGCCCCTGGTCGCGCAGGTCGATCCACACCTTGCCGGTGTGGCGCGACAGGACGATGCTCAGGGTGCCGCCGACGGGGCTGAAGCGTATCGAATTGGACAACAGGTTGGCCAGCGCCGCCGACAGCTTGTCGGCGTCCACCGCCAGCCTGGGCACGTCGCCCTTGAGCTCGATGGACAGGTGGCGGGCCTGCCACTGCAGCCGCTGCTCCTCGACGAGCTGCTGCACCAGCGTGCGCAGGTCCGTCTCGCTGCGGTTCAGGCGGCGCGCCTCGAACGCGGCGGCGTTGAAGCGCAGCAGCGCCTCGATCTGGCCCTGCAGCGCGGCCGTGTTGTGGTTGAGGATGCGCGCGATCTCGCGCTGGTCGGGGGTGAGCGGCCCGGCCACCCCGTCCTCCAGCAGGGCGACGCCCTCGCGCAGCGCGGCCAGCGGCGTCTTCAGCTCGTGCGAGGTGTAGCGCAGGAAGCGCGCCTTGTCCTCGTCGAGTTCCTTCAGGCGCAGGCGCAGCCATTCGAGGCGGCGACCCAGCGAGCGCATGTCGCTGGGCCCGCGGATGTCGATCGGGTGGTCCATGCGGTTCTCGCCGAGCCCGGCGATCGCGCGCTCGAGGCGCTTGAGCGGCCGCGTGAGCCACACGCCGAAGGCCAGCGCCAGCAGCGCGGCCAGCACGATGGCGCCCAGCACCTGCGTGCCCACCGACGCGCGCCCCACCTCCAGCCGCGCCTGCAGCGCCCGGCTGCGATCGTCGTCGAGGCGGCGCACCTCCGCGGCGATCTGGTCGTTGAGGCGGTCGAGGGCGCGAAAGCGCGCGGACAGCGCGTCCTGGCGCTGCTGGATCGAGGCCTTGGGGCCGTCGAGCTGGTCCTTGATCGGCGGGACCTGCGCAAGCCATTGCGTCGACAGCGCCCCGGGCAGGTCGTGGCTGCGCATCTCGAGCAGCAGGCGCGCCGCGTCGTCGGCGGCCTGCGTGAAGCCGCGCAGCAGCGACGGGTCGTCCAGCACGATGTACTGGCGCGCGCTGCGCTCCATCGCCACGCGCAGCTCGGCCAGCTGGCGCGCGTCGGCTGTCAGCAGCAGCGCGCTGGCCGTGGCCACGCGGCTCTGCGCCATCACGCGCTCGAGCGTGAACAGCCCGCCCAGCGAGGCGGCCGCGAGCAGGCCCGCGATCAGCAGGAAGGCAGCGAGCAGGGTCTGCCGGAACGACAGGCGCAGGACGTTGGACAAGAGGCGTGCGGGAGGGCGAGGCGAAGCGCGCATTGTCACGCGAGCGCGATGTCCGCGGTGTCCGGGTCATTCCCCTGCGACCGCGGCCGCGTTGCCCTATGCTGCGGGCCGGGGGACATGCCATGAGGATCCTGATCGTCGGTGCCGGCTCGACCGGCGGCTACTTCGGCGCGCGCCTGGTGCAGGCGGGGCGCGACGTGACCTTCCTCGTGCGCCCCGCGCGCGCGGCCGCGCTGCGTGCGAACGGGCTGCGCGTGCTGAGCCCGCTGGGCGACTTCGCCGTCGCGCCGCGGCTGGCCGACGCGGCCACGCTGGCCGAGACCTTCGACATCGTGCTGGTCACCGTCAAGGCCTTCGGCCTGGCCGCCGCGATCGAGGACTTCGCGCCTGCCGTGGGCCCGGGCACGATGATCCTGCCCGTGCTCAACGGCATGAAGCACGTCGACGACCTGCAGGCCCGCTTCGGCCCGGCGCGCGTGCTGGGCGGCGTGTGCCGCGTCTCCACGACGCTCGACGCGCAGGGCCGCATCGTGCACCTCGCGCCGCTGCACGAGCTGGTCTACGGCGAGCTCGACGGACAGCGCACGGCGCGCGTCGAGGCGCTGCATGCGTTCATGAGCGACGCCGGCTTCGACGCGCGCCTGAGCACGCGCATCGCGCAGGACCTGTGGGACAAGTGGATCCTGCTGGCCACGCTCGGCGGCATCTGTGCGTTGGCGCGCGGCAACGTCGGCGAGATCGCGGCGTCGGAGGGCGGCGTCGACTTCGTCCGCGCCTTCCTCGCCGAGGCCGCGGCCGTGGCGTCGGCCGCGGGCTTCGCGCCGCGGCCGCAGGTCGTCGACTACACGTTGGGCGTGCTCACGGCCGCGGGCTCGGCGCTGACCTCCTCGATGTACCGCGACCTGATGGCCGGCGAGCGCGTCGAGGCCGACCAGATCCTCGGCGACCTGCGGGCGCGGGCCCTGCGCGCAGGCGTGGCGGTGCCGCTGGTATCGGCGGCCTACGTGCAGCTGGACGTGCACCAGCGGCGCATCCAGCAGGCTCGACGCCCGGTGCCGCCGCCGGCCTCCGCGGCGGCTTCTCGCCAGGCATGATGGCGAATCCGCGCGTCCCGGCCGGGCCTCCCTCGTTCTCGACCGCCCACTTGGCGCGCAGGCTGGGCGTATCCGTGCCGACGGTGCAGCGCTGGGTCGACCTCGGGCACCTGAAGGCGTGGAAGACGGTCGGCGGCCATCGGCGCATCGACGCCGACAGCGCCGAGGCGTTCATCCGCGCGCAGATGCGGCAGCGCGGGGGATCGTCCGCGGAGGCCGCGGCCGAGACAGCGGTGCCGTTCGCCGTGCTGGTCGTCGACGATGGCGCCGACGACCGCGACCTGCTGCGGGCGCTGGTCGAGATCGCCGTGCCGGGCGCGCGCGTCACGTGCGTCGGCAACGGCTTCGACGCGCTGATCGAGGTGGGCAGGGCGATGCCCGACCTCATCGTCATCGACATCTCGCTGCCCTACGTCGACGGCGTGCAGATGATCCGTCACCTGTGCTCGCGGAAAGCCGCGCGCGCGCCGGCCATCGTGGCGGTGTCGTCGCATTCGCCGGCGCACGTCGCCAGCCTCGGCGGCCTGCCGCCCGGCGTCGCGCTGCTGGCCAAGCCGGTGGCAGCGGACAGGTTCGTCGAAACCGTCAACCTCGCCCTCGACCTGTAGGGCGGGTTAGCCGCAGGCGTAACCCGCCATGCCGGCCTATCGCGACGCCGGCGAACGGGTGACCCTGGCGGTCGGTGCGCCGTCGGCATGCCCGCGGCGCCCTGCCTCAGGACGCCAGCGAATCCACCAGCTTGGCGAGCGCCGAGGCCTGCGCCGGCTTCTGCAGGTAGCCGTCGAAGCCGGCGCGGTCGGCCTCGTTGCCCGTGCGGTCCCAGTCGTGGCCGGTCAGCGCGATGAGCACCGGCTTCTCGCCGAGGCGGGTGCGGAACTCGCGCGCGGTGTCGAAGCCGTCCAGCATCGGCATCTGCAGGTCGATGAAGGCGATGTCCGGTTGGAACTGCTGCGTGAGCTCGACGGCGGAGTCGCCGTCGTAGGCCACCTCGGTGTGGTGTCCGAGCAGCTTGAAGAAGGTGGCGAGCGAGTCGGCGCTGTCGCGGGAGTCGTCGACGAAGAGGATGTTGGCCATGGTGCGCGGGTACCTAGAGCTTTCGTGCGATGGTCACGCCGAGGATCACGAACACGACCACCAGGCCCAGGAAGACGTAGAAGATCGTCTTGGCGATGGCGGCGACGCCCGCGGCGACGCCCGCGAAGCCGAGCAGGCCGGCGACGATCGCGATGATGGCGAAGATGAGCGCCCAGCGAAGCATGACGTGTGTTCGGACGGGTTGTTCAGGAGTGCAGGACCGCATCTTCCGGCGCCCACGGTCGCGCGAGCCTAGGCGGCACGCTCGATGCGTTGTCGGACGGCACCGACACCGGCGCGCCGCGACGCTTCGACGCCGCGCGGCGTGAGGTCGGGGCGCGGATCCCGCGACTCGTCGCACGGCGGCGCGCGCCGCGCTGCCGCGTCCCTAGAGTGCGGCCATCGCTTCATCACGCCCCGCCGCCATGACCACCTTGACGCTGCCCCGCCGCCCCTTCGTCGAGCTCCGCGAGCTGCACTGGCGCCTGTGGCCGGTGCTGCTCGCCGCCGCACTGATGCAGGCCGTGCTGTGGCCGGCGCGCGAGCTCGCGCGCCTCGTCGCGCACCAGCACGCCGCGTTCTTCAACGACCGCATCTGGGCCTTCGTCGGCCTCGCGATGGTGTTCCAGACGCTGGCTGGCCTGGCCTGCATCGCGGTGATGCGCCGGCTGCTGCCGCACGCCCCCACGTACCTCGCGTGGCCGGCGCGCGGGCGCTCGCTCGTGGGCCTGGCGCTGGTCATCGGGCTGGGCATGGGCGTGCTGATGCTGGTGGCCGACTGGTGGCCGCAGCTCCTCGCGCACCGCGCGCCCGACGCCGGCTACGACACGCGGCATGGCGGCGTTGCCGGCTGGCTTGTGGTCATGGCGTGCTCGGGCCTGTGCGAGGAACCGATCTTCCGCGGGCTGCTCGTGGGCCTGCTGACGGCACTGGTACCCGGCCGGTTGCGCGTCGGGCGCGTCGACCTGCCGGTGGCCGGCGTGCTGGTCGCGCTCCTGTTCGGCGCCGCGCACTACCGCTCGTTCGTCGTCGATCCGCTGCCGCAGGCCATCGCCCAGCAGTTCTACGCCTTCGCGTTCGGCCTCGTCTACGTCTGGCTGATGGAACGCTCGCGCAGCCTGCTGGCGCCCGTCGTCGCGCACGGCGTGGGCGACGCGGTGGAGGTGGGTGCCCTCATGGCGCTGCAGTCGGCGTGGGGGCTGCATTGAGTTACAACTGAAGGATCTTCCGGGCGCAGGGATTGCCTGACTCGGCTGCCAACGCCGATCCCATGCCGCCATGCCGACACACTCCTGCATCGTCGTCGCCGACGACAATCACGATGCCGCCGACTCGCTCGCCCAGCTCCTGGGCCTGATGGGCTATGACGCGGTGGCGGTCTACGACGGCGAGCAGGCGGTGCGCGCCTGCCACGATTTGCATCCGGATCTTGCAATCCTCGACGTGCAGATGCCCTTGCT
>JBJMWE010000093.1:0-47158 GCA_045810285.1 Vitreoscilla sp. | reverse complement strand
GCCCGTCGGCGACGCCGAACGAAAGTCCGCAAAGCCGAAATTTGTCACAGCGTCGACGGCCGCAAAGTGTCGCTACATGGGGTCGAGTGACAAAACACGTCGCATTCCCGGCGCCGCACGCCCGCGCAACGCTGCTCGGCCGTGGCGCCTGAACGTTTACTGAGCCCGCGGTGTCGGTCGTGACACATTGTTCGGCCAACGTGTCGCCGGCCTCTTTTCGCCGCCTGATCGAGCCCTTGCGCGAGGCCCGACTACCTGGCATTCCCTCACCGCCGCCACTCTTCCTGACGGCCGGCAACGGATGCCCAGCATGTCCATCACCCCGCTCACCGCATCGTCGTCCGCCTCCGCCAGCATCCTGGCGCTGATCTGATCCAGGGCCCGGGCCTGCCGGCGCCTGCGCGCGCCTACGAGCGACGGCCCGGGCCGGATGCAAGCCTGCATCCCGGAACGGGTCAAGCGTGCATTGCATCCGGACGCACTCCTTCACGCGTAACCCGGGTGGCCGCCATCGAGCAGGCCATCACGACAACCCGACAGGAGCCAAGCCATGCGATCCCCCCGTCCGTTCCCGTTCACCGCCGCGCCGCTGCTCGCGGCATCGCTGCTCGCGCTCGCCGGCGCGGCGCAGGCGTCGAGCCACCGCGAGGCGCCGTTCATCTCGGGCGCGCCCAAGGTCGACGCGTCCGACTTCTACCTGTTCAACAGCTACGAGCCGGGCCGCAGCGACTACGTCACGCTGATCGCCGACTACCAGCCGCTGCAGAACGGCTTCGACGGCCCGAACTACCACGGCATGGATCCGAACGCGCTCTACGAGATCCACGTCGACAACAACGGTGACGGCAAGGAAGACCTCACCTTCCAGTTCCGCTTCCAGGCGGCGATCTCCAACGGCGGCGCCGGCCTGACGGTGATGGTCGGCGACAAGCAGCAGGAGATCGCGCCGATGCAGAACGGCGTCGTCTCGGTGCCCAACGATCCGCACCTGCAGGTCAACGAGACCTACACGCTGACCGTGGTGCGCGGCGACCGCCGTTCCGGCACCGCGGCGCCGGTCACCCACGCGAGCGGCGGCGGCACGACCTTCGCCAAGCCGTTCGACAACGCGGGCGAGAAGACGATCCCCGACTACCCGGCATATGCGGCCGCGCACGTCTACACGGTCGACATCCCCGGCTGCACGGGCACCGGCAAGGTGTTCGTCGGCCAGCGCCAGGACCCGTTCGCCGTGAACCTGGGCGTGGTGTTCGACATGGTCGATGCGCCGGTCAGCGTGCTCACCGATCCGGGCGCGATCGGGGCCACGACCAGCACGCTGGACAAGCTCAACGTGACGACGCTGGCGCTCGAGGTGCCGCGCAGCTGCCTGGTCGCCGGCGGCGACCCGGTGATCGGCGGCTGGACGACTGCGAGCCTGCGCCAGACGCGCGTGCTCGATCCGTCGCCCAAGCCCGGCTACCAGACCACCGACCGCGAGGGCGGCGCGTGGACGCAGGTCTCGCGCCTGGGTAACCCGCTCGTCAACGAGCTGGTGATCGGCCTGAAGGACAAGGACCGCTTCAACGCGTCCAAGCCCAAGGACGACGCGCAGTTCCTCGGCTACGTGACGAACCCGTCGTATCCGAAGCTGCTCGAGAGCTACCTCGGCGCGCCGGGCGCCGCGCCCACCAACATCCCGCGCAACGACCTCGTGACCGTGTTCCTCACCGGCATCAAGGGCGTCAACCAGCCGGCCACCGTGGCACCGTCCGAGCAGCTGCGGCTGAACACCTCGATCGCTGCCGTGCCGTTCGCGCAGCAGAACCGCCTGGGCATCGTCGGCAACATCCTGGCGGGCGGCAACGACAACGCCGGCTACCCGAACGGCCGCCGGCCCAAGGACGACGTCGTCGACATCGCGCTGGTGGCGGTGATGGGCGGACTGTGCGTGGCCAACGGCACGGGCGACTCGCTCGGCTTCGGCGCGGCATGCAACCCGTCGGCCGTGCCGCTGGGGGCGGACGCGTTCAAGCTGAACGACACCGTCGACCAGGCGACACGGCCGTTCCTGGCCGCGTTCCCCTACCTCGACACGCCGGTGCCCGGCACGGGCCCGCAGGCCGCGGCGGCCGCGGGCGCGCGCTCGGCATCGAAGTGAGCGCAAGGAGCACGCCATGAACCGACACACCTTGCGTGCGGCGCTCGCCGCCTGGCTCGCCGCGAGCGGCCTGCTGGCCGGCTGCGGCGGCGACGACGCCCCGCCCGTGCCGCCGCCCGTCGCGGCCGACCAGGTGCCCGCCAGCGCCGTGGCCTCCGGCAGCGCGCTCGAAGCCTTCGCCATCGCGCAGCTCCCGAGCGAGACAGGCGAGCCGCTCAAGCTCGACCTGGTCACGACGTTTCCCGCGAGCGAGACCGACGAGCCCATCGCGGTGAACTGACGATGGCCCGCATCGCTGCACTGCTGCGGCGCCTGTCGCTGGCCACCCTCGTCGGGTGGTCGGCGGCGCGGGCCGCCGCGTCCGGAGCCGGGGCGCCGGCGGCCGGCCCGGCGACGCCCACCCGCGACGACGAGATCGTGGCGCAGTTGCCCGCGCATCTCGGCGACGCCGCGCAACGGCGCGCCGCCCGCGCGGCCGAACGCGCCCAGCGGGTGCAGTTGCAGGCGCATCCCGACGCGCTGGGCCTCGCGCTCCAGGCCGCTCGCGACGCGCTCGCGCGCGGGCGACGCCAGGGCGATCCGCGCGAACTGGGCGCCGTCGAGGCGGCGCTGGCGCCGTGGTGGAACCGCGCCTCACCGCCGCCCGAGGTGCGGCTGATGCGGGCCACGGTCCACCAGAGCCAGCACGCGTTCCAGGACGCGCTCGTGGACCTGGACGCCCTCCTCGCCACGCCGGCCATACCCCTGGCCGTACGTGCCCAGGCCGAGCTGACGCGCAGCGGCGTGCAGCAGGTGCTGGGCCACCTGTCCGAGGCCGAGGCCGGCTGCTGGCGCCTCGCGCAGCCCGAATTCCTGGCGCTGGGCGACGGCGTGCGGCGCAACGCGCTGGCCTGCCTGGCCGAACTGGCGAGCCTGCAGGGCCGCGAGGCGCCCGCCGCGGCGGCGCTGGCGCGCCTGGCAGGCGCCGCATCGCCCGACGCGGCGGGCGACGCACCCGGCTGGCTGCAGCTGATGCGCGCGGAGCTCGCGCAACGCCGCGGCGATGCGTCCGCGGGTTCCTTGTTCGCCGCGGCGCTGCAGGCCGACCCCGACGTGTACACGCTGTGCGCGTACGCCGACTGGCTGCTGGATGCACGGCGGCCCGCCGACGTGCTCGCACTGCTGAAGGGCCGCGAGGCGGCCGACCCCGTGCTGCTGCGCATCGCGCTCGCCGAACGCGCGCTCCATGGCGCCCGCGACGCGCGCACGCGGCGCGATCGCCGCACGCTGGGCGACCGCTACGACGCCGCGCTGCTGCGCGGCGACCGCAGCCACGGCCGCGAGCAGTCGCGCTACGAACTGGACCTGCGCGACAACCCGCGCGCCGCGCTGGCGCTGGCGCAGGCCAACTGGCGTGTCCAGCACGAGCCCGCCGATGCCGTGGTGCTGGCGCGCGCCGCGCATGCCGCGGGTCGCGACGACGCCGCCCAGGAGGTGTGGCGCTACCTGCGCGAGACGGGCGGACGCGACGCGCGGCTGGCGATCGGCGGCGCGGCGGCCACGTCGTTCCTGCCGCCGCCGGCGGGCGACACGCAACGCGACGCCCGGCGCGAGGCGCCTCGCCAGGCCGCGGCGCCGGCTGCGAACGGGAATGCGTCATGATCCGCCGCCTGCTCGCAGCGCTTGCGATGGTCATGGCCACGGCGGCTCCGGCGGCCCAGGCGCACAAGGCCAGCGACGCCTACCTGACACTGCGGGTGACGGCCGACCAGGTGGACGCCCGCATCGACGTCGCCCTGCGCGACCTCGATCGCGACCTCGACCTGGACGCCAACGCCGACGACCGCCTGAGCTGGCGCGAGGTGCGCACGCGCTGGAGCGACATCGCGGCGCTCGCCCGCGATGGCCTCGTGCTCACCGCCGACGGCGTCGCCTGCATGCCCGATCCCGCCACGGCGCCCTCGACGCCCGACGCCGCACCCGCACTCGCCGAGCACAGCGATGGCCGCTACGCCGTCGTGCGGCTCGCGTGGCGCTGCGGCGCGCCGGTGAACCGGCTCGACGTGGAGTACCGCCTCTTCGGCCGCACCGACCCGACGCATCGCGGCATCGTGCGCTACGCGCGCGACGACCAGCCGCTCAAGCTGCTCGTGCTCAGCCCCGGCGCCGGTCGCGTGGCCTTGCGCCTGCCGGCGCCACGAACGGCGCCGATCGCCGAAGCGCAATCGCCGGCGGCTGCAGCCGCCCCCTTGGCGATCACCGTCCTGCCCGCCGCCGCGCCCGCGCAGCGCGCGCCGCGCGGCGAGGACGCGCGCGACGACGACGCCTCGCCAGGCGCCTTCGCCGGCTTCGCGCGCGAGGGCGTGCACCACATCCTGATCGGCTACGACCACATCCTGTTCCTGCTGTCGCTGCTGCTGCCGTCGGTGTGGCTGCGGCAGCGCGACGTCGATCCCACGAGCGGCGCGGCGCGCGCGCGCTGGGTGCCGGCCTCGAACCTGCGCCCGGCACTCGCGAGCGTGTTCAAGGTCGTGACCGCCTTCACCGTCGCGCACTCGATCACGCTGGCGCTGTCGGTGCTGGACATCGTGGACCCGCCCTCGCGCTGGGTGGAATCGACCATCGCCGCCAGCGTCGTGCTGGCCGCGCTGAACAACGTCTGGCCCGTCATCGCCGAGGCGCGCTGGAAGCTCACGTTCGTGTTCGGCCTCGTGCACGGCTTCGGCTTCGCCTCGGCGCTGAAGGACGCCGGCCTGGCACGCGGCGACCTCGCCGCGCCGCTGCTGGGCTTCAACCTCGGCGTGGAGATCGGGCAGCTGTGCATCGTGGCGCTGGTGCTGCCGCTGGCCTGGACGCTGCGCGACACGCGCACCTACCGCGGCGCCTTCGCGGCCGGCTCGCTGGCCATCGCGGGCGTCGCCGCCTTGTGGCTGGTGCAGCGCGCGTTCGACCTGTCGCTGATCGCCGGATAGCGAGCGCGCTGCGCGTCGATCGGGGGCCGACCGCTCGCGCGGCCGGCGATCGATCACAACGAGCCGAGGAACGCCAGCAGCGCCGCGCGATCCGCCGCGGACAGCGCCGCGAAGCGCTGCCGGGCCTTGTCCGCCTCGCCGCCGTGCCACATCACCGCTTCGGTCAGCGTGCGTGCGCGGCCGTCGTGCAGGTAGCCGACCTTGCCGGCGTTGCCCATCACGCGATCGGTGTAGCCGATGCCCCACAGCGGCGAGGTGCGCCACAGGGCACCGGTGGCCAGGCCTTCGGAATAGCTGTCGGCCAGGCCGGGTCCCATGTCGTGCAGCAGCAGGTCGGTATAGGGCTTGATCGTCTGGCTGCGCAGCTCGGCCAGCGGGTGGCCCGCGCCGGTCTTCATCTCGCTGACGTGGCAGCTGGTGCAGCGCAGGTTCTGGAACAGCTTGCCGCCCGCGGCCACCTTCACCGGATCGACGTCGAGATCGGGCAGCGGGGCCACGCCCTTCGGGAAGCCGCTGGCCAGGCTGCGCTGCGCGGGCACGGCCAGCAGCTCGAGGTAGCGCGCGATCGTCTGCAGGTCGGCCTCGGCCAGGCCCTTCTCCGCCTTGCCCGCGCTGCAGGCGGCGGGGCCGGCGAGGCAGTCGCGCGTCGGGTACAGCGGCGAGGTGACGGACATGTCCTGCAGCAGCGCGGTGGCCGCCTGGTGGCGCAGGCTGTACTTCGACGCCTTCCAGCCGAAGCGGCCCAATCGCACACCGCCGGTCTCGGCGTCGAACACGTAGTTGGCCTGGCCCTTCACGCCGTCCTCGTCGGGCGTGGCGCGCACGCGGGCGAGGATGTCGGACTCGTTGAGCGCCTCGAGCAGGCCCGCGCCCAGCAGCGGCTGCGCGGCACGCAGCGACCAGCGCTGCGGCACGCTGCCGTCGAACGCGAGGCGCGGCTTGCGCAGCTCCACCGCGGTGCCGTCGGCGAGCTTGACGGTGGTGGCGTCGAAGCCCGCCACGCGCACGCCGTTGCCCCAGTCCTGCGGCGCGCCGCTGGCCGAGCGGCCGTTCATCTGCACGGCCACGCCGTAGCGCGGGTCGGGCGCCTGCTGGCCGCTCGCGTCCAGCGCGGCGGTGCGCACGGACATGGTGTCCAGGCGCTGGTTCGCCGCGGCGGGCGCCGGGCTGCGGCCGTTGTTGACGTGGCAGGCGAAGCACGAGGCCTGGTTGAAGCGCGGGCCCTGCAGGCCGACGGCCGCCTGGTCGCGGTCGTTGCCCGGCTCGTTGTGGTCGCCGGTGGTGAAGTTGGTGTGGATCAGCCGCCGGCCCTCGACGAAGCGCTGCATGTCCTGCATGCCCACGTTGATGAACGGCTGCTGGAAGATGAACGTGCCGTTGTCGGCGTAGTCGTACGACAGCGAACCGAGGCCGCCCTGCAGCGTCTCGGCCGGCAGGGGCGCGTTCATCAGGCGCGGCTGCACGCCGTACCACGGGCGCAGGCCGGCGCCCACGACGTAGGTCCATTCGCCGGCGTAGTAGCGCAGGCCGCCGGTGTCCCCCTTGGCGGCCATGCCTGCGGGCGTGGAGAAGAACGACGGCGAGACCTCGATCACGTCGCCCGGCACCAGCGGGCGGCCCGGCACGTTGGTGCCGTTCGGCAAGCCGTCGGCGCCCAGGCCGCCGTGGCCCGGGTAGCCGTCCACCGTCAGGCTGCAGCCGTTGTTGTAGACGTTGGCGTTGGCCAGCCGGCCGTTGGGCGGGTACGGCACCGGCGGGCACAGCGCGATGTTCTGGTCCTGCAGCTGGCCCGGGTTCATCCAGCCGTAGCCGGTGACGCCGGGGCGATCGAACGCGCGGAACCAGGCCACGCCGCCGGGCAGCTGGTCTTCCGTGAAGTACTCGTTGACCTTCAGCGTCGGCTTGGTGACGCCCGCCACGCGGCTGTTGTCGACGATCTCGAAGCCCCAGGTGCGGTTCTTGAAGTAGTTCGGGACGAAGGTCAGGAAGTTGCCGGGGCCCTTGTCGACCGGCTTGCCGTTGGCGTCGACGGTGTCGTTGGGGCCGTAGCCGATCTCGTTCCAGTCCTCGCCGCGCTCGCGCCCGTGGCGCGCGAGGCCGCGCACGCCGAAGCGCGTCACCAGCGTGCCGTCGGCCAGCGTGAACTGCAGCGTCTCCACGGGCTCGGCCTGCGTGGGCAGCGGCACCAGGCCGCCGCCGCCGGCAGGGAACTTCACCGGCGACGTGGCGAGCACCGGCAGCGTGTTGTCGCTGCCCGGCGTGGTGAACGCGGCTTCGAGCAGCGAATACCCGTACTGGGTACCGCGCGCCACGCCCTGCAGGCGCAGGTAGCGCGCGTTCATGCCGAGGTTGATGAACTGCTCGGTGCCACCCTTGCCGCTCATCTGGTAGCGCAGCTGCGTCCAGGTCTTGCCGTCGTCCGAGGTCTGCAGCGCGTACTCCTTGCCGTACGCGTTCTCCCACTGCAGCGTCAGCGCGCCGACCTGCACCTTGGTGCCGAAGTCGAACTGGATCCAGGCGCCGTCGTCTCGCGCGCTGGCCCAGCGGGTGGCGGTGTTGCCGTCGATGGCGAGGGTGGCCGGCATGCCGGCGTTCTCCAGCGCCGACGATGTCGCCGCCACGGGCTTGATGGGCACGCCGGGCTTGCTCATGTCGACCGGCGGCATGGGACTCGGCGCCGGCGACGGCGCGGGGGACGGCGCGGGTGCCGGCGACGGCGACGGCGCAGGCGGGGAGTCGCTGGCGCTGAAGGCCTGGATCTCGAAGATCGAATAGCCGTAGTCCGTCGACCGCTTGACGCCCTGCATGCGCAGGTAGCGGCCGCTGCCGCTCAGGCCCGCCCAGTCCTCGACGCCGCCCTGGCTCGCATCGACCTGCTTGATCGTCGCCCAGTTCGTCCCGTCCGCCGACACCTGCAGCAGGTACGACGCGGCGTGCGCGCGCTCCCAGTCGATGCGAACGCGGTTGATCGTCACCGTGCGGCCGTAGTCCAGCACGAGGTTCTGGTCGTCGGAGAAGGCGCTGCCCCAGCGGGTGTTCTCGTCGTGGTCGATGGCGGCGGCCGCGGACAGGTCGGCGCGCTCGGAGCCGCTGGCGGTGGCGCTGACGGGCGTCAGCGCGGTGCCGGTGTCCGACACCGCCAGCGTGCGCGCGCGGCCGGGGTCGGCTTGCGCCGTCATGTCGTTGGAGGACGATCCGCCGCCGCACGCGGCAAGCAGGATGGCGAGGGCGCAGGGCGAAGCCTGCAGGGCGCGCTGGCGCGCGCGGTGCGAAAGCGGGAATGTCATCGACGTTCCTTCGGAAACGGGTGAGCCTGGGTGCGGCGGATGGTGCGCGCTTGTCGACCGCGCGGCTGTAAGCGGCGCCTTACACCTTGTCGCGATCGGAGGCGCCACGACGACGTCGCCGAACCCCCGGGAGCGCGTCCCGCGCGTGCGCTGGAACGGGATGTTCGCTGGGACCTCCCTGGGTCATTTCGGCGAAGTGCAACGCGCACAGTTGCATTGCCGTCGCAGCCAGCGCGTGCCGGCGCGGCTACGTCTGTTTCGAGTGCTTACGCCATTTCGTCGCATACCCACCAAGGTATATTGGAACGCGTTCCAAAAACAGCAATGAGTCGCTCGTGAATTGTCAATCACGGCACGCCACTTTTTGCTCGCGGCGCGCCGCGAGCAGGCCTACTGCAGCGACTCGACGCGCAGGCAGGCGACCGGCCCCTCGATGACGCCGCCGCATGCCAGCAGCCCGATGGCCTCACGGACCGCCGAGCCCGGCGCCGCCGCCGTCACCAGCGCGACGCCCCGGGCCGCGTCGCGCGTCGCCACGTCGACCTGCGCGACGACCCGGATGCAGGCGGCCGCGAGCCCGCCCAGCACGTCGTCGAGATCGCTGCCCGGCGCCAGCGCCAGTCGCAGGTAGTGCGGCGTCGAGATCTCCTGCGACGCCATGCCCACGAGCGGCACCGCCTGGTCGCGCCGCACGCCCAGCGGCGGCACGCGGTCGCGCGCGGGCACGCGGGCCGTGCGCGCGAGCTCGACCAGGTCCGCCACCACGGCCGACGCCGTCTCGAGCGATCCGGCGCCGGCCCCGTGATACATCGTCTGTCCGGCGGCGTCGCCCTGGACGACGATGCCGTTCATCGAGCCATCGACGCGGGCCATCAGGCTGTCGGCCGGCACGAGCGCCGGGCCGACGCGCAGCGCGACCCTGGCGCCGTGCCGCCGCGCGCTGGCGATCAGCTTGAGGCGATGGCCCAGGCGCTCCGCGCACTGCAGGTCGACGAGCTGCACGTCGCGGATGCCGGCGACCTCGATCTGCCCGAACGCCAGGCGCGTGCCGAACGCCAGGCTCGCCAGCAGCGCGAGCTTGTGCGCGCTGTCGACGCCGTCGACGTCGAAGGCCGGGTCGGCCTCCGCATAACCCAGGCGCTGGGCCTCGCGCAAGGCGTCGTCGAAGCTCGTGCCGCGCTGGCGCATCTGCGTCAGGATGAAGTTGCTGGTGCCGTTGACGATGCCGGCCAGCCATGCGATCTCGTTGGCCGCGAGGCCTTCGCGCAAGGCCTTGACGATGGGGATGCTCACCGCCACCGCCCCCTCGAATGCCACGACCACGCCGCGCTCCTGTGCCGCCGTGAAGATCTCCTCGCCATGCAGTGCCAGCAACGCCTTGTTGGCCGTCACCACGTGCTTGCCGTGCGCGATGGCCGCCATCACCAGCTGGCGCGCCACGGTGCAACCGCCGATGACCTCCACCACCACGTCGATGTCCGGATCGGTCACGACCGCCATCGCGTCGCCGACGACCGGCACGCCGGTGCCCGCGACCTCTTGCGCGCGCGCCACGTTGCGCGCCGCGATCGAACGCAGCTCGATCGCGCGGCCCGCGCGCCGGCCGACGAGCGCGCCGTTGCGCTGGAGCAGGCGGTGGACGCCCGATCCGACGACGCCCAGGCCCAGCAGGCCGACCCGCAGTGGGCCGCCGGAAGCGTCTTGTGGTGAGGAATGCATGGGTTCTCCGTTGTGTGCCGGCGAGGGGAACGGAGAACGAAAAAGCCCCGTCCATCGCTGGCGGGGCTTGGGGGATGAAGTGTCTTCGGGTCGAAGCCTTACCTCCACGCGCCGCGCAACGCGGTGGTGGTGGTAATGGGGGTCGAGATCCGGAAGGACATGCGGCGATGGTGCCATGCGGGCGCGACCGGCGTCAACGTGCGTCGAGTCTCGTCGAATGGCATGCGCAAGCAGGCTCCAACTCGAATCACCGACGCGCCGGGTCGCCGTCCGTCAACGGCGGCTGCCGCAGCGCCCGGTCAGCCCATCCAGCTACTTCTTGCCGCCGAGGCGGCGCCACTCTGCGGCCGAGAGCCTGTCCACCAGCGCTTCATACCGCGCGTGTGCGACTCCAGGCGGCTCGTCGGGCCGGGCAGCGGCCAGATCGTTCAAGTGCGCAGCGAGTGCCGACCCAATCGCGTGCAAGGCGTCGTGACGCGACAGCCCCTCGCCGTTCAGGCGACTCATTGCCCTGACCACGGATTCGACCCCTTCTGCCAACTGGTTTTCAACGATCGCATGGAAAACCGCGTGCGCCTTGAGGTTCGGGGGTCTGCCGCGCAGCTTGCGATGGAACGCTTCAACCAGCCGGATTCGCTCGAGTTCATCAAGTTCGAGCCAAGCCTCCGGCTCAGGCGGTATCGACGGGTCGTAAGCAAACATGGTGCAAGTCGCAATGGTCGGTTCGAAGATCCTTGAAACCATTGATGGGATCCCAGCTGACGACGCCGTCGCAGCCATCGAATCCGCCGCCTCGGTCCGGCATGGCCCCGTTCATCATTCTTACTCACCACGGCCCGTCAGCCGCACGCCCCCACGTACCCGCACGACGTGCAGAAGTCGCACCCGTCCTTGTGGATCATCGTGGCATTGCCGCACTCCGGGCACGGGCGCCCGGCCTGCGGGGCGAGCTGGCCGGTGGGGCGCGGGGTGGGCGGCTCCAGCAGGCCGGTGGCGCCGAGGGGGAAGCCGTCCTCGTCGAGCACGCCCAGCATCGCGTAGCGGTGGATCATCAGGCGGGCGACGTAGGCGATCGTCGAGGGCCAGACCTGCTGGCGCTTGTGGCCGGGCACGGGCGCCATGAAGTGGCCCAGCGGCTCGCCAACATTGAGCAGCTTGCGCAGCTTCATGCCGATCCATGCGGGGTCGATCACGCGCATGTCCAGCGACAGCAGCCGTGCCAGGCCGTCGAGGGCGCGCGGGTAGTTGCCCGAGAAGCCCACCGCGCACGGGCGCGTGACGAGGGTCGGTGCGGCGCCCGCGGGCGCGCTCGCGGCGGCGGCCGACCGCAGCGTCACTTCCTTCATCGTCAGCGTGAAGGTCTCGCCGGTGGCCGGGTTGTCGACGTCGACGGCCCAGGCCAGCGTGCCCGCCGTGCCGGTGCGCGGCTCGTCGCGGCTGAACATGGCGTCCAGCATCGGCGTGGGGCCGCTGTCGGCCAGCGCGCCCAGCTGCTCGCAGCGCCAGCGGACGACCGCCGCCGTGGCGGCGACCACGCCGGGGAACAGCCGCCGTTCGCCGGCGGGCGGGAACGGCATGTCGAATGCGCGCTCCTCGGCGACGGTGGCCAGCACATCGAGCTTGAGCTTGAGCCACTGCGGATCGTTGACGCGCATGTCCATCGACAGCGTCTTGGCGAGCGCGCCCAGGCCGCGCGGCTGCTCGGCGCCGTTGACCCACACCTCGAACGGCACGCTCTGCGCGAACAGGCCGAAGCCGGGGCCGGCCTGCGCGGGCATCTCGCCCACGAACAGCGCGAACTCGCCGTGCGGGTGGCGGATCATGTACGTCCACGCGGGGTTGCCGCCGTTCATCTCCGGGCGGCCGGGCCAGCGCAGCGAGCTCATGACCGCGGCGGCGGGGCGATCGAGCGTCAGGCGCTGGTCGGCGAGCCGCGCGCCCGCGTCGGCCGTGGCCACCAGCGGCTGCGGCGTCTCGTTGGTGGCGGCGTTGGGCAGCGGCTCCGTTGCGGCCGGGGTGGTGCTCAGCACCGAGCCCAGCACCGCGTTGGGCCGGTACGTCGCCAGGCCCTTCAGGCCCGACTTCCACGCGAAGCGATACAAGCCCTCGAAGTCGGCGAACGGGTAGTCGACGGGCACGTTGACGGTCTTGCTGATCGACGTGTCGACGAAGGGCGCGACGGTGGCCACCATCGCGGCGTGGCTCTCGGCGCTCATCTCGAGCGCGGTGACGAAGGCATCGGTGAGCGGCGCGTCCACGCCCTTGAGGTGGCGATACAGCCGCCACGCATGATCCTCGACCGCGTACTCCTTGGCGCTGCCGTCGGGCATGCGCTTCTTGCGCGTGTACGACCAGGAGAACGGCGGCTCGATGCCGTTGCTGGCGTTGTCGGCGAACGCCAGGCTGATGGTGCCGGTGGGCGCGATCGATAGCAGGTGCGAATTGCGCAGGCCTTGCGAACGGATCTTGTCCTTCAGCGGCGCCGGCAACCGCGAGGCGAACGTGCCGCGCGACAGGTACAGGTCGGCGTTGAACAGCGGGAACGCGCCGCGCTCCACCGCGAGGTCGGCCGACGCGTCGTAGGCGGCGTCGCGCATCGCCTGCGAGATGCGGCCGGCCTCGTCGCGCGCGGCGACGGTGTCGTAGCGCAGGTTGAGCATCACGAGCGCGTCGCCCAGGCCCGTGAAGCCGAGCCCCACGCGGCGCTTGGCGTTGGCCTCCGCGAGCTGCGGCTGCAGCGGCCAGACGGTGATGTCCAGCACGTTGTCCAGCATGCGCGTGGCCGTCTTCGCGACGGCGGCGAAGCCGTCGTAGTCGAATGACGCGTGCGCCTCGAACGGGTCGCGGACGAAGTTCGTCAGGTTGATTGAACCCAGGCAACAGCAGCCATATGGCGGAAGTGGCTGCTCACCACACGGGTTCGTCGCGCTGATCGCCTCGCAATAGCTCAGGTTGTTGTCCTGGTTGATGCGATCGAGGAACAGCACGCCGGGCTCGGCGTGGTCGTAGGTGCAGCGCATGATCTGGTCCCACAGCGCGCGGGCGGGCGGCTGGCGGTAGACCCACAGGCCGTCGGGGCGCTGCTTCGCGCCGGCGTCGATCTGCTCCTGGCTGGGCCTGGCGCGGTGGACGAGGTCGAAGGTCGTGTCCTCGTCGACGGCCTTCATGAACGCGTCGGTCACGCCCACCGAGATGTTGAAGTTGGTGAGGTCGCCCTGGTCCTTCGCATGGATGAAGGCTTCGATGTCGGGGTGGTCGCAGCGCAGCACGGCCATCTGCGCGCCGCGCCGGCTGCCGGCGGATTCCACCGTCTCGCAGCTGCGGTCGAACACGCGCATGTAGCTGACCGGACCCGACGCACGGCTGCGCGTGGAACCCACCCAGGCGCCCTGCGGCCGGATGCGCGAGAAGTCGTAGCCGACCCCGCCGCCGCGTCGCATGGTCTCGGCGGCCTCGGTGAGCGCGGTGTAGATGCCGGGGACGCCGTCCTCCTCCTGCGCGATGGAGTCGCCCACCGGCTGCACGAAGCAGTTGATCAGCGTGGCGCTGAGCTCGGTGCCGGCGGCGGAATTGATGCGGCCGGCGGGCACGAAGCCGCGCTGAAGCGCATCGAGGAAGCGCTCGGCCCAGGCCTCGCGTTGCTCCGGTGCCTCCACCTGCGCGAGCGCGCGTGCGACACGTGCGCGCACGTCGTGCAGGTCGCGCTCGTCGCCCTTGGCGTATTTCTCGAGCAGGACCTCGAGGCTGATGTCCTGCGGCGGCAGGGGCGCGGTGGACGGCAGCGGCGCGCTGTCGTCGGGTTGGAAGGCGTCGAGCAGTCCGCGTTGGAGTTCGGTGGTCATCGAGGGGTGTTCCAGTGGAAGGGTCGGCCGCAGCGTCTTTTAGTCGCAGCGGCGGTCCGGATGGTCGTCGCGCACGGCATCGCGCCCCGCGGCCTTGGCCGCGAAGAGCGCCTCGTCGGCGCGATTGAACAGGTGCAGGGCGTCGCAGGGCGCGCTCGCCTCCGCGATGCCGGCGCTCAGGCGGATGCTGACGTCCGCGGGCAAATCGGCGGCCTGCTGCGCGACCGCCACGCGCAGGCGCGTGCACACCTGGTGCGCCACGGCCAGCGGCGCGGACAGCACCAGCGCGAACTCGTCGCCACCGAGGCGCGCGGGCAGGTCCGTCTGGCGGCACTGGGCCTGCAGGTGCCCGGCGACCCAGCGCAGCGCGGCGTCGCCGGCCAGGTGCCGATAGCGGTCGTTGATGGCCTTGAAATGGTCGAGGTCGACCAGCACCAGCGAGACCGGATGCTCGACGCTGGCGCGCGGCAGCACGCCGGCCAGGAACTCGTCGAAGCGGCGCCGGTTGGCCAGGCCGGTGAGCTGGTCGTTGCGCGCCTCGCGGTGCGCGCGCTCGGCCCGGTCACGCTCCTCGGTCACCTGGCGCAGCGCCCGCTCGGTGTTGAGCGCGACGGCCAGCGCTGAGGCCTGCTGCTCGGCGCGGTCGAGCACCATGCGCGCGCGCAGTTCGTGGAAGCGCTTGTGGGCGAAGTAGGCGTCCCGCCATTCGCCGCGTGCCTCGTGGGCCAGCGACTTCAGCCGGAACAGCTCGTCCATGTGCATGTGCCCGCCGCGGCTGTCGGCGGCCAGCCGGCCCCGTTCGAGCGCCTGCAATGCCAGCTGCGGCTCGTTCGCGTGCAAGTGGGCGCGGGCGCGGGCGCAGCTGAAGAACACCATCGAATGCGGCGCCGACGCGTCCATCAGCGATTCGGCTTCGTCGAGCGACGCATGCGCCTGCGCCAGGTTGCCCAGCACGATGTGCGAGACGGCCAGGTGGTCGAGCGCGCTGCTGATCTCGACCGACTTGCCCTGTTCGCGCCAGGTCTGCAGCGTGGGCTCCATCAGCGCGATCGCGCGTTCGGCCCGCGGGCGCCAGATGGCCTCGGCCACCTGCTCGTCATGCTCCCTCAGCGCCCAACGGCCCAATGCGAGCGACAGGTTGGAGCGCAGCCGCAGCACCACGGCTTCGCCCTGGAAGCCGCGCGCGGCGCGCAGCCCTTCCTCGAAGATCTGCACGGCCTCGGTGAGGCGGCCGATGTCGTTGAGCACGATGCCCAGCGTATTGGCGATGCGCACCTGCAGGATCGGATCCTCGGCGGCGCGCGCGAGCACCACGGCCTCGCCGGCCACCTCCAGCGCGCGCGAAGGCACGCCGCGGCGCACGGCCACCACGCCGAGCGCGTTCAGCGCGAAGGCCTGGCCGCGCACGGAGCCGTTGACGCGGAAGTGCGCCAGCGCCTCGTTGGCCGCCGCCTCGGCCTCCTCGAACTTCTCGCACAGCGCGTACGAGCGCGCCAGCGGCGGCAGCGCCCACATCAGGCGGTCGAAGTCGCCGGCGTCGCGCATGCGCTGCACCGCGGCGGCAATGGTGTCCAGCGCCGCCGCGCCGCGCTCCTCGGCCACGTGGTCGAGCGAGCGAAGGTCGTCGTCGAGTTCCTGATCCGTCATTCCTGCCCACCCGCCACCGGGGCCGTCACCGGCCGCCCCGTCCACCGAAGCCGCGGCGCGTGCCGGGCCTGGCCAAGCGCGCGGCCGCAGGCCGCGCGAAGGTCCCGCGGTCTGATCGCCGCGGTGAACGAACCATTTTGCACGTGCCGGCGGCGTCGTGCCGGCGTTGCGTCAATCCCGCGCGATTTGGTCGCCGGCGAGCATTTGCACGAATGAAAATGGGCCCGCGAGGGGCCCATTCAGGAAATTGCCTCGGCGCCGTCGTCAGTCGCGGGCGTAGATGTCCACGTCCTTGGTTTCCTTGACGAACAGCAGGCCGACCACGGCGCAGACGGCGGCGATCCAGAACGGATACCACAGGCCATAGAACATGTTGCCGTTCTGGGCCACCATCGCGAACGTCACCGACGGCAGCAGGCCGCCGAACCAGCCGTTGCCGATGTGGTACGGCAGGCTCATCGACGTGTACCGGATGCGCGTCGGGAACAGCTCGACCAGCATCGCCGCGATCGGGCCGTAGACCATGGTCACGTAGATCATCAGGATCCACAGCAGGCCGACGACGGTGAACCACTGGCCGCTGAAGGCGGCGATGGGCTTGGCCTTGGCGGGGTAGCCTGCGCCCTTGAGCGTCTCGGCCACTTCCTTCTTGAACGCGCCGATCGCCTTGCCCGAAGCCTCGTCGAACTTGTAGCCGCCGGGCGCCAGCGAGCCGGTGGGCGGGTTCAGCGCCTTGTCGCCCACGGTGACCACGGTCGGCGAGCCGGCCGGCAGCGCCTCGTTGGCGTAGCTGGCCGAATTGGCGGTCAGCGCGCGCTTGGCGATGTCGCACGGCGACGTGAAGTCCACCTCGCGCGCCACCGGGCTGCCCTGGAACGAGCAGGTGGCCGGGTCGGCCTTGACGGTGACCTGCGCGCTGGCCTGGGCCGCGGCCAGCTCGGGGTTCGCGGCGCCAGCGATGGCGTGGAAGATCGGGAAGTAGGTCGCGCAGGCGAGCACCATGCCCAACAGGATGATGGGCTTGCGGCCGATCTTGTCCGACAGCGTGCCGAACACGATGAAGAACGGCGTGCCCAGCACCAGGGCGGCGGCGATCATGTACTGCGCCGTGGTGGCGTCGACCTTCAGCGAGCTGGTGAGGAAGAACAGTGCGTAGAACTGGCCCGTGTACCAGACCACGCCCTGGCCGGCCACGAGGCCGAACAGCGCCAGCAGCACGATCTTCAGGTTGCCCCACTTGGTGAACGATTCGGTCAGCGGCGCCTTGGACGTCTTGCCCTCTTCCTTCATCTTCTTGAAGGCCGGCGACTCGTTCATCGACAGCCGGATCCACACGCTGACGGCCAGCAGCAGGATCGAGACGATGAACGGCGCACGCCACCAGGTTTCCTTGAACGCCTCGTCGCCGACCGCCGACTTCACGCCGATGATCACCAGCAGCGACAGGAACAGGCCCAGCGTGGCCGTGGTCTGGATCCACGACGTGTACGCACCGCGCTTGCCGCGCGGGGAGTGCTCGGCCACGTAGGTCGCCGCACCGCCGTACTCGCCGCCGAGCGCCAGGCCCTGCAGCATGCGCAGTGCGATGAGGATGATCGGGGCCGCGACGCCGATCGCCTTGTAGTTGGGCAGCACGCCGACGATGAACGTCGACAGGCCCATGATCAGGATGGTGACCAGGAAGGTGTACTTGCGCCCGATCATGTCGCCGAGCCGGCCGAAGACCAGCGCGCCGAACGGCCGCACGAAGAAGCCCGCGGCGAAGGCCAGCAGCGACGCGATGAACGCGGCGGAGGGGTCGAGCCCTGAGAAGAACTGCGCCGCGATGATCGGCGCGAGCGAGCCGTACAGATAGAAGTCGTACCACTCGAAAACGGTACCGAGGGACGAGGCGAAGATGACCTTCTTTTCCTCGCCCGTCATCGGCCGTGCCGCGGTGCTGGTTGCCATGGGGTTGTCTCCTGTAGTCGATGGTGCACCATCCTCGACAGGAGGTGCCTGTTGCGCATCGTGGGACCGGCCTCTGACTGAGGTCTGACGCGAGACTTATTCGAAACTTACAACTCGAGGGGAAACGCTGACGTCTCGTTTCTCATCGTGGAAAATCGGAGCGCGCGAGGGTAAACACGGTCGCTCCGGCCTGACACGTGCGACGTCGATGCGCGCGTCGCCGGCCGAGATCACGCAGGGCGGTGAGGGCGCGCCGGGCAGCGGTTGCGGCCGCCCTCCTCCCATCGCGCTCAGGCGGCCTGATTCCGGCGCAGGGCGTCGGCCAGCATCGCCATCGAGTCGGTGCCCCAGAACAGCGGGCCGTCGTCGAGACGGAAGCTCGGCACGCCGAACACGCCGGCCGCGGCGGCGTCGGCGGTGCGATCCTGCAACTCCTGCTTGACCTCCGGGCCCGCCGGGTCGCGCACCGGCGCGATGGCCTCGGTGAGGGCCTGCAACGCAGCCGCGTCGTTGGCGTCGCCGCCGTCGCGGGCCCACACGTGGCGGAACGCGAGCTCGACCGCACGGCGGTTGGGCTGGCCGCCGGCCGGCGCGCTCGCCACCAGCAGGCGCAGCAGCGCGAGCGGGTTGAACGGATGCGGCGTCGGCGGGCGGAACACGATGCCCTCCTGCTGCGCGATCCATTCGCATTGCCGGAACAACCAAGCCTTCTTCGGCGCCACGGCCACGGGCGCGGTGTTGCCCCAGTGCTTGAGCAGGCCGGCGAACAGCAGCGGCCGGTACTCGACGTGATGGGACACCCCTTCCAGCACGGACGGCAGGCGCTCGAACGCGAGGTAGGCGTAGGGCGAGACGATGTCGAAGTCGAAGATGACGCGTTGCATGGCGGCTCCTAGACGGGTGGCTCGCGGCCGGGCAGTTGCTGCCACACCCAGCGCTTGTCGGCCTCCGGGAGCGCGCTCCATGCCGCGATCTCGTCGAGCGTGCGGCGGCAGCCGTGGCAGGTGCTGGTATACGGGTCGATCTTGCAGATGTTGACGCACGGCGACGGAACGGGGCTCGCGCCGCCGATATCGGCGAGGCGCGCCACGAAGTACGCGCTGTCCGGCGCACGCTCGATACCGTCGCGCGTCATGTGCGCCCCTTCCGCGCCGAGTACGACGCTCCATCCCCCGAGGGGACCGCGGGCCGGCTTGGGGCGGCCCGGCGCTCGCCCCGCGCGCGGCTCGGAGAACATGCCATGTTGGCGTTCACGCCGATTCCTGGACGACGTCGTGCACCGGAGCGCCGGTGAGCTTCTCGAGCTCGGCCGGCATCATCGGGAACACGCCGTGCGGATGACCCGCGGCGGCCCACACGCGGTCGAAGCGGAACAGCTCGCGGTCGATCAGCGTCACCACCGGCGTGGCGTGTGCCAGCGGCGACACGCCGCCGATCGTGAAACCCGTCTTCGCCTTCACGAAGTCGGCATCCGCGCGGCCGATGGCCCCGACGATCTGCGCCACCTTCTTCTCGTCGACGCGCCGGTCGCCCGACGCCACGACGAGGATCGCCACCTCGTCGGACTTGCGGCGGAACACCACGCTCTTGGCGATCTGGCCCACGGTCACGCCGAGCGCGTCGGCCGCCTCCTGCGAGGTGCGCGCCGCGATGTCGAGCCAGGTCGGTGCATGCGGATGGCCCAGGCGGACGAGCTCCTGCGCGACGCGCTGGAAGCCCTCGGGGCGGTCTGCGCTTCCGCTCATGTGCACACCCCCGCCGGATCGGCCCGCTTGGCCAGCAGCGCCCGCGCCACGCGCGAGCCGTTGGGCTTGCCGATCTGCCTGGAGATGAACGCGCCGGCGTCGACGAGCTTGTCGAGATCGATGCCGGTGCGGATGCCCAGGCCGTGCAGCAGGTAGACGACGTCCTCCGTCGCCACGTTGCCGGTGGCGCCCTTCGCGTAGGGGCAGCCGCCCAGGCCCGACACGCTGGTGTCGAACGTGGCGATGCCCATCCGCAGGCATTCGAAGATGTTGGACAGCGCCTGGCCGTAGGTGTCGTGGAAATGGCCGCTGGTCTCCGCGAGCGGGAAGTGCTCGAGCGCCGCCTCCATCGCGGCACGCACCTTCAGCGGCGTGCCCACGCCGATGGTGTCGGCCACGCCGACGTGGTCGACGCCGATCGCGCGCATCATGCGCGCGACCATGCCCACGCGCGCGGGCGCGACCTCGCCTTCGTACGGGCAGCCCACGGCGCACGAGATCGCGGCGCGCACCTTCACGCCGGCCGCCCGGGCCGCCGCCACGACGGGGGCGAAGCGGTCGATCGACTCGGCGATCGAGCAGTTGATGTTCTTCTGGCTGAAGGCCTCGCTGGCCGCGCCGAACACGACGATCTCGTCCGGCTTCGTCGCGACCGCGGCCTCCCAGCCCTTCAGGTTGGGCGTGAGCACCGAATAGCGCACGCCCGGCTTGCGCGCGATGCCGGCCATGACGTCGAGCGCGTCGGCCATCTGCGGCACCCACTTGGGGCTGACGAAGCTGGTGACCTCGATCTCGCGCAGGCCGGCGTCCTGCAGCATCCCGACCAGCGCGATCTTGTCGGCCGCAGGGACGTGGTTCTTCTCGTTCTGCAGGCCGTCGCGCGGGCCGACATCGACGATCTTGACGAACTCGGGAAGGCTGGCCATCTCTCATCACTCCAGGGTCAACAGTTCGCCGCCTTCGCTGACCTGGTCGCCCGGCGCGAACAGCAGCTCGGCCACGGTGCCGTCGCGCGGCGCGGCGATGGTGTGCTCCATTTTCATCGCTTCGAGAACCGCCAGCGGCTGTCCGGTCTTGATGGCGTCGCCCTTGCCGACCAGGTAGGCGATGACCTTGCCGGGCATCGGCGCGGTGAGGCGCCCGGCCTCGGCATGCCCCTCGCCGGCGTGCGACAGCGTGTCGACCACCGTGACCTGCGCGCTGCCGGCGGCCGCGAACACGCTCACCTGCTCGCCGAGCTGGTAGACGTTCAGCGCGATGCGGCGGGTGTCGGCGCCGCTGCCCAGCGTGACGTCGTAGCGGTCGTCGCCGAGCGCGCGCGAGGCGAAGGCGACGGTCGCGTCGCCGACCTTCAGCAGCGCGCCGCCGTCATGGCGCGATTCCAGCAGCGCCTCGAGCGCCTCGCCTTGCCATTCGAGGTCGAAGCGGCGCACGGAGGCGCCGTGCATGCGCCAGCCGTCGCGGCGCGACCACGGGTCGGCGTCGACCGTCGCGTCCTGCAACGCGATCGCGCGTGCCGCGACGCCCGCGGCGACGACATCCAGCGGCAGGCCCGCGTGGCCGAACAGCGCCGCGCGTTCGCGCTCGATCAGCGCCGTGTCGAGCTCCGCGTTCGCGAAGGAACCGGTGCGGGCCGTGCGGCGCAGGAAGGCCACGTTGTTGACGACGCCCGCGATGTGCGTTCCGGCCAGCGCCGCGTCCAGCCGCGCCAGCGCCTGGGCGCGGTCTTCGCCCCAGACGATCAGCTTGGCGATCATCGAGTCGTAGTACGGCGTGATGGCGTCGCCCTCGTTCACGCCGGTGTCCACGCGCACGGCCGCCGATTCGCTCGCGCCGGCCTCGGTGCGAAGGAAGTTCACGTGCTGCGGCCACTTCAGCACCGACAGGGTGCCGGTGGCGGGCAGGAAGTTGGCGTCCGGGTTCTCGGCGCAGATGCGCGCCTCGATGGCGTGGCCGCGGATCTGCAGGTCGGCCTGCGCGGCCGGCAGCGGCTCGCCGGCGGCGACGCGCAGCTGCCACTCCACGAGGTCGTGGCCGGTGATGGCTTCGGTCACCGGATGCTCCACCTGCAGGCGCGTGTTCATCTCCATGAAGTAGAAATTGCCGACCCCCGTGCCCGCCCCGTCCTGCTCCACGATGAACTCCACGGTGCCCGCCCCGACGTAGTTCACGGCGCGCGCCGCGGCCACGGCGGCCTCGCCCATCTCGCGGCGGCGCTCCGGCGTCATGCCCGGCGCCGGCGCTTCCTCCAGCACCTTCTGGTGGCGGCGCTGCACGGAGCAGTCGCGCTCGAACAGGTAGACGCCGTTGCCGTGGCTGTCGAAGAACACCTGGATCTCGACGTGGCGGGGGCGGGTGACGTAGCGCTCGATGAGCACGGCGTCGTCGCCGAAGCTGTTGATGGCTTCGCGCTTGCACGACGCCAGCGCGGCGTCGAACTCGTCGCCTGCGGTCACGATGCGCATGCCCTTGCCGCCGCCGCCGGCGCTCGCCTTGATCAGCACCGGGTAGCCGATGCGGTCGGCCTCGCGCCTGAGCAGCGCCGGGTCCTGGTCGCCGCCGTGGTAGCCGGGCACCAGCCGCACGCCGGCCTTCTCCATCAGTTGCTTGGACTCGGCCTTCAGGCCCATTGCGCGGATCGCCGAGGGCGGCGGGCCGATGAAGGCGATGCCGGCGTCGGCGCAGGCCTGCGCGAAGTCCTCGTTCTCCGACAGGAAGCCGTAGCCCGGGTGCACCGCCTGCGCGCCCGTGGCCTTCGCGGCCTCGATGATGCGTTCCCAGCGCAGGTAGCTGTCGCGCGGCGCGGCCTCGCCGATGCGCACGGCCTCGTCGCACGCGGCGACGTGGCGCGCGTCGGCATCGGCGTCGGAATAGACGGCGACCGTCTTCACGCCGAGGCGACGCGCGGTGGCGGCGACCCGGCATGCGATTTCACCGCGGTTGGCGATCAGGATCTTTTCAAACATGCTGGGTCTCCGCGGTGAAATCGCCTGCGTGCGCTGCGCGCACCAGGCAATGTGGCTGCGCCGCGCCGGACGCTTCGCGCCCGTCGTCACCGCGGTTGGCGATCAGGATCTTGTCGACCATGTGGATTTCTCTCGATCAGGAATTCAGGCCGGGTCGCCCCAGCAGCCGCGCCGTCAGCGCGCGCAGGAAGCGGAACAGCACGACGGTGACACCCACCATGCACGCGAGGACCAGCACCAGCGCCACCGCGAACGCCGCAGGATGCGCGAACGAGAGCCACAGCATGGCCGGCACCGACAGGTCGGACACCAGCGACACGCCCGCGTGCGTGACGGGCTCCGGGAACGCGGCGAGCGACGCGGTGGTCGTGGTCTTGGCGACATGGCTGGTGGCCGCGAGCGCGCCGCCCGCCAGCGCCGCGACGAGCGTCCATTGCGCCTGGTCGCCGCCGAACACGCCCGCGGCCAGCACGGCGCCGCCGGGCACGCGCAGCAGCGTGTGCAGGCCGTCCCAGAACGCATTGACGGCGGGCACCTTGTCGGCGACGAACTCGATGGTCGCGAGCAGCGCGCTCGCGACCAGCACCAGCGGCGACTGCAGCAGGTGCAGGCCCGGCGGCAGCGTCACCCAGCCCAGCGCGCCGGCCAGGCCGGTGAGGAAGACGACCAGGTACAGCCGCACGCCGCTCGCCCAGCCGAGCGCGGCGGCGAGCGCCACGAGGTGCGCGGTGTCGAGGTCGCTGGTCATCGTGGCCGGCGTGCAGTCAATCGGCCAGCCAGGCGGGCTTGCGCTTGTTCAGGAAGGCCTGCACGCCCTCCTTGCCCTCCGCGCTGGCGCGGATGTCGGCGATGCGGCGCGCGGTATCGGCGCGCAGCGCGTCGTCGACGGGACGCGCGGCGACGTCGTGCACCAGCGCCTTGCACGCGCGCACGGCGGCCGGGCCGTTGGCCAGCAGCGCGGCCACGAGCTCGTCGACCTTGGCGTCCAGCGCCTCGGCCGGCACCACCTCGTGCACGAAGCCGAGCGCGTGGGCGCGCGCGGCGTCGAAGCGCTCGGCCGTGGTGAAGTAGCGGCGCGAGGCCTGCTCGCCGAGCGCCTTGACGACGTAGGGCCCGATGGTGGCCGGCAGCAGCCCCAGCCTGGCCTCGCTGAGGCAGAAGTTGACGCCTTCGGCCGCGACGAGGATGTCGCACACCGCGGCCAGCCCGACGCCGCCCGCGTAGCAGTCGCCGTGCACGCGCCCGATGACCGGCACGGGGCACGACCAGATCGCGTACAGCATGTCGGCCAGGCCCTGCGCGTCGGCACGGTTCTGCTCCCACGTGTAGTCGGCCATCGCGCGCATCCACGTCAGGTCGGCCCCGGCGCAGAACGCCTTGCCGTGGCCGCCCAGCACCACCGCGCGCAGCGACGCGTCGGCCGCGAAGCCGGTGAAGGCGGCGGCGAGCTCGGCGATCACCGCGTCGTTGAACGCGTTGCGCACGTCGGGCCGGTTCAGGAACACGCGGGCGACGGCGCCGTCGCGGGAGATCTGCAGGGTGGCGGTCATCGTTTCGGCTTCAGTTCGGCGCGGGCGCGGGCGCGGGCGGCAAGGGCTGGAAGGTGGGCGGGGGCGGCGGCGGCACCAGGTCAGCGCGTGGCGGCTGCGGCGGCGGCGAGATCACCGGCACCGCCGGCGACACGGGTTGCGGCGGCGCCACCACCGGCACCTCGGACGGCGCCGTCGGGGCCACCGGCCCGACCGCGAGCTGCGCGCGCAGCGTCACGGCGGCCTTGAGCGCGCCGACGTGGCATTCGAAATGCGTCGGGTCGTCGAACAGCACGCCCTCGTAGTTCGAGACCACGCCGACGATGGCGGTGGCGCGTGCGCCGCGGGCGGCGAATGCCAGCTGCGTCATCGCGTCCTCGAAGGCGCGGGCGCACAAGTCGTGGTCGGTCGGGCGCACGCGCTCGTCGTCGCCGACGTCCTTGACCTTGGTGCTGCCCACGCCCTTGACGACGACGTCGCGCCGCACGAGGCTGGCGCCGCGCGCGGTGTCGCCGCCGAAGCGCAGGTCGAGGTTGCCGAGGATCTCGTGGGTGCGCGTGACGCGGACGGCGTCGGGCACCGATTCCATCAGGCGCACGTTGCGCGCCTGCGCGGACGGCAGGCATGCGGCCAGTGCGGCGGCGACGGCGAGGCCGACGGACGTGACCCGCGCCGGGGACGACGGGATGCGAAGCTGTTTCATGGTGTGGCCCTTCGTGGCACGGCGACCGCGGGCGCGGCCGGACGGCCCGGCAGGGCAAATCCCCTGCCGAGGCCCCCGACGTCGAGCATCGCATCGGACGGATTCGCGGGGAAGGTCGCGGCGGCCGCGGTCATGGTTCGGTCTCAGGGCGCCTTGGGCGGCAGGCCCTTGGCGATCACGCCGCTCAGCGGCGCCAGCACCTTGGCCGTACCCATGCGGCATTCCACCTGCGTCGGGTCGTCCACGGTGTCGCCGTTGTAGGTGCTGACGATGCCGACGACGGCATGCCCGCCGGCGGCGCGTGCCGCGGCGGCCAGGCGCCCGAGCGCGTCGCGCACGGCATTGGCGCACGCCTCGGCCTGGGTCGGTCTGAAGCCGTGCGGCTCGGCGAACGGCGAGGCGACGCCCAGCACGGTGGTCGTGCCGCCGACGACGTCCGCGCCCCGCGCGGAAGCCGATCCGAACGCGAATTCGATGTCGCCGACGCCGCCGGCAGCGCGCGCGGCCGCGACCAGGCCGTCCGTGGGGATCTTCAGCCCGACATTGCGGGCCTGGGCGCCGGAGGAGGCGGCCAGCGCGACGAGCGCGATCGCGCGGAGGAGGGTCAGGTGCTTCATGGGTGGTCGACCTTGGCTTCGGCCGTCGCCGTGGGCGGGAAGGATCGGATCATGGGGGTACGGGCGAAGTGATTGAGGACCGGATCATCGCCGCGCGGCATCGATCGCGGATGACGGCCGGCTGGACGGACGGTCGGACGGATCGGGGTTCACATGCGGAACACGCCGAACTTCATGTCCGGGATCGGCGCGTTGAGGCTGGCGCTCAGGCCCAGCGCGAGCACGCGGCGGGTGTCGGCGGGGTCGATGACGCCGTCGTCCCACAGCCGCGCGCTGGCGAAGTACGGATGGCCCTGCGCCTCGTACTGGTCGCGGATGGGCGCCTTGAACGTCTCCTCTTCTTCCGGCGACCACTGGCCGCCCCTGGATTCGATGCCGTCGCGGCGCACCGTGGCCAGCACGCTGGCGGCCTGCTCGCCGCCCATCACGCTGATGCGCGCGTTGGGCCACATCCACAGGAAGCGCGGGCTGTACGCGCGGCCGCACATGCCGTAGTTGCCGGCGCCGAACGAGCCGCCGATGATCACGGTGAACTTGGGCACGTTCGCGCACGCCACGGCCGTCACCATCTTGGCGCCGGCGCGCGCGATGCCCTCGTTCTCGTACTTGCGGCCCACCATGAAGCCGGTGATGTTCTGCAGGAACACGAGCGGCACCTTGCGCTGGCAGCACAGCTCGATGAAGTGCGCGCCCTTGTCGGCGCTCTCGGCGAACAGGATGCCGTTGTTGGCGACGATGCCCACCGGCATGCCTTCGATCCACGCGAAGCCGCACACCAGCGTCGCCCCGTAGCGCGCCTTGAACTCCTCGAACTCCGAGCCGTCGACGATGCGGGCGATGACCTCGCGCACGTCGAAGGGCTTGCGCGCCGGCTTGCCTTCGGCGTCGAGCGGGATGATGCCGTGCAGTTCGTGCTCGGGCAGCTTGGGCGCTTGCGGCTGGCGCAGCGCGACGCCGCTGTCCTTGCGCCAGTTCAGCGTGCCCACGATGCCGCGCGCCAGCGCCAGCGCATGCATGTCGTTCTCGGCCAGGTGGTCGGCCACGCCGGACAGGCGCGTGTGCACGTCGCCGCCGCCCAGATCCTCCGCGCTGACCACCTCGCCGGTGGCCGCCTTCACCAGCGGCGGGCCGCCCAGGAAGATGGTGCCCTGGTTCTTCACGATGACCGTCTGGTCGCTCATGGCCGGCACGTAGGCGCCGCCGGCCGTGCACGAGCCCATCACCACGGCCAGCTGCGGGATGCCCTGCGCGCTGAGGTGGGCCTGGTTGTAGAAGATGCGGCCGAAGTGGTCGCGGTCGGGGAACACCTCGTCCTGGTTGGGCAGGTTGGCGCCGCCGGAGTCCACCAGGTAGATGCACGGCAGGCGGTTCTGCTGCGCGATCTCCTGCGCGCGCAGGTGCTTCTTGACCGTCATCGGGTAGTAGGTGCCGCCCTTGACGGTGGCGTCGTTGCACACGATCAGGCACTCGACGCCCGCCACGCGGCCGATGCCGGCGATCATGCCGGCGCCCGGCGCGGCGTCCTGGCCACCCTTCTCCGGGTACATGCCCAGCGCGGCCAGGGGCGCGATCTCCAGGAACGGCGTGCCCGGATCGAGCAGGCGCTCCACGCGATCGCGCGGCAGCAGCTTGCCGCGCGACAGGTGCTTCCTGCGCGCCTCGTCGCCCCCGCCCAGCGCGATCTTCGCGAGCCGGGCGTTCAGGTCGTCGACCAGCAGCCGCATCGCCGCGGCGTTGGCCTTGAAGTCTTCCGAGCGGGCGTTCAGTTGGGTCGAGAGGGTGGACATGGGTTCCTGGCTTCTTGTCTCGGAGGTCGCGCCCGTGCCGGCCGGGGCGCGAGCGTGAGCTGCATCTTGGCCGATGATTATCGATTGACGTTTACGTAAACGTCAATGCGACGGGCCGCCCCGTCGGAAATCTTCAAGACGCGCCGCGGCTCCGGGCCTATCGTCACGTCCGTTCGCGTCCGCGCCGGGCGCATCATGACTTTTCCCATGGACTCCCATGCGGTTCGGCTACACCATCCTCTACGTCGACGATGTCGCCATGACGCTCGCCTTCTACGGCAAGGCCTTCGCCCTGGCCACGCGCTTCCTGCACGACAGCGGCAGCTATGGCGAACTCGAGACCGGCGCCACCGCGCTGGCCTTCGCGTCGCGCACGATGCTGCGCGAGCTGGGCAAGACGCCGCAGCCGCCGGTGCTCGACCAGCCGTCCGGCGAGATCGCGCTCGTCACCGCCGACGTCCCGGCCGCGGTCGAGCGTGCGGTCATGGCCGGCGCGACGCTCGTGCAGGCCCCCCAGGCGATGCCGTGGGGCCAGACCATCGCCTACGTCGGCGACATCAACGGCTTCCTGGTGGAGCTGTGCACGCCGATGGCGGGTTGAGGCCAGGGCGCCGGGTCCTCAGGCATAGGCCGGGGCGTCCAGCGTCGCCAGCAAGGCGGGCATCGACCGCAGCCGCGAGGGCGGGGCGTCGAACCAGCGGCGCAGGTCGCGCGTCATGTGCGCCTGGTCGGCGTAGCCGTGGTCGGCCGCCAGCGCGGCCAGCGGCGTCGCGCCCGCGAGGCCGCGCGCGCACCGGCGCGCCCGCGCGAGGTTGCGCCACCACAGCGGGCCGCGGCAGGTCCGCAGCGCCAGCAGCCGTTCGAGGGTGCGCGCCGACACGCCCAGCCGCGCGTGCGCCAGCGGCAGCGACGGCGCCTCGCGCAGGCAGGCCAGCGCCTCGTCCACCTGGGCGTCCAGGCGCGTCGCCGCGCCCACGGCGCCCAGCAGGTCGTCGTCGTCGAAGCGCCCGGGGGCGCGCAGCAACGCCGTCAACGCACGCTCGTCGAATTGCGCGCCGGGCCGCAGCCGCACGCCCACCGCCTGGTCGCCCGCCGCGAAGGCGTGCGTCTCGCATGCCTGCGACAGCGCGCTGACCAGGCACCTCGGCGCCGCGCCGTTCGGCGCGACCACGATCAGGTCGCGGCAGCCGTCCGGCGGCACGTGCACCGTCATCGGCGCATCGGCCGTGAAGCGCCAGAGCTCGAGCGCCGGCTCGGGCAGGGCCGGCGGACGGCTCACCCGTACACCTCGCGCTCCGTCCAGCCCAGGCCCGACATGTCCATCACGCGGAACGGCTCGTCCGCGCGCATGATGAATTCGTCGAGCTGCGGCGGCTTCACCTGCGTGCCGGCCAGCATCGCGTGCACCTGGCCGCGGTGGTGCGTCTGGTGCATGAACAGGTGCGCCAGCACCAGGCACGCCAGGTCGCTCTGCGACTTGCCTTCGCCGCGATCCATGCGCACGACGGCGTTGGCCCCGGCGTCGTCCAGCTTGTCGCAGAAGGCGATCAGCTTGAGGTCGCTGGCGTCCTGCGCCGCGGCGTACGGCGCGAGCTCGTCGTGAGGCGCATAGCGGCGGTACTGCTGCTCCATGTCCGCCTCGCCGTGCAGCGCGGCGATGTAGTAGCGGTCGATGGCCAGCAGGTGGTTGAGCGTGCCGATGAGCGTGGGAAAGAAGCTGATGCGCTTGGCGTGCAGGTCGGACGTGGACAGGCCCGCCAGCGCGGATTGCAGGCGGCGATTGGCCAGGCGGTTGGCATGCGCCTGGATGCTCAGCAGACGCGCCAGCCCCAGCGGGCGCGGATCGGATTCGAGGGTGTCGGCCATGGCGTGGGTTCTCCGGTGTCGTCCTGCACAGCGTAGTCCGGATTCGGGGCAAACGACGAGCGCGGGGGTTTCGTTCAAGGGAGCGGCGGATCCGGCTCTGCCGGGCCGCTCGCGGCCGGCCCCGCCGGGGGCAGCGACCAGCCGGAGCGTGGGGGCGTCAGGTCACACGGGGAGCGCTGTCTCGTACTTCACTTCGCGCAGCACCACGCTGGAGCGCACGTTGGCCACGCCGGGCGTCTTGAACACCTTGTCCTGCAGGAAGCGGTCGTAGGCCTTCATGTCGGGCGCCACCACCTTGATCAGGTAGTCGCCTTCGCCCGTCGTGCTGTGGCATTCCATGATCTCGGGGCTGGACTTCGCCATCGCCTCGAACTGCTCGACGGCGCCCTCGCTGTGGCGCACCAGGGTCACGTGCGCCAGCACGCAGATCGACAGGCCCAGCTTCTCGCGGTCCAGCAGCGCGACATAGCCGCGGATGACGCCGCTGGCCTCCAGCTCCTTCACGCGCCGCCAGACCGGCGTGGCCGACAGGCCCACCGAATCGGCGAGCTGCTGGGCGCTCTGGCGCCCGTCGCGCTGCAGGGCGGCGGCGATGCGGCGGGCGACGCGGTCGATCGTGGCGGGCAGGGTCATCGACGCATTGTGCGCCCGGGCAGCGCGTTTACCCTCGGAATCCATCCACGGCGAGACATTCATTTCTCCAATCGTCCATTGGAGAAACGTTCATCTCGATATTCGGGTTCGAAGGGTCGATTCCGCAATATTGCTGCGGGCGGCGAGGTCTAGCATGGCCGATCCAGCCGTCCGCCGTCGCGGAACGCCCTGCAGCGCGAGCCAGACCATGACCCTGCCCCCTTCGGACATCACCGCAACCCCCGACCCCGACGCCGCCCCGCTGCGTCAATACGCGCTGACCGACAACCTCGCGGCCGACTCCGGCGCCGTCTTCCTCACCGGCACGCAAGCGCTGGTGCGCCTGCTGCTGATGCAACGCCGGCGCGACCAGGCGGCGGGCCTGGACACCGCCGCCTTCATCTCCGGCTACCGCGGCAGCCCGCTGGGCATGGTCGACCAGCAGCTGTGGAAGGCCAAGAAATTCCTGGCCGAGGCACGCGTCGAGTTCCTGCCGGCCATCAACGAGGACCTGGCGGCCACCGCCTGCCTGGGCACGCAGCGCGTCGCGCTGGACCCCCAGCGCGAGGTCGAGGGCGTGACGGCCATGTGGTACGGCAAGGGCCCCGGCGTCGACCGCTCGGGCGACGCGCTCAAGCACGGCAACGTCTACGGCTCCAGCCCCCAGGGCGGCGTGCTGGTGGTGGCGGGCGACGACCACGGCTGCGTGTCGTCGTCGATGCCGCACCAGAGCGATCTCGCGATGCAGGCGTGGAGCATGCCCGTGCTGCACCCGGCCAACGTCGCCGAGTACCTCGAGTTCGGCCTGTACGGCTGGGCGCTGTCGCGCTTCTCGGGCGCGTGGGTGGGCTTCAAGGCGATCTCGGAGGTCGTCGAATCGGGCATGACCGTCGACCTCGATGCCGTCCCGCTGGACTTCACGCTGCCGGTCGACTTCACACCCTCCCAGGACCTGCACGTGCGCGCGGTCGACCTGCCCTCGCTGGTGCTGGAATCGCGGCTGGCCGAGAAGCTCGCCGCCGTGCGCGCGTTCGCCAAGGTCAATTCCGTCGACAAGCACATCGTCGCGAGCCCCAGCGCCACGCTGGGCATCGTCACGGTGGGCAAGGCGCACTACGACTTCCTGGAAGTGCTGCGCCGCCTCGAGCTCGACCCCAACGCGCTGGCCGCGGCCGGCGTGCGCATCTACAAGGTGGGCCTGGTGTTCCCGCTGGAGCCCACGCGCATGGCCGAGTTCGCGCAGGGCCTCGAGGAAATCCTCGTCATCGAGGAAAAGGCGCCCGTCGTCGAGCGCCAGCTGAAGGAACTGCTGTACGGCCTGCCTGACTCGCAACGCCCGCGCATCGCCGGCAAGACGACGCCGGACGGCATGCCGCTGCTGTCGGCGCTGGGCGAGCTGCGGCCGTCGCGCATCATGGAAGTGGTGGCGGGCTGGCTCGCGCGCCTGAACCCGGCGCTGGACCGCACGCACCTGGTCACCGACTTCACGATGCCCTGCCTGCTGCACAACGCGGCCGACGCGACGAAGCGCCAACCCTACTTCTGCTCCGGCTGTCCGCACAACACGTCCACCCGGGTGCCCGAGGGCTCGCGCGCGCTGGCCGGCATCGGCTGCCACTTCATGGCCAGCTGGATGGAGCGCGAGACCAGCGGCCTGATCCAGATGGGCGCCGAAGGCGTCGACTGGGCGGCGCACTCGCGCTTCACGAAGGAGAAGCACGTCTTCCAGAACCTGGGCGACGGCACGTACTACCACTCGGGGTACCTGGCCATCCGCCAGGCGATCGCCGCGAAGGCGACGATCACGTACAAGATCCTCTACAACGACGCGGTGGCCATGACCGGAGGCCAGCCGGTGGACGGCACGCTGTCGGTGCCCGAGATCGCGCGCCAGGTCGAGGCCGAGGGCGCCAGGCGCGTGGTGATCGTGAGCGACGACATCGCGCCGCACCGCGCGCACGCCAACCTGTTTCCGGCCGGCACCACCTTCCATCCGCGCGAGGAGCTCGACGCGGTGCAGCGCGAGCTGCGCGAGATCGAGGGCGTCACGATCCTGATCTACGACCAGACCTGCGCCGCCGAGAAACGCCGTCGCCGCAAGAAGAAGGCGTATCCGGATCCGCCGCAGCGCGTGTTCATCAACGAGGCGGTGTGCGAGGGATGCGGAGACTGCGGCCAGGCGTCGAACTGCCTCAGCGTGATCCCGGTGGAGACCGAGTGGGGCCGCAAGCGCCAGATCGAGCAGAGCTCCTGCAACAAGGACTACTCCTGCCTCAACGGCTTCTGCCCCAGCTTCGTCACGGTGACCGGCGCCACGCTGAAGAAGCGGGTGGGCGCGGGCTTCGACGCCAAGCGCCTCGCCGCCGAGATCGAGAAGATCGGCCGCCCGCAGCCGTGGAACTGGACGGGCCCGTTCGACATGCTGGTGACCGGCGTGGGCGGCACGGGCGTCGTCACGGTGGGCGCGCTGGTCACGATGGCCGCGCACCTGGAGGGCAAGCACGCGTCGGTGCTGGACTTCATGGGCTTCGCGCAGAAGGGCGGCGCCGTGCTGTCGTTCGTGCGCGTGGCGCCGACGGCCGACCAGCTCAACCAGGTGCGCATCGACACGCAGCAGGCCGACGTGCTGCTGGCCTGCGACATGGTGGTCGGTGCGTCCGACGACGCGCTCGCCACGGTCAAGAACGGCCGCACCGCCATCCTGGCCAACACCCACGAGATCGCCACCGCCGCCTTCGTGCGCAACCCCGACGCGACGATGCACGCGCCGGCCCTGATCGACAAGCTGCGCCACGCCGCGGGCGACGACCGCGTGCAGCTGGTCGACGCGCAGGCCCTCGCGCAGGAGCTGATGGGCGACACCATGCCGTCCAACATCATCATGCTGGGCGCGTGCTGGCAGCGCGGGCTGGTGCCGGTGTCGCACGCGGCGCTGATGAAGGCGATCGAGCTGAACAACGTGGCCGTGGAGAACAACAGGACGGCGTTCGCGATCGGCCGCCTCGCGGTCACCGACCCGACGGCGTTCAAGCGCATCATGGGCGCCGACCAGCCGGCGCACGACGCATCGGCGGCGCAGTCGCTGTTCGGTCCGGGCGGCCTGGTCGAGCGCCGCGTCGCGTTCCTCGCCGACTACCAGGACGCCGCGCTCGCCACGCGCTTCCGCACGCTGGTCGAGGAGGTGCATGCGCGCGAGCAGGTCGTCGGTTCGGCCGGGGCGCCGCTGACGACGATCGTCGCGCAGCAGTTCTCGCGGCTGCTCGCCATCAAGGACGAATACGAGGTCGCGCGCCTGTACACCGACGGCCGCTTCGCGGCGTCGCTGGCCGAGCAGTTCGAGACGGTGGGCAAGCTGGAATTCCACATGGCACCGCCGCTGCTCGCGCGCCCGGGCCCGAACGGCCGCCCGAAGAAGGTGCGCATCGGCCCGTGGCTGATGCCCGCGCTGCGCGTGCTCGCGAAGCTCAAGGGGCTGCGCGGCTCGCTGCTCGATCCGTTCGGCCACACCGAGGAGCGCAAGCTCGAACGCGAACTCGCGAACGACTACGAGACGCTGCTGCGAACCGAGATCCTGCCGCTGCTGAGCGCCGACAACCACGCGCTGGCGCAGCAGATCGCGCGCGTGCCCGAGCGCATCCGCGGCTACGGCCACGTGAAGCTGGGCAACCTAGCGACGGGCCGCGCGCAGTGGCGCGTGCTGCTGGACAAGTGGCACGGCCGCGGCGGCGACGCGGCGACGAAGCCGGGTGCGAACGAGCGCGGGCGGGTGATTCCTATCAGCGTGGGCTGAGGCCCGATGCGCCGGTTTGAGCGGGCGCATCGACGCGCGTGGATCCTGCGGCTGCGCGCAGGATGACCCGTCGGGGGCCGTGAGAAGGACGGGGTCGGTCCGCACACCGCGTCCAGCAAGAATGAAGTGTCATCCTGCGCGGAGTCGCAGGATCCTCGCCTGAGCGGGGCGCCTCGGCGTCCTCGAACATGCGCATCGGTGCGCATGGATCCTGCGACCGCGCGCAGGATGACCAGCCAGGGGCCGTCAGCGCGTCGCCGCGCTCGCCTGCGCGCCGTCCACGTGCCACTCCTGCATCAGAGTGACGACGCTGGCGATCGCTTGGCCGGTGCCGTCACGTGCCGCAGTAAACGGGCAGCGCGCGATGGCGCGGGCGGCCTCGGCGTCCAGCAGGCGGTGTTCGCGGCTGTCGCCCGAGCGCTGGACGATGTCGACGCCGGTCACGTTGGCTGCCTCGTCCAGGTGGACGGCGACGCGCGTGACGCCCTGGGCGCCCGACTTGATCGCCGCGATCGGATATTGCGGCGCGCAGGTGGGATCCCAGGCGACGACCGTGGCCGGCCTCGGCTCCGGCGGCGGATCGGCGGGTGGCAGCGCCCAGGCGCCGGCGGCGCCCGCCGTGGCGATGGTCGCCGCGAGCCAGTGTTTCGCATTCATCGTTCGACTCCTTCTCGTGCCGTCACCGCCGCCCGTCCGAACCGGCTGCCTTCGGCGACCCTCGAGGGAAATGGACCACAACCGCGCCGTCTTGCCCATCGGTCGCGGGCCACGCGCAGGGGCGGTCCGTGAACTAGGCATCGTCCCAGCGGAACACGAACGAGGCCCGCGCACGCGACGCCTCGATCAGCCGCGCGTTCGGCTCGTCCGTGCCCTCGACCCAGGCCGCCGCGGCGTCCGCGCTGCGGCCGAACTGCACGTGGCGCCGGGTGAGGCGCTCGACGCGCAGCGCATCGGGGATGTCGACGTACCAGGTCTCGTCCAGGAGGCTCGCCACCGGCGCCCACGGGCCGTCGTCCAGCAACAGGTAGTTGCCCTCGGTGATCACCAACTGGGTGCCCGGGAAGACGGGGATCGCGCCGGCGATCGGCTCCTCGATCTCGCGCCGGAATTCGGGCGCGAGCACCGTCTCGTCGTCACGCTGGGCGAGCAGGCGTCGCAGGAGGGCGACGTAGCCGTCGGCGTCGAAGGTGTCCGGTGCCCCCTTGCGGCCGCGGCGGCCGAGGCGTTCGAGTTCGACGTTGGCCAGGTGGAAACCGTCCATCGGCACCACCTGGGCGATGCGCGGGAATTCCGCCAGCAGCGCCGCGGCGAGCGTGGACTTGCCCGCCCCCGGCGGCCCGACCAGCCCCAGCAGCACGCGGCCGCTGCGCCTGACCAGCGAACGGATGCGGGCGCGCGCTTCGGCGGGAAGGGTGGGCGGCGGCGTCATGGCTGCCCATGATAGGGCCGCGCATGGCACGCGCGTCACGCGCACGCCATGCGCTCGGTCACCACAGGCGGAGGCGATCCTGCGGCGCCTTCCACATGCGGTCGCCCGGCTTCGTGTGGAACGCGTCGTGGAACACGTCGGCGTTGATCGTGGCGCCATCGGCGCGGAAGCGGCCCGGCGAGTGCGGGTCGGTGGCGATGCGCTTGACCTGCTCCGCGTCGCGGATCTTCACGCGCCAGACCTGGGCGAAGCCGTAGACGAAGCGCTGCTCGCCGGTGAGGCCGTCGATGACCGGCGACTTCCTGCCCGCGAGCGACATCTTCCAGGCCTTGTAGGCGATCTGCAGGCCCGACAGGTCGGCGATGTTCTCGCCCAGCGTCAGCTTGCCGTTCAGGTGCTGGCCGTCGAGCGGCTCGTAGGCCGAGTACTGCGCCACCAGGCGTCCGGTGATCTCGTCGAAGGCCTTGCGGTCCGCGTCCGTCCACCAGTTGCGCAGACGGCCGTCGCCATCGAGCTGGCTGCCCTTGTCGTCGAAACCGTGGCTGATCTCGTGGCCGATGACCGCGCCGATCGCGCCGTAGTTGGCCGCATCGTCGGCGGCCACGTTGAAGAACGGCGGCTGCAGGATCGCCGCAGGGAACACGATCTCGTTCTTGTTGCCGTTGTAGTACGCGTTGACCGTCTGCGGCGTCATGCCCCATTCGCTGCGGTCGACCTTCGCGCCGACGCGCACGATCTGGCGGCGGTACTCGAAGGCGGCGGCGCGGTCGGCGTTGCCGAGCGCGTCGCCGGCGCGGATCTCGAGCGCCGAATAGTCGCGCCACGCGTCCGGATAGCCGATCTTGACGCCGTACCTGGCCAGCTTCGCATGCGCCTCCTTCCTGGTGGCGGGCGACATCCATGCGAGGCCGTCGATCGACGTCGCATACGCGTTCATCAGGTTGGCCACCAGGGCCTGCATGCGCGCGCGGTAGGCCGGCGGGAAGTGCCGGGCCACGTACAGCTGGCCCACCGCCTCGCCCAGCGCGCCGTTGGTCTGCGCGACGCCGAGTTGCCAGCGCGGCTGCTCCTGGCTGACGCCGGACAGCGCCACGTCGTGGTACTGGAAGCTGGCGTCGCGGAAGGGCCGGGGCAGCATGGCGGCGGCCGCGTCGAGGCGGCGCGCCTTGAGGTACAGCTTCCAGGTCTCGAGCGGCTCGGACTTCACGAGGCCGGCCAGCGCCGTCACGTAGCTCGGCTGGCGCACGACGATGACGCGGCCGGGTTGCAGCTGCGACTGCGCCTCGAAGGTGTTCCAGTCGAAGCCGGGCGCGAGCGCCTCGAGTTCGGCCGGCGACTTCGGGTTGTGCGCGAGCCGCGGATCGCGCGTCTTCTCGCGCGCCCACTGCGCCGTCGCGAGCTTCGTCTCCAGCGCCAGGACCTGCGTCGCGTGGGCCGCGGCGTCGGTCTCCGGCTCGCCGGCGAGCGCGAACAGCTTGCCGAGGTAGGCGGCGTAGGCCGCGCGTGCCTTCGTGAAGCGTTCGTCGTCCTTCAGGTAGTAGTCGCGGTCGGGCAGGCCCAGGCCGCCCTGTCGGAAGTCGGCGATGTAGACGCCCGGGTCCTCTAGATCCGGGCTGGCGCCGACCTGCAGCGGCGTGGCCACCACCCCCTGCCAGTGGCCCATCAGGCCGGCCAGCATGCCGGCGTCCTTGACGCTGTCGAGATCCTTCAGCGACGCCTCGACCGGCGCGAGGCCGGCCTTGTCGATCGCGGCCTCGTCGAGGAACGCGCGGTAGAAGTCGTTGACCTTCTGCGCGTTGCTGCCCGGCGCCGGGTCGGCGGCCGGCAGGCCTTCGACGATCTCGCGCACGCGCTTGTCGCTCAGCTCGCGCAGGTCGATGAACGCGCCCCAGATCGCCTTGTCGGCCGGGATCTGCGTGTTCTTCACCCAGGTGCCGTTCATCGCCAGGTACAGGTCGTCCTGCGGTCGCACGGACGGGTCCATGCCCGAACGGTCGATGCCCGAGCCCAGCCTGGCAACGGCGCCGGTCTTGACCGTCTTCGTCGACTTGACGGTCTCCTGCGCGCTGGCGGGCGCGAGCACCACACTCGCGAGCGCCGCGGCGAGCAGGGTGAGGCGGAAAGTGGAATCGGTCATGGAAGCCTCGGAAAGTCAAAAGAGGGCCGCGCCTTCGGCACGCCCCTCTTCGCATCACGCAATGCAGCCCCTGAACATCTCCGGCGCTGCCGCCCGGGCTTTGCGAAGGAGATTCAAGGGAGCGCTGGAACCGGCTCTGCCGGGCCAGTCGCGGAGCGCCCCCTCGGGGGGCAGCGAGCGCCAGCGAGCGTGGGGGCTCAACATCCTGTCACCACAAGCGCAGGCGATCCGCCGGCGCCTTCCACATCTTGTCGCCCGGCTTGGTGCCGAACGCCTCGTGGAAGCCGTCGCTGTTGATCGCGGCGCCGTCGGCACGGAACTGCGGCGGCGAATGCGGGTTGCTGGTGACCAGCTGCAGCATCGCCTCGTCGCGATCCTTCTCGCGCCAGACCTGCGCGAAGCCATAGTAGAAGCGCTGCGCGCCGCTCACGCCATCGATCACCGGGGCCGGCTGGCCGTTCAGCGAGATCTGCCAGGCCTTGTAGGCGATCTGCAGGCCCGACAGGTCGGCGATGTTCTCGCCCATCGTCATCTTGCCCTTGACATGCACGCCGGGCAGCGGCTGGTAGGCCGAGTACTGGGCGTCGAGCTTGCCGGTGATCGCGTTGAAGGCCTTGCGGTCGGACGCCGTCCACCAGTCGCGCAGCTTGCCGTCGCCGTCGAACTGGCTGCCTTCGTCGTCGAAGCCGTGGCTGATCTCGTGGCCGATGACCGCGCCGATCGCGCCGTAGTTGACCGCGTCGTCGGCCTTCATGTCGAAGAACGGCGGCTGCAGGATGGCCGCCGGGAACACGATCTCGTTCTTGGTCGGCTCGTAGTAGGCGTTGACCGTCTGCGGCGTCATGCCCCACTCGGTGCGGTCGACCGGCTTGCCGTTGCGCACGGCCTGGCGGTGGTACTCGAACTGCGCGGCGCGCACGGCGTTGCCGAGCGCGTCGCCGGGCTTCACCTCGAGGGCCGAGTAGTCGCGCCAGGTGTCGGGGTAGCCGACCTTGATGCCGTACTTGGCCAGCTTGGCATGCGCCTGCACCTTGGTGGCCGGGCTCATCCAGGTGAGGTTGTCGATCGACGTCGAGTACGCCTTCATCAGGTTGTCGACCAGTTGCACCATGCGCGCCTTGTAGGCCGGCGGGAAGTACTCGGACACGTAGATCTGCCCGATGGCCTCGCCAAGCGCGTCGTTGACGGTGTCGACGGCGCGTTCCCAGCGCGGGCGGTCGGAGGTGGTTCCATTGAGCGCCACGCCGCGGAACTGGAAGCGGGCGGTGCGGACGTCGCCGGGCAGCTCGAGCGCCAGCGCGTCGGCCAGCCGCACGCGCAGGTAGGCCTTCCACACGTCCAGCGGTTCGGACTTCACCATCTTCGCCACGGCCCAGGCGTAGCTGGGCTGCGCGATGGAGACGAACGCCGGATCGGTGATCTGGCCGGCGGCGAAGTAGGCCTTCCAGTCGAGCTCGGGCGCCTTGGCAGCCAGCGCCTCGAGCGTCATCGGGTTGTACGTCTTGACCGGGTCGCGGTTGGCTTCCTGCGTCCACTGTGCCTTGGCCAGGCGCTTCTCGAAGCCCATGACGGCGTTGGCCTCGACCTTCGCGTTGTGGCTGCCCTGCGCGGCCAGCAGCGCCTGCATGTACACGACGTACGCCGCGCGTGCCTTGGCGAAGCGGGCGTCGCCCTTGAGGTAGTAGTCGCGGGTGCCGATGCCCAGGCCGCCCTGGCCGGCGCCCGCCGAGTAGATGGTCGGATCCTTCGGATCGACGCCCACGCCCAGGCCCAGCGGCAGGTCGACGAACGGCGCCCACTCGCCCAGCAGCTTGACCAGATCCGCGCGCGTCTTCAAGGCGTCGATCCGCGCCAGGTAAGGCTTCAGCGGGGCCATGCCGGCGGCGTCGATGGCCGCGGTGTCCATGTAGCTCTTGTAGAAGTCGCCGATCTTCGCGTTGACCGTGCCGGCCGCCTGCGGCGTCGTGCCCAGTTTCTCGATGATGCCCTTCACGCGCTCGTTGGACAGGTCGTACAGCTGCGTGAACGTGCCGTAGTCGGCCTTGTCCGCCGGGATCGGCGTGGTCTTCAGCCAGGAGCCGTTCATCGAGAAGAACAGGCTGTCCTGCGGACGCGCGGCGGCGTCCATGCCGGACTTGTCCAGGCCGGCCGCCAGCGCGGCGGGGGCCGCGGCCGGCATGTCGGTGGGCGACGCCACCGTGGAGGTACCGGCGAAGCCGATGGGGGCCGCGAAGGCCAGCGAGAGGGCGACGACGAGCGTCGCGGGACGGAAGTTGGATTTCATTGGTCTCTCCCTATTCGAGAACATCGATCAAACGAGGCGCATGGCATCCCCGGCGCTGCCGCCCGGATCGCCCCCTGAAAGCTCAGGGGAGCGCTGGAACCGGCTCTGCCGGGCCAGTCGCGGAGCGCCCCTCGGGGGCAGCGAGCGCCAGCGAGCGTGGGGGCGCACCTTCTCGAGCGTGGGGGCTCAATTCACCACAAGCGCAGGCGGTCCGCCGGGGCCTTCCACATCTTGTCGCCGGCCTTCGTGCCGAAGGCCTCGTGGTAGCCGTCGCTGTTGATGGCGGCGCCGTCCGCGCGGAACTGCGCCGGCGAGTGCGGGTCGATCACCACCAGTTGCAGCGTGCGTTGCTCACGCACCTTGGCACGCCAGACCTGCGCGAAGCCGTAGTAGAAGCGCTGGGCGCCGCTCAGGCCGTCGATCGTCGCGGCGGGCTTGCCGCCCAGCGACAGCTGCCAGGCCTTGTAGGCGATCTGCAGGCCCGACAGGTCGGCGATGTTCTCGCCCATCGTCAGCTTGCCGTTCAGGTGCGTGCCGGGCAGCGGCTCGTAGGCCGAATACTGGGCGTCGAGCCTGCTGGTGACCGCCTCGAAGGCCTTGCGGTCTTCCGGCGTCCACCAGTTGCGCAGCTTGCCGTCGCCGTCGTACTGGCTGCCCTGGTCGTCGAAGCCGTGGCTGATCTCGTGGCCGATGACCGCGCCGATGGCGCCGTAGTTGACCGCGTCGTCGGCCTTCATGTCGAAGAACGGCGGCTGCAGGATGGCGGCCGGGAACACGATCTCGTTCTTGTTGGGGTCGTAGTAGGCGTTGACCGTCTGCGGCGTCATGCCCCACTCGGTGCGATCGACCGGCTTGCCGTTGCGCACGGCCTGGCGGTGGTATTCGAACTGCGCAGCGCGCACGCTGTTGCCGATCGCGTCGCCGGGCTTGACCTCCAGCGCCGAGTAGTCGCGCCAGACGTCCGGATAGCCGATCTTGACGCCGTACTTGGCCAGCTTGGCGTGCGCTTCCTTCTTCGTGGCCGGCGACATCCAGGTGAGGTCGTCGATCGACGTCGAGTACGTCTTGAGCAGGTTGTCGACGAGCTCGACCATGCGGGCCTTGTACGCCGGCGGGAAGTACCTGGACACGTACACCTGGCCGATGGCCTCGCCGAGCGCGCCGTTGACGGCGGCCACGCCGCGCTGCCAGCGCGGCTTGTCCTGCTTCAGGCCCGTGAGCGCCACGTCGTGGAACTGGAACGACGCGTCGCGGAAGCCGGCCGGCAGCTTGTTGGCCATGGCGTCGAGCAGGCGCACGCGCATGTAGGCCTTCCAGACGTCGATCGGCTGGTCCTTCACGAGCCGGGCCAGCGCCCAGGTGTAGCTGGGCTGCGTGATCGACACGAACGGCGGGTCCGTGAGGTCGGCGGCCGCGAGATAGGCCTTCCAGTCGATGCCGGGGGCCTTGGCCGCGATGTCCTTGACCGGCATCGGGTTGTACGTCTTGACCGGGTCGCGATTGGCCTCCTGCGACCATTGCACCTTGGCCATCTTCATCTCGAGCGCCATCACCGCCCTGGCGTGCATGACGGCGTTCTTGTCGCCGTCCAGCGTCAGCAGCGTGCGCAGGTAGGTGACGTAGTCGGCGCGGTTCTTCACGAAGCGCGGGTCGTCCTTGAGGTAGTAGTCGCGGTCACCCAGGCCCAGGCCGCCCTGGTAGGTGCCGGCGGAGTAGACGGTGGGATCCTTCGAATCGGGGCCGATGCCCATGTTCAGCGGCACGTCGACGAAGCTGATCCAGCGGCCCATCAGCTGGACGAGGTCCTTCTTGTTCCTGACGGCGGACAGCTGCGACTTGTATTGCTCGAGCGGCCTGGTGCCGGCCGCGTCGATGGCCGCGGTGTCCATGTAGCTCTTGTAGTAGTCGCCGATCTTCGCGTTGACCGTGCCGGCCGCCTGCGGCTTGGCGGCGAGGTCCTCGATGATGTCCTTGACGCGCTGGTCCGACAGTTCCCGCAACTCGTAGAACGTGCCCCAGGACGACTTGTCTGCGGGGATGTCCGTGCTCTTCACCCAGGTGCCGTTCATGGCCAGGAACAGGTCGTCCTGCGGGCGCACCGATGCGTCCATGCCCGACTTGTCGAGGCCCGATTCCGTGACCGCGGGTGCGCTGGCGACGGGCGCCGCGGCGGAGGCGGCCGAGTCGGCGCCGATGGAGACTTGCGCGGCGAATGCCAGCGACAGGGCGACCACGAGCGTGGCGGGGCGGAAGGGAGTCAAGGCGCGTCCTCGGATGTTGTTGCAGTGAACGGCCGGTCAGGACGGGCACTCTCGTGGAGTGCGAGCGCGACGGGCCGGGGCCACGTTCGGTGGCAGTCGCCTGCACGGCTGCAGGGCAGCACGGCAGCAACGGATCAGTGTAGCGACGTGGATCGTCGCACCGTGACAATGGTTCCCCTGAGGCCGGCCAGGCGCCCTTGCTTTGCGACGAACTGCAGCGCAATGGCCTCGAAATACGACGCCCACGCCGCGATCCTCAGGGTTGTCCCGAAGCCTGGCGTCGTCCTGGCGCGCGCCACGGCACGGCGCGGGCGCGCTGCGGCGCATCGAACGCGGCGATCGTCGGCGCGAAGCACTCGGTGACCAGCAGCGGCGCGCCGCGCCGCGTGAACACCGAGCAGCGCGCCCAGACCTCGCGGCGCCCCCATTCGGTGCCCGTGGCCTCGCGCCAGCGCCGGTGCACGGTCGCGGAGATGCCCGAGCCGGGCGCGAAACGCGCGAACTCGAATTGCGAGCGGTGCGCCGGCGGCAGGCCGAACAGCAGATCGGCCAGCGCGCGGTTGCCGAGCCCGCGGATCGCCTTCCACGTGCCGCGTGCGTGCACGGCCTGCAGCACGGAACGCGCGTACACCACCGGCACGCCGTCGGCCAGCAGCATCACTTCGCGTCCGTGCGCGGCGGCGCCCGCGGGGCAGCCCAGGCGCTCGGCCTCGGCGGGCTGCAGCCGCACCGGCCCCTGGCGCAGCACGCGCACGGTGAGCTTGCCGCTGACCGACGCGATGCGCGCGCTCAGCGAGCCGTCGATCTGCAGCCAAGCGCGCACGCGGCGCGAGGACGGCATCGGCTGGATGCCGCTCTTCTCAGTCAATACCTGCTTCATGCGGAGTCATCGCGAAAAGACCGTCGGCATGGGCCCGTCCCGGCGCCCGGGAAGCGCGGGCGCCACCGGAGTCGAACGTTTCCGGGACGGGCGACCAGCCGGCGCGGGGAGCGTCAGATGGCGCGTCCGATCAGGATCTTCTGCACTTCGGACGTGCCTTCGTAGATCTGGCACACGCGCACGTCGCGGTAGATGCGCTCGACGGGGAAGTCGGTGGTGTAGCCGTAGCCGCCGAACACCTGGATGGCCGCGGAGCACACGCGCTCGGCCATCTCGCTGGCGAACAGCTTGGCCATCGCGGCCTCCTTCAGGCACGGCTGGCCGGCGTCCTTCAGGCTCGCCGCGTGATGGATCAGCTGGCGCGCCGCCTCGATCTGCGTGGCCATGTCGGCCAGCTTGAACTGGATCGCCTGGTGCTCGAAGATGGGCTTGGCGAACGCCACGCGCTCCTTGGCGTAGTGCACGGCGGCCTCGAACGCCGCGCGCGCCATGCCCACGGCCTGCGACGCGATGCCGATGCGCCCGCCCTCCAGGCCCGACAGCGCGATCCTCAGGCCCTGGCCCTCTTCGCCGATCAGGTTGGCGGCGGGGATGCGGCAGTCCTCGAACAGGATCTGCGCCGTGTCGCTGGCGTGCTGGCCCATCTTGTCCTCGATGCGCGCCACCACGTAGCCGGGGGTGTCCGTGGGCACGAGGAAGGCGCTGATGCCCTTCTTGCCCGCGGCCTTGTCGGTGACGGCCATCACGATCGCGAGGTCGCCGTTCTTGCCGCTGGTGATGAACTGCTTGACGCCGTTGAGCACGTAGTCGTCGCCGTCGCGGGCGGCCGTCGTGCGCAGCCCGCCGGCCTCGGAGCCGACGTGCGGCTCGGTGAGGCAGAACGCGCCCAGCAGCTCGCCGCGCGCGAGCGGCTTGAGGAAGCGCTCCTTCTGCGCGTCGCTCGCGAACGCCATCATGATCGTGTTCACCGGGCAGTTGGTGACGCTGATGATGGTGGACGTGGCGCCGCAGCCCGCGGCGATCTCCTCGAGGATCAGCGATACCGACAGGTAGTCCAGCCCGGCGCCGTCCCACTCGGTGGGCACCGCGATGCCGTAGCAGCCCAGTTCGGCCAGGCCGCGCAGTTCCTCGCGCGGGAAATGGCATTGGCGATCCCAGGCGGCGGCGTTGGGCGTGATGCGGTCGCGCACGTAGGCGCGGACGGCGTCCTGGACGGCACGGTGGTCTTCGGAGAGGTACATGGTTGTCTCTTGGGTCGTTGTGGCTCGACGCGCCGGGTGCCGCTGCGGTGCCAGGCGGCGCGCGAAAAGATGGCTACCAGGCCAGCGGCGTGCCGTCGTAGTTGAGGAAGCTGCCGGTGCCCGACGGCTGCAGCGATGCGAGCGCGCGCCGCATGCCGGCGATCGATTCGGCGGCGTCGATGTCGGCGCCGGCGCCGCCCATGTCGGTGCGCACCCAGCCCGGATGGAACGCGACGCACAGCGCGCGATCGGCCAGCGCGATCGACGCGTCCTTCATCACCGAGTTCACCGCGGCCTTGGACGCGCGATACAGCCAACCCGACGGGCTGGCACGCAGCGCGATCGAGCCCATGCGCGACGACACGATGCCGATGCGTGCCGCCGGGTGACCGTCCACCGGCGGCGCCAGCGCGTCGGCCACCTGCGGCAGCACCCGCATCACGCCCAGCACGTTGGCGTGCATGACGGCGTCGAAGTCGGCCAGCGTGGGCGGCTCCAGCCCCGACGTGCGCGGGCCGTAGAGGCCGGCGACGTGGAACACGGTGTCGAAGGCCTCGCCATCGACCTGCCACGCCAGGCCCGAAGCGCTGGCCGCGTCGGCGACGTCCAGCTTCAGCGCCTTGGCGCCGAGCGCGGCGATGGCGGCCAGGCCGTCGTCGGAGCGCGCGGTGGCGGTCACGCGAGCGCCGTCGGCGCGGTACTGGCGCACGAATTCGAGGCCCAGGCCGCGCGAGGCGCCGACGATGAGGACGTTGCGCGCTGCGGTGGAAGTCATGTCGGAAGCTTTCGGTTTCGGGGTGTCAGCGCGCGTCGCGCTGCTGCCGCCACAGGGCGCACGCACCGACGGCCAGCAGGAACACGAGCATCAGCGCGTACAGCGCGAACTTGGCCTGCGTCGCGAGGCTGGCCCATTGGACGAGCTCGGGCGACAGGTCGTCGCGGGTCAGGAGCATCGCGTACTGCAACGCGTTCTCGATCGTGTCGGCGATGGCCGCGAGCCAAGGCCACATCGTGGCGCGCGCGGCGCCGATGCGCAGCATCACCGCGGCCACCAGGCCGCACAGCAGCCACGGGAAGACGACGTCGACCGCGCGGTAGGCCTCGTAGCCGCGCAGCCCCTGCGCGCCGAGCGCGTGGAACGCGGCCAGCACGCCCGACAGGGTGTAGCCCGCTGGCCGCTCGTCGAACGGCGGCGCGCCCGCGAGCACGGTGAAATGCGCGCCCGCCGCGGGGCTGAAGGGCAGCTGGAACAGCGCGATGCAGGCGAACGTCGCGAGGGCGATCGCCTGCATCACGCGCGGACGCAGGAGCCAGCGGTTCATCGCGACGGGCGTCCTTCGTTCACGTTCCGTGGGCACGGCGCACCAGCACGGTGCCGCGTGCGATCACGGCCGCCACGTCGCCCACCATCGCCTTGCCTTCCAGCTGCGCGATGACGCCGTCCAGGCTGGCGTTCCATTCGGTGCTGGAGACCACCCAGCGCAGCGCCACGTCGCTGTCCGCGAAGATCGGCTCGCGGTAGGCGAAGTTGAAGTGCAGGCACAGCATCGAGCGCGTGATGCCGTCGTCGGCGCGCGAGAAGTGCGTGGCGGCCAGGCCGCTCATCAGCGCCGAGGTGTGCTGGCCGCTGGCGATCACGTCGCGCAGGCCCGCGCGCAGCGCCGCCTCGCGGTCGTGGTGCACCGGGTTGCGGTCGTGCGTGAGCGCGGCGAAGCGGGCGATCTCCTCGCGCGAATAGCGCGCGGCGTGGTCGATGCATTCGCCCACGCGCACGAGTGCGGCGATGCTGGCTTCTTCGGCAATGATCGTGGAGGCGTCGGTCATGGAGAGGCGGGGGTGAGCTCGAGACGTTGGTGGACTGCGCGCGCCGCCGTCCCGGAGGGTGGACGACGGCGTCGCGGGAGATGCAAGCACGCAGTGTGCCGCATGCATCCGGGGGCTCCGGTTACATGCGCGTATCAAGCTCGGGGGGCGTTTACAGCAACTCGACCGCCAGCGCCGTGGCCTCGCCGCCGCCGATGCACAGCGCCGCGACGCCGCGCTTCTTGCCCTGCTTGCGCAGCGCGCCCAGCAGCGTGACGACGATGCGCGCGCCCGAGGCGCCGATCGGGTGGCCCAGCGCGCAGGCGCCGCCGTGCACGTTGACGATGTCGTGCGGCAGGTCGAACTCCTTCATCGCGGCCATGGTCACGGCGGCGAAGGCCTCGTTGACTTCCCACAGGTCCACCGACTGCGCGGACCAGCCCGTCTTCTTCAGCACCTTGGCGATGGCGCCGGCCGGCGCGGTGGAGAACCACTCGGGCGCCTGCGCGTGCACGGCGTGCGCCGCGATGCGCGCGATCGGCTTCGCGCCGCGCCTGACCGCTTCCGATTCGCGCATCAGCACCAGCGCCGCGGCGCCGTCCGAGATGCTGGACGCATTGGCGGCGGTGATCGTGCCGTCCTTCTTGAACGCGGGCTTGAGCGACGGGATCTTGTCGAGCTTGGCCTTGAACGGCTGCTCGTCGTGCTTGACGACGATGTCGCCCGCCTTGCCCTGCAGCGTGACCGGGGCGATCTCCCAGTCGAACGAGCCGTCCTCGTTGGCGCCCTTCGAACGCGTGGTCGACGAGATCGCGAACTGGTCCTGCGCCTCGCGCGTGAAGCCGTACTTGGCGACGCACTGCTCCGCGAACACGCCCATCGCGCGGCCGCGGTCGTACGCGTCCTCGAGGCCGTCCAGGGCCATGTGGTCGAACATCTGCGCGGCGCCGTAGCGCACGCCCTTGCGCGCGAACATCAGGTGCGGCGCGTTGGTCATGCTCTCCATCCCGCCGGCCAGCATCACGTCGGCGCTGCCGGCCAGCAGCATGTCGTGGGCGAACATCATCGTGCGCATGCCGGAGCCGCACATCTTGCTCAGGGTGACGGCGCCCACGGAGTCGGGCAGGCCGGCGCGGCGCACGGCCTGGCGCGCCGGCGCCTGGCCCTGGCCGGCCATCAGGCAGTTGCCCATCAGGGCCTCGTCGACGGCGTCGCCCGGCACGCCGGCGCGTTCGACCGCCGCCTTGATGGCGACGGCGCCCAGCTCCCACGCCGAGAGCGCGGCGAAGTCGCCCAGCATGCCGCCGATGGGCGTGCGGGCGGCGGAAACGATGACGATGGATTCGGACATGTGAAGCTCCTTCAAGGACGGTGGGTCAAATCGGCGCAGCTTGCGTGGCGTGCGCTTCGGCAGGCGTTGATGCGGCGTGCGCGGCCGCGCGCCGCGCGCTGAAGCGCCGCGACGGGTCGTAGGGGAAGACGTCGTGCACGTAGCCGGCAAGGATGCGGTCCTTCTGCTGCTGCCAGTAGCCGGCGTCCAGCAGGTCGGCGTGGTGTGCCATGAACACGTCGCGCACCGCCGGGTTGCCGAGCAGGAACGGGGCGAAGGTCTCGGGAAAGACGTCGCGCGGGTGCACGGCGTACCACGGCTCGCCCGACATGTCGTCGTCCTCGTTGCGCGGCGGCGGCACGCGGCGGAAGTTGCAGTCGGTGAGGTATTCGATCTCGTCGTAGTCGTAGAAGACGACCTTGCCGTGGCGGGTGACGCCGAAGTTTTTCCACAGCATGTCGCCCGGAAAGATGTTGGCTCGCACCATGTCCTTGATCGCGTTGCCGTACTCGACGACGACGGCGGCGATCTGCTCGGCCGTCGCCTCCTGCTGGTAGATGTTTAGAGGGTTGTTTAGGGTATGTTTGTAGATGTGTAGTTTGTCGTGTTGGTATAGATTGT